>NZ_WIVZ01000001.1:0-436501 GCF_009600325.1 Pseudomonas sp. FSL R10-2189
GGGGATGCTGAAGATACTCGCTGTCCTGTTTGCTGCGCGACAGCGCGGCGTCGAAGACGGGGCGGCCCCTCCTACAGGGCGGCCACAAAAAAGCCCGGCTCAAGGCCGGGCTTCTTATTCAGCTAATTACACTCAGTTGCCGTAAACAGGCAGCTTTTTGCAGATAGCTTTTACTTTTTCGCGAACTGCATCAATCACGGCTTCGTTGTTGATGTCGTCCAGGATGTCGCAGATCCAGCCCGCCAGCTCTTTACACTCTTCAACTTTGAAGCCGCGAGTGGTCACAGCCGGGGTACCGAAACGCAGGCCCGAGGTGACGAACGGGGAGCGTGGGTCGTTAGGTACGGAGTTTTTGTTCACGGTGATGAAGGCTTTGCCCAACGCGGCGTCAGCGTCTTTACCGGAGATGTCTTGCTTGATCAGCGACAGCAGGAACAGGTGGTTTTCAGTACCGCCCGACACGATGTCGTAGCCGCGCTCGATAAACACCGAGGCCATGGCCTGGGCGTTTTTCACCACTTGTTGCTGGTACACCTTGAACTCAGGCTGCAGGGCTTCTTTGAAGCACACGGCCTTACCGGCGATAACGTGTTCCAGTGGGCCACCTTGACCGCCCGGGAATACGGCCGAGTTCAGCTTTTTCTCGATCTCAGGGTTGGCTTTGGCCAAGATCAGACCGCCACGTGGGCCGCGCAGGGTTTTGTGCGTAGTGGTGGTTACGACGTCTGCAAATGGAACCGGGTTCGGGTAAACGCCAGCAGCCACCAGACCGGCTACGTGAGCCATGTCAACGAACAGGTACGCGCCCACTTTGTCAGCGATCGCACGGAAACGCGGGAAGTCCAGGATCTGCGAGTAGGCAGAGAAACCGGCCACGATCATTTTTGGCTTGTGCTCAACCGCCAGGCGCTCAACTTCGTCGTAGTCGATCAGGCCGTTGGCGTCGATGCCGTACTGAACAGCGTTGTACAGTTTGCCCGAGGACGAAACGCTGGCGCCGTGGGTCAGGTGACCACCGTGAGCCAGGCTCATGCCCAGGATGGTGTCACCGGCCGACAGCAGGGCCAGGTAAACAGCGCTGTTGGCCTGGGAGCCCGCGTGCGGCTGAACGTTGGCGTAATCGGCACCGAACAGTTCTTTTGCACGGTCGATGGCCAGTTGCTCAACCACGTCGACGTATTCGCAGCCGCCGTAGTAACGCTTGCCTGGATAGCCTTCCGCGTATTTGTTGGTCAAGACCGAGCCTTGAGCTTCCATCACCGCTGGGCTGGTGTAGTTTTCCGAAGCGATCAGCTCGATGTGTTCTTCCTGGCGCTGAGCTTCTTGCTCCATGGCGGCAAAAAGGTCGGCGTCGAACTTGGCAAGTGTCAAATCACGGCTGAACATGGCGGTCCTCAAGGATCGGGGGGCAGAAAAGGAGGGCATTCTAACCCAATGGGTATTAACTGGCATATGAAAGCGATTCACGGCGTGCGTGATCATGTTGCAAGCTTGAAACCATAGGCCTGCAATTGCTTGACCAGCAGGTGCGCGGGCATGGGGCGGCCAAACAGGTAGCCCTGAATTTCGTCGCAACCGTGTTCGCGCAGGAACTCGAGCTGCTCGTGGGTCTCGACGCCTTCAGCGATCACCGCCAGGTTGAGGCTGTGGGCCATCGCAATAATGGCGCGGACAATTTGCGCATCCTGCTCGCCTGACGGCAGGCCGTCGACGAACGTGCGGTCGATCTTGAGCACGTCAATCGGGAACTGTTTGAGGTAGTTAAGCGATGAATAACCCGTGCCGAAGTCGTCAACGGCAATGCTCAGGCCGAGGTTTTTCAGACTGGCGAGAATTTGCAGCGCTTCGCTGACTTCGCGCATCAAGATGCTTTCGGTCAGTTCCAGCTCAAGGCACGCCGGGGAGAGCCCGGTTTCCTTGAGGATGCTGGCGATTCGTGTGCCAAGCTGGCCGTCCGAAAACTGCCGTGCCGAGATGTTGACCGAGACTTTAGGCACGCGCACTTTCTCTTGGTGCCAGCGCTTGAGCTGGCGGCACGATTCGGCCAGCACCCAGTCACCGACATCCACCACCAGCCCCAACTCTTCCAGCACCGGGATAAAGTCCCCCGGTGGTACCAGGCCGCGGCGTGGGTGGTTCCAGCGCAACAGCGCTTCAACCCCGGTCAGGCGTTTGCCGTCGCCACTGAATTGCGGTTGGTAATAGAGGATAAATTCTTGCTGTTCCAGCGCATGGCGCAGGTCGCTTTCCAGCTCCAGGCGTTCCAGGGCGCTGGCGTTCATGTCGGCCTGGTAGAACTGGAAGTTGTTTTTGCCGCGCTCTTTGGCGTGATACATCGCGGTGTCGGCGTTTTTCATCAGTTGGCTGAGTTCGTTGCCGTCCTGAGGGCTCAAGGCGATGCCGATACTGGCGGTGACGAAAAACTCGCGGCTCTCAAGAACGAACGGTTGCACCAGGCTGGCGAGGATTTGCTCAGCCACCCCGACCGCCCGGTTGAGCGCCATGACGCGGGTGGCGCGGGGCTGCAAGAGCAGGGTGAATTCGTCGCCGCCCATGCGCGCAACGGTGTCGTCGTCATCCACGCAGGCCAGCAGGCGCGTTGCCATGTCTTTGAGCATGCGGTCGCCCGCGGCGTGGCCCAGCGAGTCGTTGATCGGCTTGAAGCGGTCAAGGTCGAGGAACATCAACACCACCCACGACTTGTTCCGTTCGGCCTGCTGCAAGGCGGTGTGCAGGCGGTCCTGGAACAACGTGCGGTTCGGCAGGTGAGTGAGGGCGTCGTAGTAGGCCAGACGGTGGATGCGTTGTTCGCTGGCCTTGCGCTCGCTGATGTCGCTGAAGAAGCATACATAGCTGGCCAGGTCGCCTTCGTCGTCGAACACCGCCGTAATCCCGACCCACGCCGGGTAATGTTCGCCATTGCGCCGCTTGAGCCACACTTCACCTTCCCAGGTGTTGTGCTGGTTCAGTTGCTTGATCACGTACTGCAAGTGCGCTTGCTGCTGTTCATCGACAGTCAGTAGGTTCGGCAGTTGGTCGAGTACCTGCTCAACGGAGTAGCCGCTCACCCGGCTAAAGGCTTCGTTGGCTTGCACGATGTAACCCGCCGGGTCGGTGATCAGGATGGCTGAGGTGGAATGCTCAAATACCGTGGCAGCCATGCGCAGGTCTTTTTCGGCGCTGCGCTGCTGACTGATATCACGGGCAACGCCGAGCAGGCCTTCAAATTTATCGTGCTCATCCCACACCAGAATCAGGCGCAGCTCCACCGGTATTTTGCGCCCGTCAGCACGCACACAGTCGAGCAGGAATAGTTGGGTCTGCAATTGGGTGCGCAGGGCCGCCAGTTGGGCCGGTTTGTCGAGCGCGCTCTTGACCCGTTCGATCAGGCTGTACAGGCCTGTCAACTGTTGTGGTTTGGCGATGGTGGCTTGCCAGCCGTGTTTGAGCACCCAGTCGGCGTCATGGCCCAACACGGTTTCGATCGAGGGGCTGACGTAGTTGAGTTGCAGGCTGTTGTTGGTAGAGAAAATAACGTCGCTGATGCTCTCGGCCAGCATCCGGTAGCGATGCTCGCTGTCGCGCAAGGACTCGCTGGCTTCGATTTGGTCGGTAATGTCTTTGGCGACCCCGACAATGCGCGTCACTTGGTCGCCGGTGTCACGGGCCAGGGCTTGCTCGCGAATATCAAAACGGCGCCACACGCCGCTGCGGTGGCGAAAGCGCAGTTGGCAATCGAGCTGCTGGGCATAACCGCCGTCGCGTTGTTGCTGGCGCAGTTCGCTGTAGTGCTCGGCGTCTTCGGGGTGCAGCAACAGCTCCCAGAAGTACGGCCCCATTTGCTGCAACTCAACACTGCTGTAGCCCAGGGTTTGGCCCAAATGGTGGTTGCTGAAGATCATCCGCTGGCTAATCACGTTCTGCACGTACAGGTGGTCAGGCACGGTACGCACCACGTCCGACCAGAAGCTTTCCCGCTCTTGCAGTGACAGCTCGATCAGCTTGCGGCTGGTGATGTCACTGATGCTCAGAATGACCGCGTGGTAGTCCTGTCGGTCTTCGGGCAGGCGCAGCACCAGCCATAAATGCTGGTCATGGCCTTGGGTATCGGTAAGGGTTATTTCCAGTTCAAGCTGGTGCTGTTGTTCAAGCACCGCTTCAACCAACTGATAACCAATGGCTGAGGGGTTGGCCGGGCAGCCGTTGATCAGTTTTATCCAGGCTTCATGGCCCGAGCTGATGCCCAGCAGTTGCAACGCCACCTGGTTCACTTCGGTGACGCGCAGTTGCTCAAATAACAGGCGCCGCCGTTCGGGGTTGTCTTGCAGCCATTGCTTGAGCGCCTCGCGGTCGTGCAGCTTTTCGCGCTCCAGCAGGCCCGGCAAACCGGCCAGGTCAAGCACGCACAAGGCCACGCCGGTGCCTTCGAAAATGTCGTGGTAGCGCCGCCGACCTTCATGCAGTTGCCGTTGGCGCCGGCGCATGTTGAGCAGCGCCAGCAGCGGCAATGACGAGAACATCAGGCCCAGCAGGCATTTGCCGATCAGGCCGGGTAGCAAATGCGCCTTGGCTTCGTTGCGGTCGAACAGGCCGCGCAGTTCCCAGTCGCTGTGGCTCAAGGGCACCAGCAGCACCGTTGAGGCTTCGTCGCCCGGGGTGACAGTGCTGGCGCTGGACGCGGTTGCCATACGGCTGAGCACGGTGTCGGTCTGGCCGTTTTCGATCAGCCATTGCGGGCGGTTCTTCTCGGCGGTTCGGCGCGTCAGCGAGTGCAGCATGCCAGTGCTCAGGCGCAGCAGCCAATACCCGTTGAAGGTGTCATTAGGCGGGCGCAAGCGCAGGTAAATGACGCTGGCATCACGGTTATTGCCGTAGTAATAGACATCGCCCCGGCCTTGCGGCGGGTTACTGCGTACCCACTCTTTCAAAAAAGCCGCGTCGGGGCTGGCGCTGCTGCTGTCGAGCACGATATCGCCAGCAGGGCTGAGCAAGGCCAGGCTTTGCACATTCGGCACCACTGCACGCAGTTGATTCACCACAGCTTGCTGCTGGCTTTGGGTGCGGGGGAGTTCGTAAAGCGGGAGCTGGTTGAGGGCGGTTTCGGCCTTGAGCGCCAGGCTCAAACTGATGTGGTCAGCCAGGTCTGCGCTGTAATGGACGCTGGCCAGGTGCTCTTGTTCGAGGGTCTCCTGGAACTGTTCAATTAATAACCAAATCAGGATCCCCAGCAAAAACAGCACCAGCGCAGCCAAGGCACCCTTTAACGTCCCGCGCACGGGTGGGCCAAGGGTTTGGCCTGGCACATGGGTGAGTGTTGGCGGAGCTACATTAGGCAAGCTGCGATCCTGCGGTTTGGCGACTAAGGTGCAACACGTATTATTAGCTGGACGCGTACGGGACGGCTAGCATGCCTTGGGTCGTGGCAAAGTGCCAGTGCCGCGGCTCGCGCTGGTTTGCCCTGTCCCGCGCATTCAGGTAGCTTTGCCGGTTACGCGAGGGCATTTTAGCTCCTACACTCAGGCTTTTTCTGCGAGCAGGCATTGATCCGTTCAATTTCTGTCTTTGTGCTATGGCCTGATCAGGGCATCGCTCGCGCCTTATTCATCAGTCACTGACGCTAGGTTATCCATGGCTCAATGCTACTATCTACCCTATTAGATCTCAGTCATGTTTTGCGATCTGAAGCCCAACCCTTACGGCTACTAGGTTTTCAGCCTGTCCAGCATTTTTTTTTGCTCTCGATCCTGCATCAGGGCATAGCTTTTAGTTAGCTTTTGACGATTTTGAGGCAATTTCGGCTCCGAAACCTAACTTTTTAAGCGTACCTCTGATTGCTCTTTTTCAGGTATCAAGATGCAGATATCACCGCAAATGTGCCGAAGCCGATGACCTCATCCCACGTTGATAGCAGATGCTGATTAGCCTGACTCGGCGTACGCGTCTGGCCGTTACACCTTGCATATCTGATTGTGCATGCAGTGCTAACGAGCCTGCCTCAGCGCACCGATGGTGAATTTGTGCAGACTATCCACTGCCATAGAGCCACCGGAAGCCTTGCTCCGAATCACGGCGACCTGCATGGGCTCTATTTGACCCACTCCATGCTCCTTAGTAAGCACGATGAGCGACTCAGGGACGCTGCACTGGGTGACGAATTGCGGCTTGTGCCGGAGGATTAGGTCACTACCAGCCCCGGCTGCCACATTTATTATTCAAGCCGCCGGCAAGTGCCCACCGGGCTCAAGCTACTGATCGAATTGATCGCGAAATGCAATCTCTGGGTCAGTAAAGGCGGCTGATGAACGCGAAAAATTGTACGAACAATATTGGCCCATTTTACAGACTTGCTGACATAGTTACCGCGTCAACGGGTGTAGGGCCCAACTCTGCGAGGTGTGTTCGGCAGGCGCCTACAGTTGATTTGCAGAGTCATATCACCGGCGCAGCTTATCTCCGTTCTAACTTATCGCACCGCTTATCGTCTTTGCCGCGTTGGGCTGCCCACGCAGCACCGCGATGTCACGAGTAGGCGCAGCGTTAAACAACCGTCTAATCAAGGCCAGAGGAATCCGATGACCTTTCTGTCCAAACTCTATACCTACAAGCAATCAGCCCAACGCGGTGCTTTCGAGGACTTTCTTACCGAGCTATTGGCAGAATGGCTCAGGCTGGCAGATCGAAGCGGTTACAGCGAACGAGCCTTAGTGATGCTTTTCAAGCTGCCGGCAGGCCAGTTACCAACTGGCCCAATCACATGGTCGACGCAGCATGTAATCCCGCAGGGCTATGGCAGATCATCGCGCCGCAAACCAGATCTTGCAGGTTCAGCTCCTGGCTTTCTTTTCCTGGTCGAAAACAAGGTGAGTGCAAGCTTCACGTCGCATTTCGACGAATCTGCCGGTGAAGAGACGCCACAGCTTGATCTTTATCAAAGCTACCTCGATCAGAGGATCGATCGCGGTATCAAAGAGAAAGGAGGGCTTTGCCTGCTCACCTTTGCTACGCCACCTCCGTTGGGATGGAACGGAGCAATCTGCTGGTGGACCGAGCTACATCATTCGATCAGAGCGGATCTGTCCCAAGGGGGCATTGATCCAAACTCAGCCTTCGGATATTTAACCAAGCAGCTGATTGTGTTTTTAGAGGATCACGACATGGGAAGTATCGATCTGCGGGAAAGCGACATGGTTGCGCTGCCAGCTTTGAGGCGGCTTGAGACAGCATTCGGGCAGATGGGCGCACTGGCTGTACGAGAAGCATCATATGCCCTGCATGCCTCCAATTCTGCAGGACTCATCCCGTGTGGAGGCACGATCGCTGATCGTGGCGATTTTCGGTCCCCATGGTTCTTCGGTGAGGTTCTCACGAAGAACGGCGAACCGTTCAACAGCTCAGCCTTTGTGGCTTGGGCTGGTGTTATGACGGCCGACGTGGACTGGATTAGCCCAGTGAATCCGAACATCCCCGAAGTCAGCGTGGGGCTGGCTCTTTGGTGCGAGCTGCCTACTTTCGATGGCCCGGACGCCCGTTCATTGGAGGCCTTTCAGGCTAGCGTGGCTAGCATTTGTCCTGGAGATTGGAACTGGCAACGTCTTGGTCGAACCGAGAATGGACCTGTAATGGTGTTTTCATCTCGAATTCTATTCACCGACGCATGGCATGATGCACACGCGGCCAGTTGGGATGATTGGGCTGCGAAGTTCTTCAGAGCCCAGCTATCTGCATTACTTGCTGTGCTGGATGCACCCTATGAGGGTAAGGCCTTCGGCGAGGTGCTCGATGGCTGGATTCACCATCCATAGCCAGGCAACACGACTGCCTGAAATTCGAAGCCCTCTTTTGACGTGCGTCATGCACATAGCTGTGTAAATCTAGCCATCAAGATTTGGCTGCACCTCTGATCTCAAAGGCCATCCTGAGATTTCCGTATATGTCATACATAGCAACACTTTACCGGTGTTGCTGTCCGTTTGGCTTACTGCAAACGCCCCTGTCTCGGCCTCATAATGAACGCTCCTTGAACCTCAAAGTGGCGCCGTTACTATGCGGATACGGGAATGGGCAAAGTGTCCGTTGTACGTCAGCACACTCAATTTCAAGGAACGTTCATGATCTGGTTTTTAGAAGGGCAGGCCTCCCAACGCGAGATTATATTGGGAGCCATCGAAGCTCTCCCTGCCTCAGTCCAGGTATTGGCATCCCATCGTCGGGACCGACCTGAGATCACGAGGGTAGCTCACCTGAGCTTCGTCGAGCCGCAGGACCGCGGGGAGCGAATTGACTGGGTCATCCGTACGGCGCTCGAGCATTCGATCAAGGTCGTTGTCGCTGGGCGTGTGGGTGGTGCCTATGAGGCGCACAGAGCGAAGTTCGAGGCAGCAGGCATCACGCTTGTGACTGGTGGCGTAAACACACGCACCTTCGATCTCGTGGATGATAAGGCCCTGTTCACTGCTGAAGCAGAGCGAGTGGGCCTCCCTTGCATTCCTGCTATCACGGTGAAGA
The DNA here is from genome assembly GCF_009600325.1 of Pseudomonas sp. FSL R10-2189. Taxonomy (NCBI): domain Bacteria; kingdom Pseudomonadati; phylum Pseudomonadota; class Gammaproteobacteria; order Pseudomonadales; family Pseudomonadaceae; genus Pseudomonas; species Pseudomonas sp. FSL R10-2189. The sequence goes on from NZ_WIVZ01000001.1 coordinate 8,506, forward strand.
CCGCAGAAGAACTACGTGCGGCGTATGACACTTTCCGTCCAAGCGGGGAGGTCTGCATCAAGCCAGTGGTGGGTATTTACGGACAGGGGTTTTGGCGCTTTAAAGAAGGTGTTGACCCGTTTCGCTGTTTTGAAAATCCCGATGCCCGTCAGGTCGATTTCGAGACCTATCACCGTATCTTCGGCGCAGCACCCGCGCGCGAGCCAATGTTGATCATGCCTTATCTGCCTGGTAGCGAGTGTTCGGTTGACATGGTATGTGAGGCCGGCAAGGTCGTGGCTTTTGTCGGTCGACGCAAGGCGGATGTCCACCAAACCTTTGAACGGCGATCCCCAGCGACTGATTTAGCGATCGCAGCCGCCGAACATTTTGGCTGCGACGGTATCGTGAACGTCCAGACCCGGGACGACGCGAGTGGCAACCCGCACTTGCTGGAAATCAATCCTCGCTATTCAGGTGGCATCGGATACACACGCGAAACGGGGGTCAATCTCGCCGGCATTTTTGCGACTCGGCGCCTTGGCTTTCCGGAACCGGCGACAAATTGGATCAGCGGCGTGCGTGTGAAGGCGATTACGGTTGCTGTGCCTGTGCCTTTTAGCTGATATTAAAATGACTTCAATTTCGGTACATTATGTACTCATACTCTACATAGAGATTCAGGGACCTCAGGGAGCGAGACATGCTGACGCCAGGCGCGAACATTGCACTTAGTGCGCCTTCAATCTCATGGACATTGGAATCCTCACTGACCACAGCTTTCGGCTCGACGGCAGCTGTGGCCCTGATCCCCGTGGATGACAAGCGCAATTCGAAGGGTGAGGCAGCGCTTTTTCATGTAGAGCAGTCCAAGTGGATGTTCTGGAGCGGCGACCCATCCTGTGTCGGCAGTACTATCCATCTGGACCGTCTGCCAGGGGGTAGCGATAGGGTCCTCATGGTCGTTTATCGCTATTCAAACTTGGGCCCTATTGGTCAGCTCAAATCGCTTAAGTTCACCATCGAGCAGCACGCGACCTATGATCTTGATGTCAGCAAGTTCGGTGACTCAGCACTGATTCTCGGCGAGTTCTACACGCGACAAGGCCAATGGAAGTTTCGCGCCCTGGCTGAGGGCTCGGCTTATGGACTGTCCGCTTTTGGTCGTCGAATCGGTTTGGACATCGATGAAGCAAATCCTGACCAGCCATCGGCCGGTAACGGCAGTTCGCGCCCGAATGGTTCGCCAACTGGGGCGACGGGGACGGGGTTTGCGGTGTCCGAAACAGCCATCATCACGTGTGCCCACGTAATAGAGGGTATGTCCGACATTGAGATCAACTCGTTCAATGGCCGCTATCGTGCCGAGCCGGTGATGGTCGACACAAGAAATGACATGGCCCTGCTTCGGGTGAAGAGCGCTCAGCTTGTGCCAGTCCGCTTCGCTCCGACTGCCGGGTGTTCACTCGGCGACCCTGTAACTGCGGTTGGTTTCCCGATGTCGGGTTTTGCTGGTGGCGGAGCTCACGTCACGCAAGGCGGCGTGTCGGCACTATTTGGTCTGCGCAATGACGCAAGCCTGATGCAGTTCACAGCGGCAATTCAGCCAGGCTCATCGGGCAGCCCTCTGTTTGATGTGCACGGGAGCGTCGTAGGAATGGTCACCTCGACCGTACCTGATGCTCAGAATATGAACTTCGCTGTTAAGTCGAACCTACTGGTTGCCTTCTTGGACGCCTGTCACATCTCGATCTTCCGTAATGACGCACATACCACGCTTACCGCAGCCGACATAGCGCGAGGCGTACAGCCTTCGCTTTGGAAAATCGAAGCTCGCAGCTAAGCCAAATCGACTCATTGAAGATTTAAGGGTGGCCGTTAGGTTCTCATCTAACGTCCACAGGAACCTAGACATGGAACATATCGCAGTTAGTCAAGAGTCGACCAAGCTCAGTGCATCTTTGATGCGGGGGGTGCTTGAGGTCGACGTCCACCTGTCTTCTGTATCGCCAGAATCTCTTTTTGGATTTGCCGAGCGCCGCAATCCAAAACGTGCCTTCTTGTTCGTTTCACGGGTGCTAGGCAAGCATATCCCTGTCAAACCGTCAGTGATGGAATTCACCTACGGGAGCCTGGCAGCAAAAATTCCCGCTGATCTGCCAGGGCCGGTGTTGGTTATCGGTATGGCTGAGACTGCTGTAGGGCTGGGTGCCGGTGTTCACCGCTCGTACGCCAAGACTCGGCCGGACACGATGTACATCGTGAGCACTCGCCATCCAGTTGGTGATCAGATATTTGTGCGTTTCGAGGAAGAGCACTCACATGCGAGTGCTCACTTGATTCATGAACCTCAAGACCCCGAGCTCAACACCTTGCTGCGCAGCGCCCGCTCTCTGGTTCTGGTTGATGATGAAGCTTCCACCGGCAAGACCTTCGTCAATCTGCACCGCGCTTTGGCCGATGCCGGCCTGCACAACCTAGAGCGCGTGGTGACGTGTGTATTGACCGACTGGTCCGCTGGCGCGGTCTGTTCGAACTTCGGCGGCGCTGCTGATCAGATTTCGCTGCTCAGTGGCGCATATCAGTTCACAGAGAACCCCGAGGCATCCCTCCCTGAGATGCCAGAAACTGGCATCGTGGCTGTGGGCGACTGGCCTATTGATCCTGCCAATGACTGGGGTCGTCTCGGTGTTCGAGAGGTCGAAGACACCCTCGGCCGCGATATCCAAGTCAAACCGGGTGAGAAGGTGATCGTGCTGGGCACCGGAGAGTTCGTTTGGAAACCTTTCCTGTTGGCAGAACGGCTGGAGCGCGCTGGCGCTAATGTTCACTTCAGCTCGACCACTCGCTCGCCAATTGCGTTGGGCCACTCCATCGAGCATGCCCTCAGTTTCTCCGACAACTACGGCCTGGGCATCGTGAATTTCCTTTACAACGTTGCGCCCGGTCAGTTCGATCGCGTGTTCATCTGCAGCGAAACCGCTGCGCAGGCTGTTCCTCAATCTCTGATCGAGGCATTGAACGCAGAGGTGATCGTCGATGGCCTTTAATCGACCACTTGTGCTGATCGACCTTGATGACACCCTCTTCCAGACTGCCCGCAAAATGCCCGAGGAGGACCAATTCCGCTATCCAGCATCCTACGACGTGAACGGCGGTGTGAGCGGCTACCAAACGCAGGTCCAGAAGGATTTTCTGGAGTGGCTGCTACAGGTAGCAGATGTGGTGCCTGTCACTGCGCGCAGCGCTGAGGCATTCGGGCGTGTACGTCTGAACTTCACCGCTGGAGCTGTCTGTTCCCATGGCGGTCTGATCTTGAACCCCGATGGCGCTGTGAACGAGCAGTGGCACGAGATCATGAGTGACAAGTTGGCCAGCTATCACGAACGCCTTCCGTTGCTATGTGAAGCCGCGTTGGACCTCGGGTCGCAAAACGGTATCTCGCTGCGCGGCTGGGTCGTTGAGGAAGCAAACCAGCGCCACTACGTTGTCGTGAAGCACAACACCGGAGTGGATGAGCATCTGACCTTCGTGCTGGAGCAATTGCGTACTGCAGGCCTGTTGGACGGGCTACATACCCACACCAACGGTAACAACCTGGCTTTGCTTCCAACCGGCCTTTCCAAGCGCGCGGCTGTTGAACATTTCCTTTCGATTGATCACGACCTGAATGCGGTGCGGCCTGTGTTGGGTTTCGGCGACAGCATCACTGATTTGGGTTTCATGAATCTTTGCCATTTCTGGTCGACGCCGGCTAAAAGCCAACTCGCGGCATTGGTGGAGGGTTCGATCAATGCTTAATCCTTCGCTGGCAAGCCTTACAGTTGGAAGTGGCAGCTACTTGCCCGAAGACGTCCATTTTCTCTTGCGACCAGTGCAGATCGGCCTTACTGATGTTCTCGAAAAGGAACGTCTGATTCAGACCAATCAAAAACACTACTCCGAGATGATCAGTCAGGAGAGCGCCCCTTCCAGTACACACATGGGCTTGTTCGAGAAAGCCATGAGCCAGAACGCGATGCGCATGGCTGAGGATGTTCAGGCGTTGGCGTTGGCGCTGGCGCTCGAAGAGCGCTACCGCGGCCCGACCATCGCGTTGGTTTCATTCGTGCGCGCTGGACTGCCACTTGGGGTTCTCCTGCGCCGTGCCCTGCTGGGGCTTGGACGCGATGCGCACCACTACGGAATCAGCATTGTCCGTGATCGCGGCATCGACATGGTCGCCCTCGAAAGCATCATCGCAGAGCACGGAGCCGAGAATATCGTCTTCGTTGACGGCTGGACCGGTAAAGGTGCCATCTCCGGCGAGATTAAGCGCTGCCTCGCCGGCGACACACGTTTCCCCGAGGAGCCTCGCCTTGTCGTGTTGGCGGATCCATGCGGCCGTGCGTGGCTAGCTGCCTCCGCCGATGACTGGATCATTCCTTCTGGCATCCTCGGTGCAACCGTATCTGGGTTGGTCTCGCGTTCGATCTGGCCAGCTGAAGGTGGCCTTCATGGCTGCGTGGTTTACGACCATCTGCATGAGCACGACGTTACTCGACAGTTCATCGACCGCATTGAAGCAGCGCGTATGTCCGTTGAAGTTAGTCCTGCAGCACCCTGGACTCCAGATGAAGCACTGGCTCTTCAGCGGAGCGCTTTGGGGGTAGTCGATGGTCTGGCCGCACGGTTCGGCGTCTCGAATCTCAACCGCGTAAAGCCTGGTATCGCTGAAGCGACTCGGGCGGTGCTGCGCCGCGTGCCTGATCAGGTGCTCGTTCGGGACCGTACAGATGCGGACGTTCAACTGTTGATGCATCTGACTGACCGAGCTGGCATTGAGGTGCAAGAGGCTGGTGAAGAGCTTGGCCCGTACCGCGCTGTAACCATCATCAGGAGTGTGAACTGATGAGCAGAACCTCTCCGTATGCTCTCGGCGCAACGCTGTACATGCCTGCGACACGCTCTGACATTCTCGACGTCATCCGAGGTGTAAAGCTGCCCGGGCTTCGCTCTGTGGTGGTATGTCTCGAAGATGCGGTTGCAGTGTCTGATGTTGATGCAGCACTTCAGCAGTTGCGCGGTGTGCTGAAGGCTATTCAATTTGAGCATCTTCGTAACGGTGATGGTCCGCTCGTTTTTATTCGGCCCCGCGATTCGGAAATGGCAGCGATGCTGAATGACTGGCCAGAAATTTGTGCCGTCGACGGTTTTGTAGTTCCGAAACTCACTTTTTCGTCGCAGGGGCAGTGGGTAAAGGCAGTGACGAATCCGGCACTTTTGCTTATGCCTACCTTGGAAACTTCCGAGGTATACAACCCGGCGGCGATGGTTGATCTGGGCGCAGCACTGCGCTCCGATTTTGGCGATCGCATCCTGGCGCTTCGTATCGGTGGCAATGATTTGATGGGATGCCTTGGGCTTCGCCGAAATCCCACAGCAACGCTGTACAACACGCCTATGGGATACGTCATACCGATGCTGGCTGGCGTGCTGGGTGCTCAAGGTTTCGCACTCACCGCACCGGTGTTTGAGCAGCTTGCGACCCCTGAGTTGTTCTCAGAGGAGCTTGCCTTGGATATCTCACACGGATTGGTAGGCAAGACCGCGATTCATCCATCGCAGATCTCTCAAATTCATGATGCATTCCGTGTGTCGATTGAGGATCTGAATTGCGCAAAGCTGATCGTCAACGACTCAGCACCCGCTGTGTTCAAGCACGACGACGCGATGGTTGAGCCAGCCACGCATTACAACTGGGCGATAAAGGTGATTGAGCGAGCGAAATGGCATGGCGTGAAACCGGCGGAAATTTCCATGTCAGAGCCAATCCGTCTCGCAGAGGTAGGTCGGTGACTCAGGAAATGCTTGAAGCAGGCCCGGTGGCAGCTCCCATCCTCTCTGTATTCGATTTCGACGGCACGCTAACCCGGCGGGATAGTTTCGTTCCGTTCCTGAGATATGCGTTTGGCGTGCGCATCTTTTCCGTTCGCGTCATGCGCATGCTTCCCGCCGCTCTTCGTTACCTCGGCAAGGGGATGAGCCGCGATGAGCTTAAAGCCGTTCTTATCGCCTCGTTTCTCAAAGGCGTACCGGTCGATTGGGTTGAGCAACGAGCAGTTGAATTTCGAAGGGCCTACTGGAGCCGGCTCATGCGCCCAGCCGGTTTACAATCGGTCGCCGCAGAGTTGTCCAGTGGCGCAGAAGTAACGATCTGCTCTGCATCACCACGACTGGTACTGGCCCCTTTTGCAAATGAGCTGGGGATCAAGCTGATAGCCACAGAGCTTGAAGTCGCCGATGGAGTGCTCACGGGCAGGATCAGCGGCAGTAATTGTCGCTGCGAAGCCAAGGTGCTTCGTCTCGAATCCGTATATGGGCCTTTGGAAAAATTCAGGCTGCGTGCCTGGGGAGATACGCGTGGAGATCATGAGTTGCTGGCCGCAGCGCAAGAGCCACATTGGCGTTACTTTCACCCGCGCTGGCAGCGCGGTCGCATAAAGATAGAAAAAATCGAGGCTCGCGTTCGTCAGAACGAAGCCCGCAAGAATTCAGTAACTGGCACCGCTGCCGACAAGCAGTAGACCAACGATCAACAAGGAGCGTAACGATGGCACTTACCCTTTCTAAGAATCAGTCGATCAGTCTTGAGAAAACCGCAGGCGCTGGTCTGACAAAGATTTCCCTGGGCCTGGGTTGGGACCCAGTCAAATCTGGCCTGCTCGGCAAGTTGTTCGGTAAAGGCGGCGATATCGATCTGGACGCATCCTGCATCCTTTTCGACGCCAATCTGAAACCGGTGGATTTGGTCTGGTTCCGCCAGCTCCAATCCAAAGACGGTTCGATCAGCCATTCCGGTGACAACCGCACTGGTGAAGGTGAAGGCGATGATGAAACCATCTTCGTTGACCTTTCCAAGCTGCCGTCGGCGGTAACCCACCTGGTGTTCACTGTGAACAGCTTTACCGGCGAAAACTTCGAGCGCATCGAGAACGCCTATTGCCGTATCGTTGATTTCGGCAAAAACAACGAACTCGCACGTTTTAACCTGTCCGAACAGGGTGCACACACTGGCGTCGTCATGGCGAGCCTGACCCGTAGTGCTGGGGGCTGGGAGTTCAAGGCCATCGGTAAAACCACTCGCGGCCGCACAGCTGATGATCTGGTCAGCCTGGCTGTTCAGGCGGTGCGCGCATGACGAGCCTGGTCCCGGGCGGTAATGCGCCGGTCGCCACCGGCTCGATCAGTATCGAGATCGCCTATACACCAATCCCCGGCGCGGATATTGACGTTTCGGCCTTTGCACTGACTGAGTCTGGCAAGGTTCGCGGTGACAACGATATGTGCTTCTACGGCCAGCCAAATGTGCTGGGCGGAGCGGTACAGATGACGGACGCCTCAAGTGGTCGCGCCGTCTTCAACGTCGACTTGAGCCGCCTTGAATCGGCAGTAGATAAAGTTGCTTTGACAGCAACCATCCACGAGAACAAGGCCAGCTTCGATCGCGTATCGAGCTTGAAGGTCACCGTCAGTGGTGGCGTTGACGCTCAAATCCCGACTGCGGGGATGAAAGAGACAGCTTTGATTTTGGGCGAGTTCTATCGCCGCCAAGGTCAATGGAAGTTCCGCTGTGTTGCGCAGGGCTTTGCTGGCGGACTGGCTCCATTGGCCACTCACTTCGGAGTGGACATCTCAGATGCCCCCCCTCCTTCGGTAGCCCCAACGCCAACGCCAACGCCAACACCGACGCCGGCTGCGCCCGCACCAGCGCCCGCGAAATCAACGATTAGCCTGAGCAAGGTCACCCTCGACAAGTCTCGCACCTCGATCAGCCTGGAGAAGACTGCGGCTGGCTTTGGTGAAATACGGGTCAACCTGAACTGGAACCGCGGTAAGAGCGGCTTCTTCACCAAGTCGAAGGAAATCGACTTGGATCTGGGGTGCTTGTACGAGCTGCAGGATGGTGAAAAGAGCGTCGTTCAGGCTCTCGGAAACAGCTTCGGCGATCTCGATTACGAGCCGTTCATCAAGCTGATGGGCGATGACCGTACAGGTGCTGTAGCTGGCGGTGAGTGGTTGCACATCAATGGTAAGAAGTGGAGCGAGATCAAACGCATTCTAATCTTTGCCTTCATCTACGATGGCGCGCCTGACTGGAAGGCTACCGACGGTGTGGTCACCATCTTCGTTCCTGGTCAGCCAGAGATCGAGGTTCGTCTGAACGAGGAGGGCGGCCGTCTGGGCTGCTGCGCTATCGCTCTCCTTGAAAACGACAACGGTGCCGTTAAGGTCACTCGTAGGGTCGATTTCCATAGCAATCAAGAGCCAATGGACAAAGCCTACGGTTGGGGCATGCGCTGGCGCGCTGGCTCTAAATAATCTGATTCACGCGGGGCATCTGGCCCCGCCTTGAGAGGTACAGAACATGCTGGGATGGCTGAAGACTAACGCTGAGAAAGCCCGTGCGGCGCTCACCACGGAAGTGACCAAGTTCAAAAACCGCAACTTCATGGAGGCCACTGCGGCCGCTTGCGCCATGATCGCCGCCGCTGACGGCGAGGTGTCGTCTGCCGAAAAAATGAAGATGTCCGGTTTCATCAACAACTCGCCTGAGTTGAAGGTGTTCAACCTGTCCGACGTGATCGCGGCCTTCAATGATTCGGTCGGGAAGTTCGAATTCGACTTCCAGATCGGTCAGGCTGAAGCGCTGAAAACGATCAACAAGATCAAAGGCAACGATGGGGCTGCCCGTCTGCTGGTCCGTGTGGCATGCGCTATCGGCGCGTCCGACGGAAACTTTGATGATAAAGAGAAAGCGGCTTGCCGCCAGATCTGTCTCGAGCTGGGTCTGAACCCAGCTGATTTCGAACTCTAAGGTACCGCATCGTGGAAGTTACCCATATTGGATTCCCCCCGCTGACCATGGCCGTTTTTGTCGGCCTTGCCATCGGCGCAATGCTGCTCGATATGCTCACGCACCGAGGCGACAAACCTGTGTCGCTGGCTAAGGCCTCGGCGTGGTCTATCTTCTGGATTGCAATATCGCTCGGCTTCGCCGGCTTTCTATACGTTCAGCACGGGCCACAAGTTGCCAGCCTGTTCGTAACGGGCTATGCGCTTGAAAAGGTACTCAGCGTCGACAATCTCTTCGTATTCATGGCGATCTTCGCCTGGTTCAAAGTGCCTGATGGCCTGCGTCACCGCGTACTCTACTGGGGCATCATCGGTGCGATCGTGTTCCGCGGAATCTTCGTCGCCATCGGTACCGGGCTGCTTGCCTTCGGTCCATGGGTTGAGGTCGTCTTCGCTGTGATCGTCGCTTGGACGGCAATCATGATGCTGAAGGGCGGCGGTGATGACGAAGAAGAGGAAGACTATTCGACTCACATGGCTTACCGCTTCGCCAAGAAGCTGTTTCCCGTGTGGCCGAAGCTCTACAAGAACCAGTTCTTCGTGAGCCGCAAGGTGCTGGAAGGTGAGCTGCGCAAGCCAGAAAACCAAGGTATGACCCTGGCAGCGAAGGGTGCGATTTTCGCCACTCCTTTGTTCCTCTGTCTTGTCGTGGCTGAGATCTCTGACGTACTGTTCGCCTTTGACTCTGTGCCAGCAGTCATCGCGGTCAGCCGTGAGCCTCTGATTGTCTACTCTGCGATGCTGTTTGCAATTCTCGGGTTGCGCACCATGTACTTTGTTCTGGAGGCGCTGAAGCGTTATCTGGTTCACCTCGAGAAAGCCGTAATCGCTTTGCTGTTCTTCATCGCGGTGAAGCTAGGCCTGAATGCTACTGATCACATGTTCCACCATGGCTACAGCATCGATGCAAACACCAGCTTGATCATCGTCATGGTCGTTTTGGTCATCGGTATTGTCGCGAGTCTGATCTTCCCTGAAAAGGAAGAGCCGACTGCAGAATCCAACTGAAAATCACTGACGAAACAAGGAGTTAAGTAATGGCATTGTCGCTTTCGAAAGGCGGGAATCTCTCGCTTACCAAGACAGATCCATCGCTGTCCAAGCTCATCGTTGGCCTGGGCTGGGACCCACGCGTCACTGATGGTACTGAGTTCGACCTGGACGCCAGTGCGTTCCTGCTGAGCAGCACCGGCAAGGTCCGCGGTGAATCGGATTTCATTTTCTACAACCAGCTGAAAAGCCTGGACGGTTCGATCGAACACACCGGCGACAACCGTACTGGTGCTGGCGATGGCGACGACGAAGTTCTCAAGGTCGACCTGAGCCGTGTGCCTGCCGACATCGATAAGGTTGCATTCACCGTGACCATTCACGACGCTGAACTTCGTAAGCAGAACTTCGGCCAAGTTGGCGGCGCGTTCATTCGCATCGTTAACGAAGTCACCGGCGCTGAAGTCGTTCGCTACGATCTCGCAGAAGATGCTTCGACTGAAACCGCGATGATCTTCGCCGAGCTTTATCGCAATGGTGGTGAGTGGAAATTCCGCGCCATCGGTCAAGGCTACGCCGGCGGTTTGAAGGCAGTTGCAGTAGGCTACGGCCTGTCCTTCTGAGACCTATTTAGGTATAGCGCAAACCAGTGCTATGCCTGAATAACCTATTGATATTTAAGGATAATTACTCATGGCGGTGTCGCTCTCTAAAGGCGGGAACGTGAGCCTTTCAAAAGAGGCTCCAGGTCTGACCGAGATCGTTGTTGGACTGGGTTGGGATGCGCGCAAGACCGACGGCGTTGAATTCGACCTCGACGCTTCGGTATTTGTAACTGGTGAGAACGACAAGGTTCTCAACGACGCGAGCTTCATTTTCTACAACAATAAAACTTCTGCTGATGGTTCGATCGAGCACCTCGGCGACAACCGTTCCGGCGCTGGCGAAGGTGACGACGAGCAGGTCAACGTCAAGCTGACCGGCCTGGCTGCGGATGTCAAAAAGCTGGTGTTCGCGGTGACCATTCACGACGCTGAACTGCGCAAGCAGAGCTTCGGTCAAGTTAGCAACGCTTACATCCGCGTTGTGAACAAAGCTGACGGCAAAGAAATCGCGCGCTTCGACCTGAGCGAAGATGCTTCCGTCGAAACTGCGATGATCTTCGGCGAGCTGTACCGCCACGGTGCAGAATTCAAGTTCAAGGCCATCGGCCAAGGCTATGCTGGCGGCTTGAAGCCACTGGCTGAAGCTCACGGCGTAAGCATCGGCTGATACTAGCCATTGCAAAAAGCCCCTGCAGTGCAGGGGCTTTTTTATGCATCCTTCAAAAAATTCAAAGGCGGCGGCGGCTGACGAGCGTATGCCGTTCAGCGTTTCGGTGTCAGCACAGCAGTGTTGACGAGCGTATAGATTACGGAAGAATCTGATGTTACGAAGAGTTTTGATCAGCGCTGTAGCGGCAGCGATGCTAGCGGGCTGCGGGCAAAAAGCGAATGATGTTCGACTGAGCATCGCCCAAAACGAGTTGCGATCGCAGTGTGCGGGAAACGATACCTATAACTGCCGCGATATGACAGTTGACTTTAATATCAAAGCCTTGGAGTTAACTGACTTCAAAGATTCCGACGCGGAAACAACGATCACGAAGCTCTATGGTGATAAAGGCTGGGATCTCTACCAAAAAGTGGCAGACGAGTTTGTCGAGGAATACACCACCAAGTTTGATGAGATGCGGCCGAATATTTTCGCAAGGTGGTTCCTCGGTGATAATCACCCGCCTTCGCCAAAGGGGCACGTTCTCCAGATGCTTCCCTCAGACATTGCTTCTGCGTACCCGGTAATTCTCAAACGATTCCGGGATCGTGCTCAGGTTGCCGGATTGAAGCTGGATCAAGATGCTCAGAAAGCTCTCGCAGGGACCTCTACAAAAGGCAGTGCAGCGAGCGCGCCACAGGCTGCTGCCGCTAACAATGAAGCTCGAGGCGAATCAGTCACTGCCCCTCAAGAGAATGCATCAGCCGAGACCGAAGCTCTTAATGCAGCTGTCACCGAGTACATCGGCACGTTAGACAAGGATGGTGGGGAGGAGTATCTGGAAGGCCGCCACACTCTTCGCATTGACTTCAACGCTGATAAGCATCTCGACGCAGCTGTGGTGTACACCATCGAAGGTTCGGGTGGTGCTCAGAATGGGTATCAGACTCTCGTAGGCTTCGTGTATGAGAATGGGAAATGGCGCGTTATGCCAGGATCCGCTGTGATCAATGGAAGCGTACAGAGCATGACTAATGGTGGCTGGAAAACAGTACTGGTTGACGCCCTAACGTCGGGGCCAGATGATCCTGACTGCTGCCCATCTGTGCAGAACCAGCAGAAGTATGTTTGGGACGGCACCAGGTTCGTCGACGTGACCGGGCTAAAAATCTCCGGCGCGCAGCAGTAGTTCAGTATGTCTTCGCGCCCCTGTGGGGCGCTTCCAAGGATGTCGGGGAGTAAGGGATAAATGCGTCTGTATTTTGGTTCACTTTGTATGGCGCTAGCTTGGGCGCTTGCATTCACGCCCCCTGCGGGGGCGACAAGCTTCGATTGTAAAAAGGCAGTCACCTTTTCAGAGCTCCAAATTTGCGGCAGCCAGTCTCTGCAGCTTCAGGACGAGAAGCTCAATACTGCCTACGTTCAGGCACTTGGAAATTCCGCCGATAAGACAAGGTTGAGATCCGAACAAAGGGCTTGGATCAAGCAGCGCGATTTGTGTGAGTCGCTCGAGTGTGTATCCCAGTCGCTTGAAGGGCGCATTAAGGTTCTGACTGACTCCAGCGGGCCGCAACCACCAACATCAATACCAATGGCAAGTTCTATTCAGAGTCAGCCCTCAACCAAAAACGCGCACCAGATTAGTCCGATTTTGGGAGGATCTACTGAGACGAAGCGCGCACTCCAGCCAAGCGTGAATCCCGAATCACCTCGGGGCGCAGGGAGTAGCACGGAAACGATTGACACCCGCACGCTAAAGATCGGGGCAGTCGGCATGGCTTTCCTGCTTCTGATCTGCATCTGGCTGCATAGCCGCGGGTCGATGGTGATCTACAGCTGTTACACAGACGCGCTCTGGACCACACTGACACCGTTCGTATCAGTGGGATCGTACTTCCTGGCTAGCTGGCTTGAGTTCTCACAAAGCACCTCATTCATCACCGCTGCAGTGGTTGCCGGCCTGATGTCTTTGCAAATCATCATTCAGACGTTCCGAAGCAATGGGTTCTCGCTTTTTTTCCTGCTGGCCCTCTACGCGAAGATCATCCTGTTTTCGATCTACTTCCTGTCCATCGGGGCATTGATCCTTGGCGGGGGAAGGACAGCGTCCGATCGTCGTCGACGCCGCAACTGGGCCCTGGCAGGTAGCGTGTTGTTCGCCGTGCTCACTGGATGGATGTGCCGAAATCGTCAGTTCTCGCATATCGATGATTACATCGCCGGCAGAACGTAAAACACTCCAGCGCCAAGCTTAGGCTTGGCCATCTATGCGAAGGAGAAGCAGTCATGGGGTTTAGGTTTTCGAAACGAGTCACTATTGTCCCCGGGGTTCGTTTGAACATATCGGCGAAAGGTGTGAGCACCTCGATCGGACCGCGCGGGCTCAGCATGACAATGGGCCGGAACGGCACCTTTCTCAATGCAGGGCTACCAGGCACTGGCTTGTCGTACCGACATCGCCTCGATGGCGGAAGACAAGGATGTTCCACACCTGCGTTCGATTCTGATGACTACAGCGGCTCGATCAAAATCAAGGTTGAAGATGACGGCACTCTTCTCATCACGGACGAGGACGGCAATGATCTTCCCCCAGCGCTTGTTCGCCGGGCGAAAACCGAACAGGCTGAAGCGATCCAACAGCTGCTTGAGAAAGCCGCTGAGAAGGTCAATCAGGAGCTTGAAGCCTGTCTCGGGGTGTACATGGCGACTCCCGGGCCTGGGGCCTCACCAAAGCTACCCCCGGCTTTCGCTGAAGAGCAACCAGTCATGGCTGCTGCACCTTCAAGCGGGATGATGGAGCGACTGTTCAGGGGGAAAGAAATTGAGGCAGAGCGTCTCAGACTTGAGTTGCAGTACCAGCAAGATCTCGCGGACTGGACTGCAGCTCGGGACGCGCAAGAAACGCTGATCAATGAAACCCGGAAGGCATTCAGGTTGGCAGCTCAGGGCTTCAGCGCACAAATGGAAAAGGCCCTTGATTACGTGCTCAGCGATATCGCCTGGCCCAAAGAAACGATCGTCGATTACGAGTTCACCCACGATGTCACCGGTGTTGCTCTCGACGTCGACCTTCCTGATGAGGACGATATTCCTCGCCGAACAGCGGAAGCGAAAGGGAATGGCAAGCTGAGCTTCAAGAACCGAACTGACGCCCAAGTGCGCCGCGATTTCGTTGGGCTCTGCTACGGGTCGTTGTTCAGGGTGGTGGGCGAGGTATTTGCTCTGCTGCCGGCGATCGACAAGTGTTTGGTATCCGGTTATCTGCAGCGGCCTAACCCAGCAAACGGCAAGGTAGATGAGCCCTACATCCTTTCGGTTTTGGTCACGAGAGCAGAATGGGAGACGTTGGACTTTGCAAGGCTTGAGGACATCGATCCTGCTGCAACTCTGAACAGCTTCGGTGCCGTTGTTAGCCTCGACAGGTCTTCCCGCTTCCGCGAGATCGAACCGCACGGTATTGCAGCGCTGGGATAGTGTGATTGGATTCCCGCGGACATGGTGCCGCGGGAGTATGGGGGGAGTGATTAGTCGATGATCGACTTGGCCTTGGCTTCCTTGAGCCAGCCTGGGAACTCCTCCATCAAGGCGTCGTAAAGCTGCTCCTCAGTCATATCGTGCAGGTCATCGACCGCGAAGAAGTTACAATTGTCGACTAAACGGCCGGGCATGTCGTCAAGCTTCTCCAAGATCCCATAGGATGAGCCACCTAGCCCAACGAATTGCCAGAAGAAAGGCTGGCTGGCGGCTTCGGTCATCAGCTTCGTGATGGCACGGTTCTCATGTACTCCACCATCGCTCAGGAACATGATGTAGACCGGCATCTTGTCGCCCTGACGACCGTAGTAGTCCATCACCATCCGCATGGCTTTAGGTTCATCGTTGATACGAGAGCCGACATCCCATTTTTTCCAGCCGCCGTGATCCTTGTTGACGTAGTCGCTGTAGTTCGAGAGCGTCGCTGGTGAAAGCTGTACAGGCTTGGCCCCGAAGCCGAATACATCAAGCTCTCCGTCGAGGTCGAAAGCAACTGCCAGCGGAATAAGCCGATTCAGAACTTCCTGTACACGGCCGCGGCTGTATTGACCGTTCATGGAGCCTGATACGTCAAGGACAACCGCGACCTTAGCCTTGAGTTGCGTCAGATTTTTCTTTTCGAGCGTGATCTGAGCCTTTTTCGCCAGGCTGATGAGCGCTGGCGCTGCGGCCGCAACCTTCTTCTCAAGTGAGAATGTGGCTACAACGGGCGCGGGTGCTGGTGGCGGAGTCGGAATCGGTGGAGGAGGGCTCGCCGCAGCTTCTTCAGCGACTTCACCGCCAAAATGACGCACCAGCGCATCGAGGCCTTGGTTGAAGCCCTGCAGGTTGGACTGTAAGCGCCAAGCACCGTCTTTGCGGTAAATATCGGCAACCATGATGCCCTTCTCAGCGCTGAAGGTATCACCGGAGAAATCACAGATCGCCGCAGGCACTTCACCTGGGGCGCTCAAGTCAAAGCTGCTTGCACCTATGTCTTTCATTGCGCCAGTGCCGTCAATCGATGCGGTAAATACCAACCGATCGATCGTGGCAGGAAGCGCAGCCAGGTTGATCGAGAATGCCCCCTTACTTTTCAGCACGACCGAGTCCTGGGGAGCGTTCGGCTGGTTGAAGAAAACCATATAGCGGTCATCGGATAGCTTCTGATTGGCGTCAAGGCCAAAGCAAACGAAATCGATGACATGTGAAGTCGCGATTTGTACATCGAGGGTGAAGCGATCGGATATTCCGATGCTGGCCAGAGGTAAACGCTGACCTTGGGAGATCTTCATATGCTTCCTTGATGGGGTCGAGAATTTGGCAATAATCCTGCTGCCGGAGGGCTTTCCCGGCAGCGCTAGGGTCAGGATAACGCCCTCGTAGAGGTTTTCGACACCCGAAGAAAACCCGGAGCTACTTAGGCACCATCCCCCGCGGCCGGCGCACAAGCAATCGTTTCACGAACAGGCCAGTCACGACCAGCACGAGCGCCAGTGCTACAAAGAATATTGTGTTGAATAATGGGAAAGGCTCAGTACGGCCGGTGGTCGCTTTGATATCGGTGACGTTGGGGAACATCGAAAAGATCTGGAATCGCCATCCGTAGTAGCGTATTACCGCAAGCTGCTGCGCGTCCCGCGAATACCCCTGAGCTTTGGCTTGGATATCTGCTGAGTCAAACTTGAAATACCAAGGGAAGCTCCACCCCGTGTCTTCATTGCGGTAGACCGCTACGTCCTTGGTGTCCGGGTTTTCCGTGTTGATGAAGTACACGTCCCGCGTCGGGCCATCGGCCGGGTTTTCGGCATTGATGACGCCGTCGGCATCCATGCGTTTGACCTCCACACCGGTGACAAGCACTACCTCATGTCGCGGGAGGAAGTAGTAGAAGGCCAATGCCGCCGCGCAAACCAAAACCAAAGACAGGATACCAACCGACCGTTTTGCCCAGCGAACCATCGCGAAATCACCGTTGATCAAAACGGTCACTATGTACCAGAGATGCACCCGAGCCGAAGGCTTGGATTGTTGCAAGCTGCTACAGCCCGGGCGTAGCTTTCCGCTAGTTGCGACCACCGATGATGTCGCCCAGTCCGCCGAGGATAGATCCTTCGCCCTTGCGCTCACCGCCGCCCTGAGGGGCAGAGGCAAGCATCCGACCTGCAAGACGAGAAAAGGGAAGGCTCTGCAACCACACTGTTCCTGGTCCAGTCACAGTGGCCAAGAACACGCCTTCACCCCCGAACAGCATACTTTTGAGGCCGCCGGCACGGCGGATATCGAAGTCCACGCTCGAAGTCATGGCAGCGAGACATCCAGTGTCAACATCAAGCCGCTCGCCCGGCTTGAGTTCGATCTTGCGAATCGAACCACCCATATGCACGAAGGCAAGTCCTGAACCCTCAAGTTTCTGGAGGACGAAGCCTTCGCCCCCGAACAGCCCAGTCAGAATCTTTCTCTGAAAATGGATACCGATGCTCACCCCTTTAGAGCCAGCTAGGAAGCTGTCTTTTTGGCAAATCAGCTTCCCGCCGTAGTCAGCCAGGCTCAAGGGAAGGATGGTGCCCGGGAAAGGGGCTGCAAACGCGACCACGCCTTTTCCGGGCTCTTGCTGAGTAAACACCGTGGTAAATAGACTCTCGCCCGTTAGGAGGCGTTTGCCCGCTCCTAACAGCTTGCCCATGATTCCAGAATCGTTACCGCTGCCGTCACCGAATATGGTGGCCATCTCAACGGAGCCAGTCTTGTACATCATGGCTCCAGCTTCGGCGACGGCGCTTTCACCCTGGTCCAGTTCGACTTCCAGATACTGGGTTTCGTGACCATAGATCCGGTAGTCGATCCCATCCGTGCGCTGGCCAGATCCAAAGCCCGCCGAGGAATGCCCAATAGAGGATTGCGTAGGGTCTTGGTTCGCTGGCGCTGGCGCTGGCGAGTGTGAGGGTGGGCTGCTTGATGGAATTCCCGCACCAGATTGAGCAGGCAATGCCGTAGGTTTAGGAAACATCATGCTTGCCGGAGGAGCCGGCATTGGGGTGACTTTGTCCTTTTTCATCGGGCGAATCACCGAATTTTGAAAGACCAGCTGCCAATCGCTCATTCCAGGTTGCCAACACCATGCGCCCGGATTCTCCCGGGCTGCGAGCATTGCTTGTTCGTCGCTAAGAGGACCCAATACTTTATCGCCAAGGGCGATGGTCCAATTGCTCATAAAGTGGTATCCCCAACAGATGTCAGCGCGCGAGAGGCCTGCGCTGTTAGGCCTATCGAGTCAGTTTAACGGATCGATGCCGGTGCATGCTGTGGGTAAATCAGAATTCACATTAGGCGCGAAATTGGTCGTTTTATTGCTGGCCGGCCCTGTCCCCACTGGCAGAACTGCCGGGTCCATACACAACAAAGCCACTCTGGGGGAGTGGCTTCATAAGGCGCGACGTTAAATCGCGGTCATTCGGAGTGCCCTTGGGATCAGGTCAGCTGAGGAGGGCGATTGAACTCAAGGCATTCCCCGATCGGGGTGAATTGCGGATTTCTGCATACCCAGACTGTAAAGGCGGTATAGCCTGCAGACAGCGCGAAGATCTGCGCCATTGTGGCTTTGTTCTGCCGGCGATTCCTTGCATCAGCACGAGCTTGTGATTCGCCCTTGCGGCGGGTGCCGCCCACGAACAACGATGCGATGAGCATGCCGATGACGGCGAAGAAGACTGCGACCAAAGTCAGCTTGGCCACGATCGATAGAAAGATACTCAGGCCGCCTCGATTGCTCTTCAATGTCGCGTAGACGGCGTAAGCGATCGATAGAGCAAAGCCCACGACCGCTGAGAGAACTGATACTGCCCAGGGCATTTCGAGCCAATGAAATATCACGCCAATCAGTATGCCGGCCGCTGGGAGTGCATTGGTAATCAACGCGTCTGTGTAGTCGCTATAAATAGTCGCTGACCCTGCATGATGGCAATAAACAGCAAAGGCCGAGACAATTGCACACACCAACAAGAGATATTTCCACCCCGGGCCGCTGATAAACCACTTCAGGAATGGATTAGGCTGAGAGGGTTGTACGGCTGCAGTCGGCGCAACCGGCTTGACCGATGGGGAGAGTGTCTGCGGGGTGGTAGAAGGCGCAGCTACCGAGCCAGAAACATAGGTGCCGTTGCGGACAGCCTGGTCAATTTTCGCATTGCGTTCCGCCACTGCTGCTTTGCGTTGAGCTTCCTGCTCTGCTGCAACTGCGGCTTTTTCGTCAGCCAATCGGTCTTGCTCATCTCGTTGAGCCTGGCGCTGCTCAGCTTCCAGTTTGGCCTGAGCGTCATAAGTCTTGTTTCTTTCCTTGAGCGCGTAGTTTCCCAGAGCCTGAATACGTGCGCCGATGGTTTGGTCGAGGCATTTTTGAACTGTGCATGCGTCCCGCTCCTTGAGCCACTCGCGTTGCGATTGGCGAAGGGCTGCAGGATCTGTGGAGTCGTTGAGCGCTTTTGTGTAAGTCCTCGCCAGAATCTCATCTGCCTTGCTCAGAAACCCGTCTTGGCAAATCGATCGTTCTGCAAACGTTGAAGCTTTCGCACAATCAAAACTGGCCGCAGAAGCCCCGCCGGCGAAGATCGAGAGGGCTAATTGTAGTGGTCAACTCATCCCGGACACGGTTTTGAGTTTTTCTTCCGTTTTCGCTGGGGCCAATCCATCGTTAAATTGATGAGGTCGGATCCAGTTGTAGTGATGCATCAGGTACTGGCTAATATCTCTCTGAGCCTGGTGGCCGGTCATGTAGCCAGTGGTTGGTATCCACTCTGTTTTCAAGCTGCGAAAAACCCGCTCCATCGGCGCATTATCCCAGCAGTTTCCTCGGCGGCTCATACTCTGACGCATGCGATAACGCCACAGCCGCTGGCGAAAGTTGCGGCTGCCATATTGGGATCCCTGGTCTGAGTGAAATAGCAGGCCTTGCGGCTTGCCACGCTGCTCGTAAGCCACATCCAACGCCTTGATCACCAAGTCTGCATCCGGCTTTTCTGATAACGCCCAGCCCACCACTCGGCGAGCGTAAAGATCCATGACAACCGCAAGGTAGTGCCATTTCCCCTGTGCCCAGATGTAGGTGATGTCGCCGCACCAGACCTGGTTGGGCGCTTCGACATCAAATTCTCGGTTCAATATATTTGGGATATCCGGCCGCTCGACTGTGGCCTTTTTATAGGCGTGTGATCCTGGCTGCTTGCTGACCAACTCCAGCTCACGCATCAGCCTGCGTACCTTAAACCGTCCAATTTGCTCACCTTCTTCTTGCATCATCAACGTGATGCTTCGACTGCCGGGAGCACTTCGGCCCTGGGTGAACAACTCGCTCACTCGGCTACGCAGCCTGAGCCGCTCAACATCTGGTGTTCGCCGCCTTAGACGATGCGCGTAGTACCCCGAACGAGCGACCTCAAACGCCTCGCACAAGCAGTCAACAGGCTCATGGACGCTTAGCTGATTGATCAGCGCGTACGCTCGAGATCTTCCGACATCAAGAGCGCGGTAGCCTTTTTTAATATTGATTTCTCGCGCTCGAGGCGAGCAATCCGAGCTTCCAACTCCTGGATTTTTTGCTGCTCTGGTGTCAGGGCCTTGCTCTGGGGCGTGACGCCGGTGCGCTCTTGCTGAAGCTGGTCGACCCAGCGGCGCAGCGCCGACTCACCAACACTCAGTGAACGACTGGCTTCGATGAAGCTGTAGTTTTGCTTGAGCACGAGGTCGGCAGCCTCGCGTTTGAATTCAGCGGAAAAGGTACGGCGTTGTTTGGTCATCTGACACCTCGATCTGGCGAGCATTCTCGCCTAAAAGGGTGTCCGGTTTCATTAGACCACTACAAATGCCAAGGTCAATCCAATTTTCATCTCAACCACTCCATACGTGAAATTTCCATGTTCCGTTGTATCGGCTGAGGTCTTCGATGCCTTATGCCTGATTAGCTATTTTTTACCGATCACAAAGAAGCCAGCGATCAAGTCGCTGGCTTAGAGGGTGATAGGCTCAGCTTCGAAGAATCAATAAAGGCGTTGAAGTCTCGACTAGCCCTGGCGTGCCGTGGCAAATCCGAATTTGGGGGCTGGTTCAATAAATTTTTGAAAGCTGAAACCGAAAGACGGCCCGAATACATGGATCACTTGCTGTGCTGGTTCCCTGAAGACGGCTAACAGCTGGAATACAGTCGCAAAGCTAATGGCCGAGATTTTCAATCCATTGGGCAGGCCTCAGCGGGGCAGCGCGCAGCCGCCATGCTGGCTTTTTTGCTGGCACATGGAGGTGAGCCAGTAGTGCTCGATCAGCCAGAGGATGACATGGACAATCATCTGATTTACGGGCTCGTTGTTCAGCAGATTCGCTCTAACAAGCACGTCGCCAACGGATCATCGTGACTCATAACCCTAACATCGTTGTAAATGGTGATGCCGAGTTGATTCATGTATTGGATTTCAACAACCAGTGCCCTGTAAGCAGACAGGTTCACTTCAAGAGCAAGACCTGCGACAAGAGGTTTGCCAAGTGATGGAGGGCGGCGCGGAGGCGTTTGAGCGACGCTATCAACGCCTGGGAGAGAGGTCTGATTAGGACCGGCCATCGCGCGAGCGTTGCTCTGGTGGATGCGATACGGACTCGGAAATGTCAAGGGATTGGAGAATCCCATACGACTTTAAAAAAGCTAGGGCTATCCGTTTGCCGGCTGCCACAGTCGGGCAGCATTGACAAGCGGGGTGCAGGATTCGCAGTCACCTCTACAGGGCAACGCCAGTCATAAGGATGTTAGATGTAAACGCCATATTCCAGCTGATTCAAGAACCTATCCACATCTTCATATCCTGATCGCGTTGCCAACATACCGCATGGGACTTGCCGTCCTAGCCCGTAGGCCGGATCACGCAACCAACGTTCGGCATGCTTGCGCGTTCCAAATACCCGCGTTGCTATCATCAGAACCTGCTCGCATCGCCCCACGAAGCACCTGTGAGCCATGCTCCAGCACGCAATTGGGGCGCTAGGGCTTAACGCAACTATCTGCAATTCATTCATAGAATACATCTCGAAGATGTCACCACTTAACCGCACAGCCTACCAATCGGTTCCATTTCTCTACCTTTCTGCACGGCGATTTCGAGCAACCTCCCTTGTTTTTCAGACCTTTTCTGTAGCAGCTCTCGGGCTTCCGCTTTCATTTGAGCGACATCATGCCACTTACGGGTTTTCATTTTGCGCCGGCCTTTCATTTCATCTCCTCAATGTCAGGCATCATTGGCATCAGCATCCGCCGACTTACGCACCGCGTTTCATAGTCACACCTCACAGGATAGCTCAGCCATGCTGCGGCCCATGCGAATGATAGTAGCCCCGGAAACGCCTACACCAAGACAGCTTAGCGGGGTGAAGGCCCATTAATTTCCGTTCGAACTCGCTCCATCATTGAGTCCAGCGTGGCGGTTTCGTCCATAAGAAGGTAGCACTGCGTCAAAATCGTCAAAGGATGTACACCCATGGCAGAGGCCAGCGCTTGAACCATCTCAAGGGTAGGGCCCTTTCCACCGCCTTCCAATTGGCTCAGGTAAGTCTGGCTGCTATGCCCCTCGAAGTCTTCCTGGTTGAGATGACGAGACTTCCTCATTTGTCTCAACGCCTTACCAAATGCCTGTTTCAGCTCCATTATTTCATTCCCACAAAAGGAATGATGAAGCCGTCTTGAACGTCAGACATCCATTAACTATTGTTAATATTTTGGAGGTTTTTTCAATGTTCAAAACGTACAGACATGCAGAGCTCAGCCCAGCAGCCGTTTTCGGTGGCGGCGTCGCCAGCTACTGGCAGTTTGTTGAGCTGGAGGTACACCATCCCTGGTTCTACATCGAATTGGTGAGGGATTATGGCGACGACATCGTGGGCAGCATGTTGATGGTCCCAACGGTACCGATGCTTCAGCAGATGCTTTCGGAACTGGATGAACGCTCATGGTTCGGCCAAGCACACCTGATGTCTCCTGGCCATCTACGAGGAGGGGACAACTGGAAAATGGAGCCGCTGATTGAGGTAGGTGTTGCTCAAGACAATAATGGTGAGGTCGAAGGGTATCTGTTCAAGGTTGCGGGAGGAGCCAGTTACAGCACCCACCACTCACTCGGTCACAGCAACCTAAAAGTGACTGAGATAATTTTCTCCGCAGATCGCGATTTGCGAGCTCATGGAGGGTAGCAGTCCTTAGCAGCCGGCCACGAATCAGGAATCTCTTGGAAGGGGCTGATTGCTATAAAGCTTTTTGGGCAGGAGACATCGTGACGGCAACTGTTGGTCGACACTACGAGGTCGTTGACCAACCTACAGATGTGAAGATGGTCAACTCCTAGTCAGCTGGAATGTAAGCGGTCGGTCAAGTACGCGCAATTACTCAATCATGTTTTCTTTTTAAGCTGTGAAACCGGCCGCTCTAACATCGATTGCGTTAGCCCGTGCATATCGGCATTGGCTTGCCAGATCAAAAAACGGCTATGCATATCTCGAACAGCAGCTAGCAGCTTCTGGTTAGTCGCTTTCAGTTCCTCAATGCGCTCGTTGGCTGCTTGTATATCGGCAATCCAGCCCGGCTTTATTTTCTGAGCTTTCAATGCCTCCTTGCAATTCTTCATCGCTAAATCCACGGCAGGTAGATTCATCAAGGACTGGCGAGCACGACTGATACCCAGCTTTTCTTTGCATGCCTCAACGAGCAAAGGCCAGGTCAGCTTCGGCTCTGACCATTCCTCTATTAGCTTGATAATACGTTTCTCATCCTTGGGCGTTAAATGGGGCATAGTTAAGCTTCGATCTCATCTAGTAAGGCCAAGACGTCATCCAAGGATGGCAACGCCTTTCGCGCTTGGTTCTCTTCAATGACTTTGACTTCGATCAACCCCGCCATTGCGGCGGCGTTCTTGGTGACTGTCCAACCGTTGTCGGCGTTCCACACAATGTCACCGTTTTTGAGTTCAGGGCTTTCCAGCGTTTGGATGAGCGCCTCGCACTTAAAGAGCTTCTCACCCAGTCTTTTGGCCGACTCCGAGGCTCCAAACACATCACGAGACTGCGCATCCATGGCTTTATCTAGGCGGCGTTTAAGGTCGTCGCGTTCTTCCATGAGGTTGCCCAGCTTCACGTCATCCCCTTTGACGCAACCGAGCCGCCCGCAGTCCAAACAGGCACCCATTTTCGGGCAGGGCTCGGATGCAAAGTCGTGCACACAAACGCCAAGATGGGTTTGATGGACAATGCGGTCCTGTTCACCCTCGTGCAGTTTCCTCACGTCAGCCAAATTCAGCGGCTGATTAGTTTTGACCTTGTCCAAACGCTGAGCAACGGTGCTGTGCTTCGTTTTGGGGTGGTTCGCCGCAACCCTTTTGGTGCGATCTTCGATGGTCTCATGGTTGTAGACAGACCCCATCGTCGTGCGTCCCGAGAAGGCGTCAATCAGGAGCTGCGACAGACCGGCCTCGTGCATCCGCGTGTTCAATTCGTGCCGAAACGCATGCGTGTTGACCTTAAGACCGGGGTAGCCATAGCGCTCGAACAGGCTTTTCTTTTTCTTGTTGTTCGTACCGCCTAGTTGCGCACTCAATCGGATATAATTTGCCGCGATCTCCAAGCCAAACCCGTGTATCACAACGCGAGCTGAGTCGTCAGTCAGTGCTCCCGTGCGCACGGTGAACAACGCATCACGGTACTTCACACGAGCTTTGCCCTCCGTGTAGGGCGTGGTGTACGGAAAATCCTTTGGAAGATATTTTTCACGCAACAGCACATTGAGCTTGCGCAGCGTGATCGCACATCGGTCGTCATACGCAAAACCCTGTATTCCTGGCTTTCCCTTAACAAATATGCGCGTCCCTACTCTATCCCACCCGCCACGGATTTCGGCCAAGAGGGCTCGGGAGGCGGGGCTGAGCGCCTGTCGCTTCTCCAGGGATTTCAGGAAGTTGACATTGAATACGTCTCGCGAGCCGCTGACATAACTAACGGAGAGTTTTAGCGCGGCACAGGCTTCGGCGTACGTTAGCGGTTCATCAGGCCCCTTGGGTGGCAGCCCTTCATGGGGCGGAAACTCATCGGGATGGTCTTCCAGCCAGGCGGCGTAAGCCCGCGCCTCGTCGGTGATCGGTCTCAGTAACGTGATGACCCGCTCGACGACCGGCTCCATCTCAGGCCTAACGACGGGCTTCAGCATCACTTGGTTCATCTTTTCGGCGTACCAGCGCAGGAACATGCGCCGATTGCCTTGGGTATCCTCTTTGAACACCTGGCAATTCAATTCAACATCCGCCAATTCACCCACGCGACTAGGTGCGCTCAGCAACAGCGCACAGGCGGATGTCACAACGATATCGAGGGGGTCTGTCATATCGTTTGAGAACACTTCCCCGAGGGCTCTGATCGCGTCAGGGTTGGGCAGTTTCTGTTCCCGATCCGCTTTTTGCTGCTTAAGCGTGCCACGCGGCCTGGGCGTCAGCGGACTGGTCCACCGGAAGTCCGACTTGAGCAATTTTTTGGCCCGCATCAGGGTGATGATGGCCTCAAGTGTCCTGCCGTGCTGGTATGCGGTGTCGCCTTTTGTCCAGCGACGCCTCATTTCCTCGCACGCGTTATTACAGACAGCGGCGGACACCCTCGTCACATCCTGCGTGCCGATCAACTCGAGCAGGGCGACTTTCATCGCGGCCAAGGCTCTAAGCCAATCTGTCATCACCTTTTTCTGCAAATACACCCTTCGGTACACCAGTAAGGCTTTGGCAAAGTCCGTGAAGGTTGCCTGCATCGCCTCTGGGGCAACGTTGGTCGATCCGAGCCTTCTGAAGCTACAGCCATTGAAGCCGTGCCTGTGCCAACTGCCGTCTTCCCAGCGAATACTTGAGTGCACTTGAGTGGGAATGCCTTTGGGCAGGGTCTGTTTTGCCCATTCGATAAACGCCGCGAGCTGAGCCTCCGCGGCCAGCTGGTTCCTGGGCTTAAAATCGACAATGTTGTTCGTCGGCACAGAATAAAACGCATCGGTCATTCGCTTTTCCTTTCCGATCGGAGCATTACCTCACAATCCAGTATCACCTTGCGGCAAGCCAGAATTGCCCGGTCCCAGAGCACACCGGTCGTTTTATCCGTGGCTATGGTTTGCGCCCGACGACGGTCCAATCGCTCAAGGACCGCGCGGTGATTGGCGTGCAGAAGGGGCTGGAATTTTCCGCATGCGTAGCAGGTGTAAGGCGCATCGAGATGGCAGGCGGAAGTGGCACCGCATACTGCCACATCCTCGATTTGTCGATTCGCTCGATCCCCGTTTTTTGCTGAGGTACGATCCGTGACGATGATCCCGGTGAATGCATTCACAACCACGGCCAAATGGTCGCTCATCTTAGCGTCGATCAACGCCAGCAATTCCGGCGATACGGCGCGGTACTTTCGCACTGTCGTAGTATCTTTGTGCATCAATGCACGAGCCATCGTCCACTCATCAAGTCCCGCATTGGAAAGGTCGGTGCCTAGGGTGTGCCTGAACCGGTGCCCCCGTGTCACTTTCAGCGGCTGATGGGTGCGAGGCGAAATCGGAAAGCCCTGCATCCGCTCGATGCACGCAAGCCAACCTTTGATCGTGCCTGATCCGGCATGAAAGATCGGGTTCGGGGCGTCTTCGAGGCTTTTTTGAAGGGGGCTGTTGAGCAAAACAGGGGGAGACAGCCGCTCCTGAGGTCCTGCTTCATCATGATCCAGCTTTTTACGAAAGAGGGGGACATTCTCAATGGCTGCATTCCAGTCGGCAATGTCTGGATACGTTTGCCAGAGTTGCGCCAGAACCACTGCCTTGTAGGCCTGCACGGTGTTGTATAGGTCCTCATCCAGACTGAATATTTCGGACTTTACTCGCCAACCCGCCTCGTCGCCTTTCTGCTTTGCCCAGTGAATACTAACTTTGCAGCCCCGATCGCTCTTGGTGAAATCACCATAAACCATCATTCGCACCTGAACGCCACGCTGCCCGTAAATCATCAGCATGCGCAGGTAGAGGTACTGCTCGCAATCTAACCGTCCGTGACAGAACTGCTCATGTATCCATTGATATAGCGCGTCCTGCTCAAACTGTGTGAACGGGCCCTGTTCGGGGTCCAGGCTGAGGATCACATCGTGGCTGGATTTCTTTTTCCTGGGCAGTTCTTTGTAGGCTTTGATAAGAGGTTGCGACGGGCGCTGTTCGAGGGATTTGCAGTCGTGCCAAAACGCCATGAAAGTGGCGATGGAACTAAACTCATTAACGTTAAAGCGCTCCCGCAGAGCGATCAGGTGATCCTCGTTAAGCGGGTCAATCCCGGCCTGAGCAGCCCGCGACAACACGCCGGCGACCAGATTAACCGAGCCCGCTTCCTGATCGGCCATGCGGTACGCCAGGACGGCGTGCAACCAGGGTTGCCAATCCGGCGAGACGCACGCAATAGCCGCTTCCCAGTTGAGTGAATGATTAGCCGATTTATCCGGTTTCCACATCGGTTCAGCGGGCGTGAACACCTGCCCACATTTCGCCAGTCGAGGCGTGTTCAGCCACACATCGAGGCAATCCTTCGTAGGTGCCTGAAGTGCTTCGACGGCGATGTTCATTATGAACCTCCTTGTGTCGTGACGGCCTTCTGACGGCGGGCAGTAAACCGCTCGGCACGTTTCTGTATCGCTTTGTCTGCCTCTTCCTTCCAGAATTTGGCGCCGTAGAGGCCGGGCATGTTCGAGTCGGGACTCCAGCCGAACATCCATGTGAGGGTCTTTTGTACTTGCGTGGTGCGATCCTCCGGCGTGAGCACTGCCAGTTCCTCACTCATGCTTTCCAGCATCGTGTAAACCGCGTCATGCCTCAGAGTATGCGTGTGCACATGGGCCAGTTCCGGCGCTTTTTCTCGGACCTTGGACAGAACGCCATCCACTGCCTTGATAGTCAAAGGCCCGCCCTCATTTCGCTTGTGAGCCACCAATAAAAACGGATGCCTATTCGCCTGCGATCTGCCACTACGGGGCTTTCTGTGGCGATATTTCGATTCGTACTCAGTTATCGCGTCGTACAGGTCATCGGTCATTACCAGCATGCGCTCGTTGGTTTTAAATTGCGGGGCCATCGTTCGTGGATCGCGGCTCTCATCCTCCAGGTTAACCACCGCTAGTTGACGACTATGCCAGTGAATATCACTGGTCTTGATAAGCAGCATCTCGGAGCGCCGTAGCCCCATGTCGAGGCCCAGCAGCAAAATGATGTAATTACGCCGCCTGATGGCTTCATCTGAAAAGGGGTTCTCGGCGCTGTCCGGATGCATGATTTCCAGCAATCGAGTTCGCTCCTGACTCGTGAGCCCCTTCACTTTTTCCGTTCGCGTTTTTTTCCACGCAGGCTTAGCCGCTTTGATCTTGCGCTTTATACGCTCCTTCAGATCGTCAACCGCTCCATATCGCGTTGAGTGATCACCCAACTTGTCATAAAGGAAGGCCAGATAGTCGCGAACCGCCTCAATCCGCTGCTGCGCATGGATTTTGCCAATGGATTTGTAAGCAGTCGGATGCAAACGCATCCTCTCATACTTCATGGCTAAGGATTCCTTGCTGAACCCCGCGTCCGACACAAACCTAGAAAGCTCACTGTCTGTTAGGTATTGGCTATGAGGGCGCTGTTCTAGATGAGAAATCAGATCAATGGAGGAAAAAGCCAGAAACTCCTCGAACACTGCCAGATGCTCAAGGTACTTCTTGGTCGTTTCGAGGGCTCTGCCCGAGTGCTCCATGGTGATGAATAGGTTGGGGTAGTAGATCGGGATGTGGTCTTGTACCAGCAGCTTTCTTCGAGCAGCATTCACCACCTGCTCTATGATCTGGAAACCCATGATGCCCCCTCCTAAAACATAACTTTTTTGAGTATAGTCATGCATATCGGCTGATCAGCGCAAAACCTAACGTTTTACTTTCCGAGTCTAAGCGCTTCTCGCTACTACTTTAGCACTGAAGACACTGGATTAAAGGCGAATCATACCATGTCCAAAAGTGACAAAACTGGCAAAACAGGCTCTTACGTTTTCACCATGCATCGGCTGAGTAAGGTTGTTCCGCCGAAGCGGGAAATCCTGAAAAACATCTCCTTGTCGTTCTTCCCTGGCGCCAAAATCGGCGTACTGGGCCTGAACGGTTCGGGTAAATCTACTCTGTTGAAAATCATGGCTGGCGTCGACACCGAGTTCGACGGTGAAGCCCGTCCAATGCCAGAGCTCAACGTGGGCTACTTGCCGCAAGAGCCGCAACTGGACGCCAGCAAAACCGTGCGTGAAGTGGTCGAAGAAGCGGTGAGCGTGATCAAGGATGCGCAAGCGCGTCTGGATCAGGTTTACGCTGAATACGCCGACCCGGATGCCGACTTCGACAAGCTGGCCGCTGAACAGGCCAAGCTCGAAGCGATCCTGCAAGCCGGTGACGGCCACAACCTTGAGCGTCAGCTCGAAGTGGCAGCCGATGCCCTGCGCCTGCCAGCCTGGGACGCCAAAATTGAACACCTCTCGGGTGGTGAGAAGCGCCGTGTGGCCCTGTGCCGCCTGCTGCTGTCGGCCCCGGACATGCTGCTGCTCGACGAACCAACCAACCACCTGGACGCCGACTCGGTGGCCTGGCTGGAGCACTTCCTGCACGACTTCCCGGGTACCGTGGTTGCGATTACGCACGACCGTTACTTCCTGGACAACGTTGCAGGCTGGATTCTGGAGCTCGACCGCGGCGCCGGTATTCCTTACGAGGGCAACTACTCGGGTTGGCTTGAAGCCAAGTCCGACCGTCTGGCCCAGGAATCCAAGCAGCAGTCGGCCCATGAAAAGGCCATGAAAGACGAGCTGGAATGGGTTCGTAAAGGCGCCAAGGCGCGTCAGTCCAAGTCCAAGGCGCGTCTGCAACGCTTCGAAGAACTGCAATCGCAGGAATTCCAGAAGCGCAGCGAAACCAACGAAATCTACATCCCGGCCGGTCCGCGCCTGGGTGACAAGGTGATCGAGTTCAAGAACGTGTCCAAGGGTTACGGCGATCGCGTGCTGATCGACAACCTGTCGTTCGTGATGCCTAAAGGCGCCATTGTCGGCGTGATCGGTGGTAACGGTGCCGGTAAGTCGACCCTGTTCCGCATGCTGATGGGCAAAGAGCAGCCGGACTCGGGCAGCATCGAAGTGGGTGACACCGTGCAACTGGCGTGTGTTGACCAAAGCCGTGACGACCTGGATGGCAGCAAGACCGTATTCCAGGCGATTTCTGATGGTTCCGATGTGATCCGTATCGGCAACTACGAAATCCCGTCGCGTACCTACGTGGGTCGCTTCAACTTCAAAGGTGGCGATCAGCAGAAGTTCGTCAAGGACCTGTCCGGTGGTGAGCGTGGTCGCTTGCACCTGGCCCTGACCTTGAAAGAGGGCGCCAACGTGCTGCTGCTCGACGAACCGTCCAACGACCTTGACGTTGAGACCTTGCGTTCGCTCGAAGAAGCGCTGCTGGACTTCCCGGGCGCTGCCATTGTGATCTCTCACGATCGGTGGTTCCTTGACCGCGTCGCGACTCACATCCTGGCGTACGAAGACGACTCGCAAGCGGTCTTCTTTGAAGGCAACTACACCGAGTACGAAGCTGACCGTAAAAAGCGCCTCGGCGAAGCGGCCGCCCAGCCGCACCGTGTGCGTCACAAAAAACTGGCCCAGTAAGGCCGGTTTGCAAGAAAAACGGAGCCCCTCGGGGCTCCGTTTTTTTTGGGGACCCTGTAGGAGCGAGCTTGCCTCGCGATCTTTTGATCGTTTAAAAAGATCGCGAGGCAAGCTCGCTCCTACAGATTGCGTGTTTTTATTGGTGCAAAACTGGGTACATAAATCACTTTTTTGGTGCGCAAAAACCGCATAAAACCGGGGCGATTTATATAAAAGCACCATTTAAATTCATAACTGCGACATTTTGCGCTGTCGCGGTGCGGCATGACTTGTTAAAGTTCTGGCCAATCTCCGTTTAACGACAACAAATTTGCCGAGACTTTTCCCATGATCGAATCCGTCGACCACTTCCTTGCCCGCCTGAAAAAACGTGACCCGGACCAGCCAGAATTCCACCAGGCGGTGGAAGAAGTCCTGCGCAGTTTGTGGCCGTTTCTTGAAGCCAATCCGCATTATCTGACTTCAGGCATTCTTGAACGCATCTGCGAACCAGAGCGTGCAATTGTGTTCCGCGTGTCATGGGTCGACGACGAAGGCAAAGTCCGCGTTAACCGTGGTTTCCGCATCCAGATGAACAGCGCGATTGGCCCGTACAAGGGCGGCTTGCGCTTCCACCCGTCGGTGAACCTGGGCGTGCTGAAGTTCCTGGCGTTTGAGCAGACCTTCAAAAACTCCCTGACCTCGTTGCCTATGGGCGGCGGTAAAGGCGGTTCGGACTTCAACCCCAAGGGCAAGAGCGACGCTGAAGTGATGCGTTTCTGCCAGGCCTTTATGAGCGAGCTGTACCGCCACATTGGTTCTGACGTTGACGTACCGGCGGGCGATATCGGCGTGGGGGCGCGGGAAATCGGCTTTATGTTTGGCCAATACAAACGCTTGAGCAACCAGTTCACCTCGGTACTGACCGGCAAGGGCATGAGCTACGGCGGCAGCCTGATTCGCCCGGAAGCCACCGGTTTTGGCTGCGTGTACTTCGCCCAGGAAATGCTCAAGCGCAGCGGTCAGCGCATTGATGGCAAGCGCGTAGCAATCTCCGGTTCCGGCAACGTGGCGCAGTACGCGGCACGCAAGGTCATGGACCTGGGCGGCAAAGTGATTTCGCTGTCGGACTCCGAAGGCACCCTGTACTGCGAAGCGGGCCTGAACGATGAGCAGTGGGACGCGCTGATGGACCTCAAAAACGTCAAACGTGGCCGCATCAGCGAGTTGGCCAACCAGTTTGGCCTGGAGTTCCTGGCCGGTCAGCACCCGTGGAACCTGGCGTGCGATATCGCCCTGCCATGCGCCACGCAAAACGAGCTGGACGCCGACGCGGCCCGTACGCTTCTGAGCAATGGCTGCCTGTGTGTGGCCGAAGGCGCGAACATGCCGACCACCCTTGAGGCGGTTGATCTGTTTATCGAGGCGGGCATTCTGTTTGCGCCGGGCAAAGCCTCAAACGCAGGCGGCGTGGCCGTGAGCGGGCTGGAAATGTCGCAAAACGCCATGCGCCTGTTGTGGACGGCCGGTGAAGTGGACAACAAGCTGCACAACATCATGCAATCCATCCACCATGCGTGCGTGCACTACGGCGAAGAAAACGGCCGTATCAACTACGTCAAAGGCGCGAACATCGCAGGCTTCGTCAAAGTGGCTGACGCCATGCTGGCTCAGGGCGTGGTGTAAGCCGGTTCGATCGCGAGGATCTCGACCTGCAGATCGCCTGCAGGCCGGATCCACAGCACCTCATCACCCAGCCGCGCGCCCAACAGCGCCCGGCCCAGCGGTGAGCCCCAGTTAATCAGGCCCTGCGCCGCATCGGCCTGATCTTCCCCGACCAATTGCACGCGCTTTTGCATGCCGTGTTCATCGACATACGTCACCCAACTGCCAATCTGCACCTTGTGCGTTGATGTCGCCGGGGCGACCACGTGTGCGCTGTGCAGGCGTTGATTGAAGTAGCGCAGGTCGCGTTCCATGTCGGCCAGGTGCTGTTTATCGGGCAAGTCTTTGCGGGCGGCCTCCTGGCTGTGCAGGCGTTGTAACTCGGCGACCTTGGCTTGCAGTTGCTCAAGGCCAAGGGCGGTGACGTAGTTCGGCTGTTCGCTGACCTGACGCTCAACCGGCGTATCGGCCTGATTGGCGGCGCTGTCTTCGTTTACAAATGCACGGCTCATGATGGCAGTCCCTTTGTTAACCGTTAGCCCTTGTAGGAGCGAGCTTGCTCGCGATCTTTTGCCTTTAAAGATCAAAAGCTCGCTCCTACAGTGCGGGTGGCATCAGTAGTGATACCACTTGAGTTCGAGCATCACTTCGTTCACCGGTGAGGCAAGGTGGCTGAACTCACGCTGCGCGGTCAACCGCAGGCCGAGATTACGGGAGATTTCCCATTGCTGATTCAGGCTCAGGCTACGGCGCACTTCGCCGTTGGTGAAGTAATCGGCCTTGGTTTCCAGGCTCAGGTTGCCCACCGGGTTACGCCACAACACGCCGGTGTTGTAGCCCGCTGCCGGTGAAACAAACGCGGCGAAGTCGTTGTTGTGCTCGACCCGCACGGTGCCCAGGGCATAGCCCAGCAGGTTGTCGCTTAACTGCCAGGTACCGCCTGCGCCGCCGTTGACGTGGGTGACCAAGCGCTCGTTGCCATGTTTGCTGAGTACTCGCTCAAGGCCGCCGCCCACTTGCCATGACCAGGGTTGCAGCAGGGCGTTACGCGGGGTCAGGGAGCGAATGTTGGCCAGGTCCAGTTGCTGGACTTGCCATTTATTGCCCTCGTACTGGCGCAGCTTGAGCTGGAGGATTTCAATCTGCGCGCCCAGCGGAAAGCCCGGCGCGTTGTCGTTGAGGTCGTGGTAGGCCATGCGCAGGCCGTATTCGGCGAACGCTTTGTCATCGCGGCTGCCCGCGCCCAGTTGCCAGGTGCGAGACTCGTGGCCGTTTTCGGGAAGCTCGGGGCGTTCGACTTGCAGCTCTGGCGCCGGGTTCTGGTTGATGGCGCGCAGCAGTTCATAGCTGCGCTGCGAGCGCCCGGTGTCGCGCTCAAGGCCATTGGCCCGGTAGCGTTCAAGGCGATAGGCTGCGTCGATAATCAGTGCCTGACGCGCTTTGGGCAGCGCCATGAAGGTCGGGTTCTGCAATTGCGTCTGATCGGCGCTGACTTGCAGTACCCATTGCTGTTCTTCGGGGTCGAGCACTTTGGCGCGGTCCAGCAGCTCGCGTTCGCGAGACGGGCGGTATTCGATGCTTTCTACCAGGCCCGCTTCTTTGACCGCTTTAACCGTGTCGGTGGGGATCGCTGTCAGCGGGAACTGGGTGGTCAATTGCAAGCCGGGGCGGGCCACTTGCAGCAGTTCAAGCAGGCGGTAGGAGCAATTTTCATCGAAGAAAAAGTAATCGAACTGAATTTGTTTCAGCTCCCATACATGTTCAACCATGCGTTGGGTTTCTTCGGGGGTCAGGTTGAGTCGGTATTCCCACAGGTCGCGGTTTTCCAGGCTGCGGTATTCCGAGAGTTTTTCCTGGTAGGGGACCAGGGCAAACAGGCCGGGGTAACCACCGGCCAAGCCTTTCCAGGCATACAGAATGCTGTTGTCGGAGCCTTCGATGTAGGCGCCAAAGTTGATCGCGTAGCTGAGCAGCGCGGTTTTGTTGCTTTGCACATCGGCCTGGTCAATGCGCAGCAAGGTGTGGCCGAACATGGACGACGGGCTGTTGAGGTACGCCGCCGGGAAGATCATCACTGTGCTGTGCGGCGCGACGTCGGTGAACCACTGGGTGAACTCTGCGCATTCAACCTTGGGCAGGTCGTTGAGGTTCAGTTGCGCTTTGAGCCAGCGGGTGCGGGCCGGGTATACGCACTGCGGGTGTTTGTCGCCCAGGCTCACCGGGGCATACAACGCCTCAACGGTAGCGCGCAGTTCGGCGTCGGGGTGGTGGGCGCCGTCGGCGGCCAGAAAGAATTTGTCGTCGCTGACATAGCTGCGCCAGCCGCCCAGTTTGCGGGCCTCGTAATGGCCTAAAGAAATCCAGAACGGGTCGTTGGCGAGTTGCTGCAAACGTTGATTGTCGATTTGAGGCGCGGCGTACAGCGGGGCGCAGGCACAGAGCGCCAGATAGGCAAGGCGTTTGAGCATGGTGAGCAACTGTTGTCAGGCGAATGGAATTGAAACAGAAGTACCCGCTCCCGAAGGAGCGGGCAAGTCTCAGTTACGACGCAACGGTTGCGTACTTGGACAGGCGGGCATCGCCTTTGAGAACAGCCAGTGTGTTGGTGTGCACATCGTCAGCAGTTACGTCAGCCTTGCTGAAGATTTGCTGGAAGTGCTCGTGGGTGACAGCGGCAAAATGCTCGCGGTCTTCTGGGGCCACACCCAGTACCACCGCGTAGGTGGTCAGTGCTTCGCCGTTGCCTTTGGCCATGTCTTCGGACAGCTCGTTCATCATGCCATTCATGGCAATCCACGATTTGCCGCCGTAAGTCAGGGCGTCTTTGGTGGTACAGCCGTTAGTACCTGAGGTCATGCCGAAGGTCGCGTTACCGGAGGTGCCGTTGGTGGTGGAGGCCAGGAAGTGGGCGGGGGTGCCGCGCTGACCTTCAAACAGCATGTTGCCCCAACCGCAGTTCGGGCCGCCGGGTGCTTGCGCCATGGCGTTGAGGGAAACCACTGTAAAGAGAGTGCCGAGAAGAATCCGTTTCATATCATTGTTCTCTATGCGTGCAACCAATGGACAAGGGTATCTGGCCGTCATTAGCCAGAACGGGCCGGTTATCAATCCAGCCTCGCAACACTTAGGAGTCTAGGCACGATCAGCAGGTTCCGTGGTTTTTTGTAAAACAATCGTTGAGCGGGAGGTTTTTTCGCCCGCAAACATTGGGCCCCGATAATTCAGGTGTAACGCGCCTTGCCAGTGGCGTACAGCCAGCGCCAGAATGCTGCCATCTGCCCTGCCTGATGTAAGGAAGCCCGATGCCTGATTCTGTTGCTGCCAGCCTGCGTCTAGCGCCTGACGCGCTAACCCGTCCTTTTTCCGCTGAACAGTTCAGCTTCTCGACCACCAATGATTTAGAACCCTTTCGCGGGATTCTCGGCCAAGAGCGCGCGGTCGAAGCCTTGCAGTTTGGTGTGGCCATGCCACGTCCGGGGTACAACGTATTTGTGATGGGCGAGCCGGGTACGGGGCGCTTCTCGTTTGTGAAGCGCTACCTCAAGGCTGAAGGCAAGCGCCTCAAGTCGCCCAGCGACTGGGTGTACGTCAATAACTTTGATGAGCCCCGTGAGCCGCGCGCCCTGGAGTTGCCGGCAAGCACGGCGGGTGCCTTTATCGCAGACATCAACGGCCTGATCGACAACCTGCTGGCGACGTTTCCGGCGGTGTTTGAGCACCCGACCTACCAGCAGCGCAAAAGCGCCATCGACCGTGGTTTCAACCAGCGCTACGACCGTGCGCTGGATGTGATCGAGCGTCTGGCGCTGGAAAAGGGCGTGGCCCTGTACCGCGACAGCAGCAACGTGGCCTTCACCCCGATGAGTGACGGCAAGGCGCTGGACGAGGCCGAGTTTTCGCAGCTACCGGAAGAAGAACGTGAGCGTTTTCACGAGGATATTTCCGGGCTTGAAGAGCGCCTCAACGAAGAACTGGCAAGCCTGCCG
The DNA here is from genome assembly GCF_009600325.1 of Pseudomonas sp. FSL R10-2189. Lineage (NCBI taxonomy): Bacteria > Pseudomonadati > Pseudomonadota > Gammaproteobacteria > Pseudomonadales > Pseudomonadaceae > Pseudomonas > Pseudomonas sp. FSL R10-2189. Next base: position 44,510 of record NZ_WIVZ01000001.1, read on the forward strand.
CAGTGGAAACGTGAGTCCAACAACCAACTGCGCCAACTGAACGAAGAAACCATCACCCTGGCCTTGCAGCCCCTGTTGTCGCCGTTATCGCAGAAGTACGCCGAAAATGGCGCGGTGTGCGGCTACTTGCAGGCCATGCAGGTGTACCTGCTGAAAACGGTGGTGGAGCAACTGGTCGACGACAGCAAAACTGACGCCCAGGCGCGCAAGCTGCTCGAAGAGCAGTACCTGCCGAGCCTGGTGGTGGGCCAGCCGATGAGCGGCGGCGCGCCGGTGGTGTTCGAGCCGCACCCGACCTACGACAACCTCTTTGGCCGCATCGAATACAGCACCGACCAAGGCGCGCTGTACACCACGTACCGGCAACTGCGGCCGGGTGCCTTGCACCGCGCCAACGGCGGCTTTTTGATTCTTGAAGCCGAGAAGATGCTCAGCGAGCCGTTTGTCTGGGATGCGCTGAAGCGTGCGTTGCAGTCGCGCAAATTGAAAATGGAATCGCCGCTGGGCGAACTGGGGCGCATGGCCACCGTGACCTTGAGCCCGCAGGTGATCCCGCTGCAGGTCAAGGTCATCATCATCGGTGCCCGTCAGCTGTACTACACGCTGCAAGACCTGGACCCGGACTTCCAGGAGATGTTCCGGGTGCTGGTGGACTTCGACGAAGACATCCCGATGGTCGATGAAAGCCTGGAGCAGTTCGCCCAGTTGCTGACCACGCGCACATCAGAAGAAGGCATGGCGCCGCTGACGGCAGGCGCGGTGGCGCGTCTGGCGACCTACAGCGCGCGTCTGGCCGAGCATCAGGGGCGCTTGTCGGCGCGCATTGGCGACCTGTTCCAATTGGTCAGCGAAGCGGACTTCATCCGCCATCTGGCCAACGATGAAATGACCGATGCGGGCCACATTGAACGTGCCCTCAAGGCTAAGGCGACCCGGACCGGGCGCGTGTCGGCGCGTATTCTGGACGACATGCTGGCGGGGATCATTCTGATCGACACCGACGGTGCGGCGGTGGGCAAGTGCAACGGGCTGACCGTGCTGGAAGTCGGTGACTCGGCATTCGGTGTGCCGGCGCGGATTTCGGCCACGGTGTATCCGGGGGGCAGCGGCATTGTCGACATTGAGCGCGAGGTTAACCTTGGGCAGCCGATTCACTCCAAAGGGGTGATGATTTTGACCGGCTACCTGGGCAGCCGCTATGCCCAGGAGTTCCCGCTGGCGATTTCGGCGAGCATTGCCCTGGAGCAGTCCTACGGCTACGTCGATGGCGACAGCGCTTCGTTGGGTGAGGCTTGCACGTTGATCTCGGCACTCTCCAAAACGCCGCTCAAGCAGTGCTTTGCGATCACCGGCTCGATCAACCAGTTTGGTGAAGTGCAGGCGGTTGGCGGGGTGAACGAGAAGATCGAAGGCTTCTTCCGGCTCTGCGAAGCCCGCGGCCTGACCGGGGAGCAGGGGGCGATCATTCCGCAGGCCAACGTCGCCACCTTGATGCTCGATGAGAAGGTGCTCAAGGCGGTGCGTGAAGGCAAGTTCCACGTGTACGCCGTGCGTCAGGCGGACGAAGCCTTGAGCCTGCTGGTGGGCGAGCCTGCCGGTGAGCCGGATGAAGAAGGCCAGTTCCCGGAAGGCAGCGTCAACGCCCGCGTGGTTGAGCGTTTACGGGTGATTGCCGAAATGGTCAACGACGACGACCTCAAGGAAGCCGAGAAAGAACTGCTGGCCGAAGCCCTGGCAGCGAAAAAGCCGGTTTGATCCCTTGGTGTCTGTAGCCGCTGCCGAAGCATGAGGCTGCGAGATGTGCCAAACGACCGTCAGACGGCGGTCCTGGGCCCGCACCGCAGCCTTCGTTCCTCGTCAGCGGCTACAAGAGCCGTTGCGGGCAGGTGTTAAGCCGTTGGTCTTGGCGCCTTCTGCGGGTGGGGTTTTGCTTCTATGCTCAGGTAAGTGTCGTCTGAGACAGGCTCTACGAGGGGCGCCGCCATGTCGCGCAACCTTTGCCTTACCCGCCAATGTCTGGGGCTGGAAACCCGCATTGAGTGCAGTATTCGCCCTTTGGCAGGCAATACCGGCCTGTGGGCACTGCTGTTCGCGGCAGGTTTGTCGGGCGAGCAGCCAACCACGATCAAATCTCAGGGCCCGTTTCGCGGCCCGTTTGTGGCCGAAACCATTTTGCAATCTATTGTTGAAAGCCTGACGCTGCACGGCTATCGGTTAGCCGACACGCCGCAAATCTGGTGCCTGCATGTGCAGGCCCAGTTGCGTCAGATCAATGGTGAGCGCCGCCCGGCTTCGCGCTGAGGCGTCTGTCAGCGCGGTGGCGTGACTTCAGGGACTTTCTCCAGCTTGGCCTCAAAGCCGTACTCCACAGGCTCCAGTGCGGTGCGTGCGTAGCTCTCGATCTGGGTCGGCTGGCCATAGAAGTAGTGCACGTCGAAGATGGTCGGGCCATTGGGTTCTTCGCTGTGGCTAACAGACAGGACTTCCTTGAGGTAGTTGCCGGTATCGTCCTTGGCGTAAAAGCGCCAGGCATCGGACGGGAACAGCGCCTGATCAACCACCAGCGCGTTGCCTTTTAGCTCCAGCCCTTTGGGCAGGTGGGCGACGTCCAGGGTGTGTTTGGCAATATCGGCCACATACAGCGGCATTGAGCCGATGGCGTAGGCCGGGGTTTCCGGGAACAGGTTGAGGTCGTAGGTGATGACGCCGGTTTTCGGGTCGGCGTCGAAGGCTTCGGCCGGCAGTTCCAGCGGTTCGCCGCGTTTACCGTTCTGGTCTTCTGCAAAGAAGGTTACCGGGGTGTCAGCCGAGTCAGGCAGTTCGCCCAGCAGTTCGTCATTGAAGGTCGGCGGGTGGCTGAACTCCAGGGTGGCGGCGCTGGCGTCATCGACCGACTGGCTGATAACCACGCTTTTTTTCAGTTGCTCGGGGTCCAGGGTGGCGTCTTTGAGATAGTTGACGGCTTGGTCGTCATACACCACCACCGACAGCGGCAGCGCCTGGATGTCTTTGCCTATAACGTTTTTGTCGAGTCGCACCACCGGCAGGTCGAGGGTCTTGCGGGTGACGTTGGCGGTCGAGAAGTCGAGCACGCTGATGTCGACGTTTTCAATCGGGCCGTTGAAATACACCTTGCTGTAGTGATGCGGGTGTTGGCTATCAAAGGCTTTTTGTTCGTCGTCGAGCTTTTTGCTGAACTCATCGCTCCAGGCTGTTTGCTTGAGCATTTCGGCCAGTTGCTGTTGGTAGAACGCCAGTTGCTCGGCGTTTTCGTCGATAGAGCCTGCGCGGGCCAGGTACTGCCCGGTCGCGTCGCGGGCCTGGATGATCAGCGGGTTGAGTTCGGTATCGCGTACGGCTTCGGCCAGCGGGGCGCTGTTGTTGATGTCGACTTCCGCAAAGTTTTTACCCAGCGCCAGCAGGGTGACGCTGATGTTGCCCTCGGTGCGGGTTTTACCCACGTCTTTGCTGGTGAGGGTGACGTTGGCCACTTTGCCGGGGGCGATGACCTCGGCTTCGCCGTGCAGCGTGACGGGCTGAGGCTGCTGGATGTTCGAGGTTTCGACGCCGTCGATGTAGGGGTAGGTGATGGTTAGGTCGTCAGGGTTGCTCAGGTTGGCGCTGGAGGGGCTGAGCTGGATCCCGGAATCGGTCTCTGACCATTCCGCCTGGAACGGCACCACTTGCTTGTTGCTCAGCGTCACGGACTGCCATTCCAGCGCATGCGGGAACGGAAAATCGGACTCGTTGTTCTGGCTGAAGGGGAAGATCGGCTCCAGATCGGTCAGGTAATCGGAGCTGGAGTTTTTGCGCACCACAAACAGGCCGTTGATGTACGTGTCGCTCAGGGCCTGGCTGTTGGGGTAGTGCTTGAGTTGCGCGAGTTCATCAGTGCCGTATTCGGTGTCGACCGGTTTGCCGTCCAGCTTGATGCGGGCGCGTTCCAGCAGCAGCAATGAGCCGCCGAGGTCGGCCACGGCGTCTTTAAGCTGCGGGTCCTTGATGGCATCGAGGCTCTTTTCGAACGCTGCGGTTCTTTCTTCCAGGCTGGCCTGTGGGTGTTTGTCGCCAGGCGAACAGCCGCCCGTCATGAGCAAAGCGGTGGAAAGCCCGAGACAGACCAAGGGGAATCGCAGATACATTGTTCAGTTTTCCTGTCCGTAAACGATGCTGATGAGGTCGACACTAGCAGAAAATGTTTTTACTGACTGTGTCTACGGCTTTATCTCTGCCCATTTGTGGCTGATATACTCGCGCCCATTTTTTTTACAGCCTGCGAGATTCAATGGAACGCTTTATCGAAAATGCAATGTACGCCTCACGCTGGATTTTGGCGCCGATTTACTTCGGGTTATCCCTGGGTTTACTGGCGTTGGCGTTGAAATTCTTCCAGGAAGTGTTTCACGTTATCCCAAACGTGTTCGCGCTAACTGAATCGGACTTGATCCTGGTCATTCTGTCGCTGATCGACATGGCGCTGGTGGGCGGCCTGTTGGTGATGGTGATGATCTCGGGCTACGAAAACTTCGTCTCGCAACTGGACATCGACACCAACAAAGAGAAGCTTAGCTGGCTAGGCACTATGGACTCTACCTCGCTGAAGATGAAAGTCGCAGCGTCGATTGTGGCCATCTCCTCGATCCACCTGCTGCGGGTGTTCATGGATGCGCGCAACATCGAAACCCAATACCTGATGTGGTACGTGATTATCCACATGACGTTTGTGGTGTCGGCGTTCGCCATGGGCTACCTCGACAAGCTGACCAAGCACTGATGCGGTTGTCGTGACGGGCAGCACACGAACCCGGGCTGCGAAGGCTTTGGGGGCTGTGGTAGTCTGCTCGCCCTTTTTTGGTTTTGGGCGGCTGGGAGAAAGCGGTTGAAAAACGGCTTTTTTGAGTCGCTCTATAGCGGAGCAGTGTTATGTCCGAAGTAAATCTGTCGACCGACGAAACGCGCGTTAGCTACGGCATTGGCCGTCAGCTGGGTGACCAACTGCGCGACAACCCGCCACCGGGTGTTAGCCTGGACGCCATCCTGGCGGGCCTGACCGACGCTTTCGCGGGCAAAGAAAGCCGTGTTGGCCAAGAAGAAATGTCGGCCAGCTTCAAAGTGATCCGCGAGATCATGCAAGCTGAAGCGGCTGCCAAGGCAGAAGCAGCTGCCGGCGAAGGCAAGGCTTTCCTGGCTGAAAACGCCAAGAAAGACGGCATCACCACGCTGGCTTCCGGTCTGCAATTTGAAGTTGTGACCGCTGGCGAAGGCGCCAAGCCAACCCGCGAAGACACTGTACGTGTTCACTATCACGGCACCCTGATCGACGGCACTGTGTTCGACAGCTCTTACGAGCGCGGCCAGCCTGCTGAATTCCCGGTTGGCGGCGTGATCGCTGGCTGGACCGAAGCCCTGCAACTGATGAACGCCGGCAGCAAATGGCGCATCTACGTGCCGAGCGAACTGGCTTACGGCGCGCAAGGCGTTGGCAGCATTGCTCCGCACAGCGTGCTGGTATTCGACGTTGAGCTGCTGGACGTTCTGTAAGAACACAGCGCTCTAGCTGTAGGAGCGAGCTTGCCTCGCGATCTTTTGATCTTTTAAAAGCTCGCGAGACAAGCTCGCTCCTACAGGGCCGTTTAGCATTGTGCGGTCATAGTTCTATTTTGGCGTGGTGTTCGTGAGGTTCTGCGGTGCCGATGGGGCGCAATGCCCGGGCATAGCAAAACAGGAACAGGTTACGCACCAGCTCTTTGAGCACCAGCGGCTCGCTTGAGTTGAGGCCGTTGAAGTCCAGGTCTCCCTGGTCTTGCAGTTCGTTCAGCGCTTCTTCTTCCAGTACCGCGCAGACTTCGCCGGTTTCCCGGTGCAGGATTCGCAGGTAAGGGTGTGGACGGTCCAGCCATGCATCAATTAAATAAGTCATCGTTGTCATCTCCTAGATGAATGACAATGAGAATAATTCTTATTCAGTTAATAGCAAGTGCCTATTGGCGGATTTCTTTTTTTTCTACGTAAAAACTGCTGTGGGTCAACGTCGGCTGGCTTTTGGGCGGGGCGGGGAAAGTGTTGCGGGGAATGACCCCTTCCTGCGCGGACGCAGGAAGGTCAGCCACAGGATCAGACTTTGCGCACGAACTCGGACTTGAGCTTCATCGGGCCGATGCCGTCGATTTTGCAGTCGATGTCGTGATCGCCATCGCACAGGCGAATGTTTTTAACCTTGGTGCCCACTTTGACCACCAGGGACGTGCCCTTGATTTTCAAATCCTTGATCACGGTGATGGTGTCGCCGTCGTTCAGCACTGTGCCTGCGGAGTCTTTGTAGACTTTTACATCGCTGGCTTCGTCAGCGTCGCCGTTGGCGGACCACTCATGGGCGCATTCCGGGCAGATCAGCTGTGCGCCGTCTTCGTAGGTGTATTCGGAATTGCATTTTGGGCAGGGTGGCAACGTGCTCACTAAAGCTCCTTAAAAGTCAGGATGGCTAAAAGGCGCGCATTATATAGGGTTTTTGTGTCGAAGGGGTGGGGCAAGAACGGCGAACACTGTAGCCGCTGCCGTCAGGCTGCGATGGGTTGCGCAGCGACCCTCAATTTTTGAAGGTCCTGCGGCCCTTATCGCAGCCTGCGGCAGCGGCTACAAGGATCAGTGTGTTCGGGCTACCGCAAACTCACTCAGCTCAACCAGCGCATCGCGGTATTCGCTTGGCGGCAGGGCTTCAAGGCAGGCAATGGCGCGGGCAACGAAGTCGCGGGCCAATTGTGCGGTGTATTCCAGCGAGCCAGAGGCTTCTACGGCCGCACGAATGCTTTCGAGGTCTTCAATGCCGCCTTTTTGAATGGCTGTACGCACCAGAGCGGCCTGCTCGGGCGTGCCTTCACGCATGGTGTAGATCAGCGGCAAGGTTGGTTTGCCCTCTGCCAGGTCATCACCGACGTTCTTGCCCAGGGTTTCGGCGTCACCACGGTAGTCGAGCAGGTCGTCAACCAGTTGGAAAGCCACGCCCAGGTGGTCGCCAAACGTGCGCAAGGCTTCGCGTTGCTCAGGGGTTGCACCGGCCAGCGCGGCGGCGCTGTGGGTCGATGCCTCAAAGAGCATGGCGGTCTTGCCGCGGATGACTTCCATGTAGGTTTCTTCGGTGGTGCTGGCGTCGCGGACCTTGGACAACTGCAACACTTCGCCTTCGGCAATGATGCGGGTGGCTTGTGAAAGAATCTTCATCACCGGCATCGAGCCCAGCTCGACCATCATTTCGAAGGAGCGCGAGTACAGGAAGTCGCCCACCAGCACGCTCGGGGCGTTGCCCCAGGTGGCGTTGGCGGTCTTGCGGCCACGGCGCATGCCGGACATGTCGACTACGTCGTCATGCAGCAGGGTCGCGGTGTGCAGGAACTCAATGGTGGCAGCCAGCAAGCGCAGGTCATCGCCTTCACGGCCCAGGGCCTTGCCGCACAACAACACTAATAAAGGACGAAGGCGTTTGCCGCCGGCCGAAGTGATGTAGTCGCCAATTTTTGAGACCAGCGGTACGCGTGAAGTCAGCTGCTTCTTGATGATGCCGTCGACGGCGCTAAAATCGTCCGCCACCGCGCGGTAGAAAGCTTGGGGTTGCATCAGCGACAGGTGCTCCAGAAGGGTTGCGCGGCATGCTAGGTCGGGGGGCTGGGCCTGTCAAGGCGCGATGGACGGCCCCTTGCAACACCCGCGAGGCTTGCGTACAATCGCGCACCCTGAACTTCCTGGGCAGCACCTGCCTTACGCAATTGCACTTGGGCCGTTCCAGCCCCATGCAGCCATGCCAGCCAATACCTTTACCTATAAAGCGCTGGGTGAGCAGGATTATCGGAGAAATACCATGTCGTACGCAGTAATCGTTACTGGTGGCAAGCAATACAAAGTAGCACCGGGTGAATACCTGAAGATCGAGAAACTGGAAGTCGCTACTGGCGAATCCGTCACTTTTGATCGCGTTCTGTTGGTCGCCAATGGCGACGACGTAAATATCGGCGCTCCAGTTGTTGCTGGCGCCACTGTTGTTGCTGAAGTGATCTCCCAAGGTCGTCACGATAAAGTACGCATCATCAAGTTCCGTCGTCGTAAGCACCACATGAAGCGTATGGGCCACCGCCAGTGGTACACCGAGATCAAAATCACCGGTATTCAGGCTTAATTTCAGCCTAATTCCTCACTAGGAGAATTGACTCATGGCACACAAAAAAGCTGGTGGTAGTACCCGTAACGGTCGCGACTCAGAAGCCAAACGCCTTGGCGTGAAGATGTATGGCGGCCAGGCTATCGTTCCGGGCAACATCATCGTGCGTCAGCGCGGCACCCAATTCCACGCTGGCTACGGCGTTGGTATGGGCAAAGATCACACCCTGTTCGCGAAAGTGGAAGGCGTGATCAAGTTCCAGGTTAAAGGCGCCTTCGGTCGCCGCTACGTAAGCATCGTTCCGAAGACTGAAGTCGTCGCAGCGTAATAGCTTGGTAGCTGGAAGAGCCCTGTCTTGCGACGGGGCTTTTTCGTTTGTGGGGTGAGTCTCTTGCAAAACTGTTTGTATGGGCTTAGGCGCTGGATTTAACGGCTGTTGATTGGGTCGCTGCGCTCATTTTTGCAAGAGTCTTATGTCTTGGTTTTTATCGGCTCGTCCTGATGACGAGAGGCGTGTTTTGTTATGAAGTTTGTAGATGAAGTATCGATCAAAGTAAAAGCAGGCGACGGTGGCAACGGTTGCATGAGTTTCCGTCGTGAGAAGTTCATCGAAAACGGTGGTCCTAACGGTGGTGATGGTGGTGACGGCGGCTCGATCTACATGGTCGCTGACGAGAACCTGAATACCCTGGTTGACTACCGCTACACCCGTCACTTTGACGCGCAGCGTGGCTCTAACGGTGGCAGCACCGATTGCACCGGCCGCAAGGGCGAAGACCTGGTACTGCGTGTGCCGGTGGGCACTACCGTCATTGACGCTGGTACTCAGGAAATCATTGGTGACCTGACGGTTCCGGGTCAGCGTTTGCTGGTTGTACACGGCGGCTGGCACGGCCTGGGCAACACCCGTTTCAAATCCAGTACCAACCGTGCGCCACGCCAGACCACACCGGGTAAGCCGGGTGAGCAGCGTGACCTCAAGCTGGAATTGAAAGTGCTGGCTGACGTCGGTCTGCTGGGCTTGCCGAACGCGGGCAAAAGTACCTTTATTCGTTCGGTGTCTGCGGCCAAGCCAAAAGTGGCTGATTACCCGTTCACCACTCTGGTGCCAAACCTGGGTGTGGTGAGTGTTGATCGCTGGAAGAGCTTTGTGATTGCCGACATTCCGGGCTTGATCGAAGGTGCTTCGGATGGCGCGGGCCTGGGGATTCGCTTCCTCAAGCACTTGGCGCGTACCCGTCTGCTGTTGCACCTCGTCGACATGGCGCCGGTTGAAGGCACTGACAGCGCGGCTGATACCGCTGAAGTGATCGTTAACGAACTGATCAAGTTCAGCCCGTCGCTGGCTGAGCGTGACCGTTGGTTGGTGCTGAACAAGTGCGACTCGCTGCCGGAAGACGAGCACGATGCGCGCGTTAAAGAAGTGGTTGATCGTCTGGAGTGGACCGGCCCTGTGTACGTGATTTCGGCGATTGCCAAAATCGGTACCGACAAGCTGTGCCACGACATCATGCGCTATCTTGAAGATCGTGCTGACCGTCTGGCCAATGATCCGGTGTACAAAGAAGAGCTGGCCGATCTTGATCAGCGCATCGAAGACGAAGCGCGTGCGCAGCTTCAAGCCCTGGATGACAAGCGTGCCCTGCGTCGCAGCGGCGTGAAGAGCGTCCATGACATGGGTGATGATGACTGGGACGAAGAAGATGTTGATGACGAAGATGGTCCAGAAATCATTTACGTCCGCGACTGATTCGTTGCAGTAAACTACAGCGCCGCTCAATTGAGCGGCGTTTTGGTATCTGTGAAACTGTAATCAAGAATAAATCCATGGGTGGCGCTCGGTCGCGCTGCTCTCAGGCATAGGTTGGATGATGATGCGGAGCAAGGTGACAGGTGCGCAGCGTTGGGTCGTGAAAATCGGCAGCGCATTGCTGACAGCAGATGGCAAGGGCCTGGATCGCGCCGCGATGGGCGTGTGGGTCGAGCAGATGGTGGCCTTGCATGAGGCGGGCGTAGAGTTGGTGCTGGTGTCTTCGGGCGCAGTAGCGGCCGGCATGAGCCGCTTGGGCTGGACGGTCCGACCCAGTGCGATGCACGAGCTGCAGGCGGCCGCTGCGATTGGCCAGATGGGCCTGGTGCAGGCGTGGGAGTCGAGCTTTGCCGAGCATTCGCGGCACACGGCGCAGATTCTGCTGACCCATGACGATCTGTCTGATCGCAAGCGCTACCTGAACGCCCGTAGCACCTTGCGCGCTTTGGTTGAGTTGGGTGTGATCCCGGTGATCAACGAAAACGACACCGTAGTCACGGACGAAATCCGTTTTGGTGACAACGACACGCTGGCGGCGCTGGTGGCCAACCTGGTCGAGGCTGACCTGCTGGTGATCCTGACCGACCGTGACGGCATGTTCGATGCGGATCCGCGTAACAATCCCGACGCCAAGCTCATCTATGAGGCGCGTGCCGATGACCCTGCGCTGGATGCAGTGGCGGGTGGTACCGGCGGTGCGCTGGGTCGTGGCGGCATGCAGACCAAGCTGCGTGCGGCGCGTCTGGCGGCGCGTTCCGGGGCGCATACCATCATTGTGGGTGGTCGCCTGGAGCGTGTGCTGGACCGTCTGAAGGCAGGCGAGCGCCTGGGTACATTGTTGTCGCCTGAGCGTGGCATGCTGGCGGCGCGCAAGCAGTGGCTGGCCGGGCATCTGCAAACGCGCGGCACCCTGGTACTGGATGCCGGTGCTGTGGCGGCATTGTCCGAAGGGCATAAAAGCTTGTTGCCAGTAGGTGTCAAAGCCGTGCAGGGCGGGTTCCGTCGTGGCGAAATGGTGGTGTGTGTGGCGCCTGACGGGCGAGAAATTGCCCGAGGCCTGGCCAACTACAGTGCGGCTGAAGCGCAAAAAATTATTGGGCAGTCGTCTGAGGCGATTGTCAGCTTGTTGGGTTACATGGCTGAACCAGAGTTGGTTCACCGCGATAACCTGATCCTGGTGTGAATTGAGGTGTTGAATGCGCTTGCTTAGCGGTCTGTTGGGTTTGATCTTGGCGGTGCCTTTGTTGGCATCGGCTGAGGAAATTGGCACGGTGTCGACCGTGTTCAAATTTGTTGGGCCGAACGACCGCATTGTGGTCGAGGCATTCGATGACCCGAAGGTGGATGGCGTGACCTGCTACCTGTCGCGGGCCAAGACTGGCGGCATGAAGGGTGGTCTGGGCCTGGCGGAAGATCGCGCTGAAGCGTCATTGGCGTGTCGTCAGACCGGCCCGATCAGCTTCAAGGGCGATTTGAAGGATGGCGAAGAGGTGTTCAAAGAGCGCACTTCGCTGGTCTTCAAGACCATGCAGGTGGTGCGCTTTCTCGACAAGAAGCGCAACACACTGGTGTATCTGGTGTACAGCGATCGTCTGATCGAAGGCAGCCCGCAGAACGCGGTGACCGCGATCCCGATCTTGCCGTGGCCGCAGCGCTGATAAAAGCGGTAAGTGACTGTGTGGAGCTGCCGAAGGCTGCGATCTTTTGATCTTTTAACCTCAAAAGATCGCGAGCAGGCTCGCTCCTACAAGGTTTTACCAAATCGCAGGCAATAAAAAACCGACCCTAGGGTCGGTTTTTTTAAAAGCTTATCGCTTAAGCAGCAGTCGCAAGGTTCAACGCCTTGACGTGGCCATTCAGGCGGCTCTTATGGCGAGCAGCTTTGTTCTTGTGGATGATGCCTTTATCGGCCATACGGTCGATAACAGGGACAGCCAGAACATAAGCAGCTTGCGCTTTAACAGCGTCTTTTGCGTCGATGGCTTTAACTACATTCTTGATGTAGGTACGAACCATGGAACGCAGGCTGGCGTTGTGGCTGCGACGCTTCTCAGCCTGTTTTGCACGTTTTTTGGCGGAAGGTGTGTTGGCCACCGTCGAGCTCCTCGAAAGACTTTTGGAATTAACAAACAAAATAGGCCGCGAATCATGCCGATGACGACAACTCTTGTCAAGGGCGATTGATTCGAGCCGCTGAGTGGTTGATCGAGGGAGACGGGAGATTTATTTCCGGCGCTTGACCTGTAAACTCGCGAGCTTGGCTCTGTGCTGTTGCGGCGCGCAGTATCGCATAAGTGAACGCTTTGTTCGCCTGCTCTTTCTCTAAAGGCAAAAACTCTTTCAATGAATTTGCTCAAGTCGTTGGCTGCTGTTAGCTCCATCACCATGATTTCAAGGGTTCTGGGCTTTGTCCGGGACACCATCGTGGCGCGCATGTTTGGCGCGGGTATGGCCACAGATGCGTTCTTTATTGCCTTTAAACTGCCCAATCTGCTGCGCCGGATTTTCGCCGAAGGCGCTTTTTCGCAAGCGTTTGTGCCGATTCTGGCCGAATACAAAAATCAGCAGGGCGAGGAGGCCGCGCGCACGTTTGTGGCCTATGTCGCCGGGTTGCTGACGCTGGTGCTGGCCATCGTCACCGTGCTGGGCATGCTGGCTGCGCCTTGGGTGATCTGGGCCACGGCGCCAGGGTTTGCCAGCACGCCAGAGAAGTTTGAGCTCACCTCCAACATGTTGCGGGTGACCTTTCCTTATATATTGCTGATCTCGTTGTCATCGCTGGCCGGGGCGATCCTCAATACCTGGAACCGCTTTTCGGTGCCGGCGTTCGTGCCGACGCTGCTCAACGTCAGCATGATCATCTTTGCCCTGTTCCTGACCCCGTACTTTGACCCGCCCGTAATGGCGCTGGGCTGGGCGGTGCTGGCCGGTGGCCTTGCGCAGTTGCTGTTCCAGCTCCCGCACCTGAAAAAAATCGGCATGCTGGTGCTGCCGCGCCTCAATTTGCGCGATACCGGTGTATGGCGCGTGATGAAACAGATGGTGCCGGCCATTTTGGGGGTGTCGGTCAGTCAGATTTCGCTGATCATCAACACGATTTTTGCCTCCTTTCTGGTGGCCGGGTCGGTGTCCTGGATGTACTACGCAGACCGATTGATGGAATTGCCCTCCGGTGTGCTGGGGGTGGCGCTGGGCACAATCCTGCTGCCAACGCTGTCCAAAACCTACGCCAATAAAGACCGTCAGGAGTACTCGCGGATTCTCGACTGGGGGCTGCGCCTGTGCTTTTTGCTGGTGTTGCCGTGTGCACTGGCCTTGGCGATCCTGGCGGAACCGCTGACCGTCTCGCTGTTTCAATACGGTGAGTTCAGTGCTCTGGATGCGGCCATGACCCAGCGCGCTCTGATGGCGTATTCGGTCGGTTTACTCGGGCTGATCCTGATCAAGGTGCTGGCGCCCGGTTTTTATGCGCAACAAAACATCCGCACCCCGGTAAAAATTGCCGTGTTCACCTTGGTCGTTACGCAATTGCTCAACCTGGTGTTTATCGTACCGCTGCAGCACGCCGGGCTTGCCTTGGCCATTAGCGTGGGCGCGTGCATTAACGCCGGGCTGCTGTTCTGGCAGTTGCGCAAGCAAAAACTGTTTATCGCCCAGCCGGGCTGGTCGCTGTACCTGTTCAAGCTGGTGTTGGCGGTAGCGGTGATGTCGGCGGTGCTGATGGGCTTGATGCACGTCATGCCGGCCTGGGATCAAGGCCATATGCTCGAGCGTTTTATGCGTCTTGGGGGCTTGGTGGCGGCGGGCATTCTGGCTTATTTCGGTATGTTGTTGCTGTTGGGCTTGCGTTTGAAGGATTTCGCCCGCAAGTCTCTGATGTAAGGAAAATCGCAGTCAAACGTCTATTTTGTCGGTTTGACCTGATTTGCCTTGCGCTGTCGCCTGTCGTCACGGGCTGGGTGTGGTTATAATCGGCCACTTTATGAGCAAGAAGCGCGTTATGCAGCTGGTTCGAGGCCTTCACAATCTGCGGCCCCAAGATCGGGGCTGTGTCGCCACTATTGGCAACTTTGACGGTGTACACCGTGGTCACCAGGCTATCCTGGAGCGGCTGCGTGAACGTGCACTGGAGTTGGGCGTGCCCAGCTGCGTGGTGATTTTTGAACCCCAGCCGCGCGAATTCTTTGCCCCTGAAACCGCTCCGGCGCGTCTGGCCCGCCTGCGCGACAAATTGCAGCTGTTGGCTGACGCCGGGGTTGATCGGGTGCTGTGCCTGGCGTTCAATCAACGCCTGTGCAAGCTCAGCGCGGCCGAGTTTGTCGACACGATCCTGGTCGATGGCCTGGGTGTGCAGCACCTTGAGGTCGGTGACGACTTCCGCTTTGGTTGCGACCGGATCGGTGATTTTGACTTCCTGCAACAAGCAGGTGTCATGCAGAACTTTACCGTCGAAGCCGCGCAAACCGTTGAGCTGGACGGCGTGCGCATCAGCAGCACCCAGGTGCGTGATGCGCTGGCCAAGGGCGATTTCGCTCAGGCAGAGCGCTTGCTGGGCCGCCCGTTCCAGATTGCCGGTACGGTATTGCACGGGCAAAAGCTGGCGCGCCAATTGGGCACGCCAACCGCCAATATCCAGCTCAAGCGTCGTCGTGTTCCGTTGACCGGGGTGTACCTGGTGAGCGTCGAGATCGACGGCAAAACTTGGCCCGGCGTCGCGAATATCGGCGTCAGACCTACCGTAGCAGGGGATGGCAACGCCCATCTTGAAGTACATCTATTGGATTTCGCTGGCGATTTGTATGGCCAGCGATTGACCGTGGCATTCCACCACAAGCTGCGTGATGAGCAGCGTTTTGCCTCCCTGGAGGCGCTCAAGACGGCGATCAATGCGGACGTCGCCGCCGCCCGAGCCTTTTGGCTGGGTCAACCGCTTAAAAAGAGCCTGAAATGACCGACTACAAATCCACGTTAAACCTTCCGGACACAGCCTTCCCAATGAAGGCCGGCCTGCCACAGCGCGAACCGCAAATTTTGCAGCGCTGGGACAGCATTGGCCTGTACGGGAAGTTGCGCGAGATTAGTAAGGATCGTCCGAAGTTCGTACTTCATGACGGTCCTCCGTACGCCAACGGTACGATTCACATCGGTCATGCGCTGAACAAGATTCTGAAAGACATGATCGTGCGTTCGAAAACCCTCGCCGGTTTCGATGCGCCGTATGTACCGGGCTGGGACTGTCACGGTCTGCCTATTGAGCACAAGGTTGAAGTGACTCACGGTAAAAACCTGTCCGCGGATAAAACCCGCGAGCTGTGCCGTGCCTACGCGACCGAGCAGATCGAAGGCCAGAAGTCCGAGTTCATCCGTCTGGGTGTGCTGGGTGACTTCGCCAACCCGTACAAAACCATGGACTTCAAAAACGAGGCCGGTGAAATCCGTGCCTTGGCCGAAATCGTCAAAGGCGGTTTCGTCTTCAAAGGTCTGAAGCCGGTGAACTGGTGCTTCGATTGCGGCTCGGCCCTGGCTGAAGCAGAAGTCGAATACCAGGACAAAAAGTCGTCGGCCATCGACGTTGCCTTCCCGGTTGCCGATGACGCCAAGCTGGCCGAGGCCTTTGGCCTGGCAACCTTGAGCAAGCCGGCTGCGATCGTGATCTGGACCACCACCCCGTGGACCATCCCGGCCAACCAGGCGCTGAACGTGCACCCGGAGTTCACCTACGCGCTGGTCGACGTGGGCGACAAACTGTTGGTGCTCGCTGAAGAGCTGGTTGAATCGAGCCTGGCGCGTTACAACCTGCAAGGTTCTGTGATCGCCACCACCACCGGGTCGGCACTGGAACTGATCAACTTCCGTCACCCGTTCTACGACCGTCTGTCGCCGGTTTACCTGGCTGAGTACGTTGAACTGGGCGCTGGCACCGGCGTGGTTCACTCCGCACCGGCTTACGGCGTAGACGACTTCGTGACCTGCAAAGCCTATGGCATGGTCAACGACGACATCATCAACCCGGTTCAAAGCAATGGCGTGTACGTGCCGTCGCTGGAGTTCTTCGGTGGCCAGTTCATCTGGAAAGCCAACCAGAACATCATCGACAAGCTGACCGAAGTCGACGCGTTGATGTTCACCGAAACCATCAGCCACAGCTACATGCACTGCTGGCGTCACAAAACCCCGCTGATCTACCGCGCAACCGCGCAGTGGTTTATCGGTATGGACAAAGAGCCAGTAGCGGGCGAGACCCTGCGTACCCGCGCACTGCAAGCCATCGAAGACACCCAGTTCGTACCGGCCTGGGGCCAGGCGCGCCTGCATTCGATGATCGCCAACCGTCCAGACTGGTGCATCTCGCGTCAACGCAACTGGGGCGTGCCGATCCCGTTTTTCCTGAACAAGGAAAGCGGTGAACTGCACCCACGTACCGTCGAAATGATGGAAGAAGTGGCCAAGCGCGTTGAAGTCGAAGGCATCGAAGCCTGGTTCAAACTGGACCCGGCCGAGCTGTTGGGCGACGAAGCGCCGCTGTACGACAAAATCAGCGACACGCTGGACGTATGGTTCGATTCGGGTACTACCCATTGGCACGTGCTGCGCGGTTCGCACCCGATGGGCCACGAGACCGGCCCGCGTGCCGATCTGTACCTTGAGGGTTCCGACCAGCACCGTGGCTGGTTCCACTCGTCGTTGCTGACCGGCTGCGCCATCGACAACCACGCACCGTACCGCGAACTGCTGACTCACGGTTTCACCGTGGACGAAGCGGGCCGCAAAATGTCCAAGTCGCTGGGCAACGTGATTGCACCGCAGAAGGTCAACGACACCTTGGGCGCTGACATCATGCGTCTGTGGGTGGCCTCGACCGACTATTCGGGCGAAATCGCAGTGTCTGACCAGATCCTGCAACGCAGTGCGGATGCCTACCGGCGTATCCGTAACACCGCGCGCTTCCTGCTTTCCAACCTGACCGGCTTCAACCCGGCCACCGACCTGCTGCCTGCTGATGAAATGCTCGCGCTGGACCGTTGGGCAGTAGACCGCGCCCTGTTGCTGCAACGTGAACTGGAGCTGCACTACGGCGAATACCGTTTCTGGAACGTGTATTCCAAAGTGCACAACTTCTGCGTACAGGAACTCGGTGGTTTCTACCTCGACATCATCAAGGACCGCCAGTACACCACGGGCGCCAACAGCAAGGCCCGCCGTTCGTGCCAGACCGCGCTGTTCCACATCTCTGAAGCGCTGGTGCGCTGGATCGCTCCGATCCTGGCTTTCACCGCCGACGAACTGTGGCAATACCTGCCGGGCGAGCGCAACGAATCGGTCATGCTCAACACTTGGTATGACGGCCTGAGCGAACTGCCGGAAGGCACCGAGCTGGACCGCGACTACTGGGAGCGGATCATGGCGGTCAAGGTGGCGGTCAACAAGGAAATGGAAAACCTGCGCGCAGCCAAGGCCATTGGCGGCAACTTGCAGGCAGAAGTGACTTTGTTCGCCGAAGCTGAACTGGCCGCTGATCTGTCCAAGCTGAGCAACGAACTGCGCTTCGTGCTGATCACCTCCACCGCCAGTGTTGCGCCTTTTGCGCTGGCACCGGCTGACGCTGTGGTCACCGAAGTACCGGGCCTCAAGCTCAAGGTGGTCAAGTCGGCACACGCCAAGTGCGCGCGCTGCTGGCATTGCCGTGAAGACGTGGGCGTGAACCCGGAGCATCCGGAAATCTGCGGCCGTTGCGTTGACAACATCAGCGGCACCGGCGAGGTACGTCACTATGCCTAACACCAGCACTGCCGGGCGCTTCGGGCGCCTGGGCTGGCTCTGGTTGACTGTGCTGGTCCTGGTCATTGACCTGACCAGCAAGGTCTATTTCGACAACGCCTTGCAGATGTACCAGCAAATCGTGGTCATCCCGGACCTGTTCAGCTGGACGCTGGCTTACAACACCGGCGCGGCCTTCAGCTTTTTGGCCGACAGTGCTGGCTGGCAACGTTGGCTGTTTGCCCTGATCGCCATTGTGGTCAGCGCCGTGCTTATCGTCTGGCTCAAGCGCCTTGGGCGCAATGACACCTGGTTGGCGATTGCGCTGGCGCTGATTTTGGGCGGCGCGTTGGGCAACCTGTATGACCGGATTGTGTACGGTCATGTGGTCGATTTCATTCTGGTGCATTGGCAAAACCGCTGGTATTTCCCGGCCTTCAACTTCGCCGACAGTGCGATTTGCGTGGGCGCGGTGATGCTGGCACTGGATATGTTCAAAAGTAAAAAGTCTGGAGAACCGGCTCATGACTGAGCAACGTATTGGCCAGAACACGGAAGTCACGCTGCATTTCGCATTGCGCCTGGAGAATGGCGACACCGTCGACAGTACATTCGACAAGTCCCCGGCGACCTTCAAGGTCGGTGATGGCAGCCTGTTGCCAGGTTTTGAAGCCGCCTTGTTCGGCTTCAAGGCCGGCGACAAACGCACCCTGGAGATCCTCCCGGAAAACGCGTTCGGCCAGCCTAACCCGCAAAACGTACAGATCATTCCACGTTCGCAGTTCAAGGACATGGACCTGTCTGAAGGTTTGCTGGTGATCTTCAATGACGCGGCCAACACCGAGCTGCCGGGTGTGGTCAAAGCCTTTGACGACGAGCAAGTGACCATCGATTTCAACCACCCGTTGTCAGGCAAGACCCTGACATTCGACGTGGAAATCAAAGACGTTAAAGCGCTGTAATTCAGAGCCCGGCGTGTGCCGGGCTTGATTGGCATTATTTTTCTGCGCGACCCACGAGGCTCAGCATGCACATCAAACTCGCCAACCCCCGTGGCTTCTGCGCTGGGGTGGACCGAGCGATTGAAATCGTCAATCGCGCTCTCGAAGTCTTCGGTCCGCCTATTTATGTTCGCCACGAAGTGGTGCACAACAAATTTGTCGTCGAAGACCTGCGCTCCCGTGGCGCGATCTTTGTTGAAGAGCTGGACCAGGTGCCGGATGACGTCATCGTGATTTTCAGTGCCCACGGTGTTTCCCAGGCCGTGCGCACCGAAGCGGCAGGCCGTGGCCTTAAAGTGTTCGACGCCACCTGCCCGCTGGTGACCAAGGTGCACATCGAAGTGGCACGCTACAGCCGCGATGGCCGTGAGTGCATTTTGATCGGCCACGCCGGGCACCCGGAAGTGGAAGGCACCATGGGGCAGTACGACGCGAGCAATGGCGGCGCGATTTATCTGGTTGAAGACGAAAAAGATGTCGCCAACCTGCACGTCAACAACCCCGAAAAACTCGCGTTTGTGACCCAGACCACCTTGTCGATGGACGATACCAGCCGTGTGATCGACGCGCTGCGCTCGCGTTTCCCGGCCATTGGCGGCCCGCGCAAGGACGACATCTGCTACGCCACGCAAAACCGTCAGGATGCGGTCAAGCAACTGGCCGACGAGTGCGACGTGGTCTTGGTGGTGGGTAGCCCGAACAGCTCCAACTCCAACCGCTTGCGCGAGCTGGCTGAACGCATGGCCACCCCGGCTTACCTGATCGATGGCGCCGAAGACCTGCAAAAAAGCTGGTTTGACGGTATGCAGCACATTGGTATTACCGCAGGGGCGTCGGCGCCTGAGGTGCTGGTGCGCGGTGTGATTCAGCAGTTGCATGCCTGGGGTGCAACGGGGGCAGACGAACTGGCTGGCCGCGAAGAGAACATCACCTTCTCGATGCCTAAAGAACTGCGCGTTCGCTCCCTGATTTAAGCCATGGCGCACAATGCCTGCGTCGCTTGATCGCTGCGCAGGCTGATGCGACCGCTCTTGGCGAGTACCACCTGGTAGTGGCTCAGAGCGGTGTCGGCCTGGCAAATATGCAACGTCCCCGCCTGAAATGCCCCGCCACTTAATAACGGTTCGCCCAGCGGGTTGAACCGCACGTAATGTTTTACCGGCGTATTACCGGCAATCGGTATTTGCGCGTTGCCTTGCCTGTGGGCAAGTACCGGGTTGCTCTCATCCAGGTGCCCCCGGCCGCTCTTATCCAGAATAATCCTCCAGCCTTTGCTCCAATCGTCTTCCAGCGCGTGCACCACTACATAGTTGTGGCGGACCAGCGCCTCGGTGCGCGCATTGCGCAAACCGCTGGCCAATTGTTCGGCCGCGACCTGACGGCGTTGCTGTTCAACCAGAACGCCGTAGGCCGGGCCGGCGAATTGCGCGGTAATCGCGACAATCGCCAGCGTGAACAACAGGTGGATCATGCTCATTCCGTGTTGGTACACGTTGTCCTCCCTGGACATGCCTTCGCGCATTCCTTGCGCTTGTATTGGTATAGCTCAGCTATGACGGGTGCTGCTCACACATCGATTTCAGCATGTTTAAAGCGTTATCAGGGTTAGGTAGCTGACCTAAATCGACGATTAGTCACGGTGCTTTACCAGCCAGATCCTACAAACATGGCCCGTGTGCAGGGCTAGGCTTTTGGCAGGTCGACACAGGATGTGTCGGCGAGTGAAGGCCAGGGTGGCGTACATGAATCGATCGGGTAAACGCCGGCAAAGTGGAGTCACCTTGATTGAGGTGCTGGTGGCGACGGTTATTTTGGCCAGCGGGCTGCTGGGGGCTGCCGCCGTACAGCTGAATGCGCTGAAACACACCGACAGCGCGTTAATGACCACCCAGGCCAGTTTTATTGCCTACGACATGCTGGATCGTATTCGCGCAAACCCTGCTGCAGATTACGCCGGGTCGTCTGCCGGAGTGGGGCTGCACAGTGTGCTGGGCCAGGATTTGAGTGACTTCAAACGCAATGTTCGCCAATTCGGCGGGACAAGTGCCAAGGGCAGCATTGCGATCAGTGAGCGTCAGGTGGCCATCACTCTGGAATGGGACGACGCGCGTGCCGGGGGCCAACTGCAAACATTCAGCCTGACCAGCCAGATCGTATCCGGGTTCGCGGTGGGCGCCTCATGATGCGCCGCAATGCCGGGTTTGGCCTGATAGAGCTGCTGATCGCCCTGGCGCTGGGCGTGCTGCTGGTGTCGGGGGCTACCCAGGTTTTTTTAAGTGCCCGTGAGACTTACCTTGCGCAGTATGCCGCCGCCATCGCCCAGGAAGACGCCCGTTTTGTACTGAGCAAAATCGCGCAGGAAATTCGCATGATTGGCATGTTCGGCTGTCTGTCGGCAGACAGCATCATCAATGCGCCTGCGGTGTTCCAGACGCCTGTTTCATGGCAGGGAGCTGCGGGTTCCAGGTCGTGGCGGTTCGTCAGTGGCGATGTCGGCCTGCAAGGCACCCGGCCAGACTGGACAGTGGTGTCGGACTGTAAACGTTATGCACAGGCCTATGCCGGGCAGCCTGGATCGTTGGCGCCCGGTGAAACCGCCTTTGCATTACGAAACGTTGTTTACTGGTTTGAGAACGGGCAGCTCAAGACCGGCCCCAGTAAAGCGGTGCTTCTGGATAACGTGGCGGCGTTTGAGGTGACGTTTGGTGTCGCCAGTTCGGCAGCGGGGCCATCGGTTCAGCGCTATGAACAAAGCCCCAGTAATTTGGCCAGTATCCGCAGCCTGAAAATCGCCCTGACACTGCGCGATCCCAAGGCACGGGTAAAGGACCAGTCTTATCACTTGGTGGTGGCCCTGCGTAATCGGCTGGGTTAGGGGGCTTATGCGTTATTACCCGCGTAAACAGACGGGCATGGTCCTCTTGGTAAGCCTGACATTGTTGCTGTTGCTCAGTGTGCTGGGGCTTACCTCCTTACATAGCGCCGTGCAGCAAGAAAAAATGGCTGGCAGCGTGTGGTTTGCCAATCAGTCACTGCA
The DNA here is from genome assembly GCF_009600325.1 of Pseudomonas sp. FSL R10-2189. Classification (NCBI taxonomy): domain Bacteria; kingdom Pseudomonadati; phylum Pseudomonadota; class Gammaproteobacteria; order Pseudomonadales; family Pseudomonadaceae; genus Pseudomonas; species Pseudomonas sp. FSL R10-2189. Next base: position 66,265 of record NZ_WIVZ01000001.1, read on the forward strand.
GGCCGCTGAAACGGGGCTGCGCATGGGTGAGGCGCAGGTGCAGACGCAGTGGCGTGAGCCGCTGGTATGTAGCGCGCCGGCTCAATGCGTGCCGCCTTTGTCGGCCCGCACCCAGGTTTTGCCCGGCCTGGATCCGCAGTCCGGTGTGCTGTGGCTCAAGGCGCCTGATGGCGTGTTCGGTATTCAAAGCCTGGGTGTGGGCGTGACGCCTGCGCACTTGCCGGGTATTGCTTCCGCGCACTTTTACCGTGTGACCGCCGTGGGTGTGCGCGGCCCCTCGCGTACGGTGCTGGAGAGCGTTTATGCGCGTTATCAGCCAACAGACAGCGAGGCGGGCGAGCCCGTACGTCAGCAGTTTCGACGAATCATGTGGCGGCAAATCCAGTAAGGGCAACGGTATGAATCGGTATGGAGCAGGGTTCACTTTGATGGAGCTTATGATCGTGGTCGCGATCATCGGCATCCTTGGCGCGTTCGCGTATCCGCTTTACAGCGAGTCAGTGAAGCGCGGCTATCGCGCTCAACTTGTATTGCTGTTGTCAGAGCAATCCCAAAGTCTTGAGCGTTTTTATACGAAAAAAGGTTTATACAGTGGGGCGGAAAATGTCAGCCCGGGTAATCAGCACTACCTGATGACCTATGAGCTCGCCGATCACACCTACCTGTTGACGGCGACACGTCGAGCAGACTCGCCCATGGCGGGAGACGCCTGTGGTGACTACACGTTGAACCACGTGGGCCTGGCAGCCAATACAAACGCCGCCCCGGACCTGACAAGGCAACAGTGTTGGGGGCGCTGACGATTAATGTGCATTTTTTGAGCTGAGTGGATAGATGGCTAAGCAGCAACGAGTGGTGATTGTAGGCGGTGGCGTGATCGGGCTTCTGACGGCGTTTAACCTGGCGGCGGAGGTTGAACACGTGGTTTTGCTGGATCGCAGTGGCGTCGGGCAAGAGTCTTCATGGGCGGGCGGCGGGATTGTCTCGCCCCTGTACCCTTGGCGCTACAACCCGGCTGTCACGGCGTTGGCGCATTGGTCGCAAGACTTTTATCCACAACTGGCCGACAGGCTGTTTACCACCACCGGTGTTGATCCAGAAGTCCACACCACCGGTTTGTACTGGCTGGACCTTGAAGACGAAGAGCAAGCGCTGGCGTGGGCGCAGCGTGAAGGTCGTCCTTTAAGTGCCGTTGAGATTCCGGCAGTTGAACAGGCCGTGCCCGTGCTGGGCGGTGGCTACTCGCAGGCAATTTACATGGCGGACGTGGCGAACGTGCGTAACCCGCGGCTGGTGAAATCACTGAAAGCGGCGCTGCACGCCATGGCGAATGTGACGATCCATGAGCATTGTGAAGTTCAGGGGTTTATCCGTGAGGGCAGCACCATTGCCGGTGTGAACACCGCGAAGGGTGAAATTCGCGGCGACCAGGTGGTGTTGTCGGCGGGTGCCTGGAGCGGCGAGTTGCTGGGCCTTTTGGGTCTGGAGCTGCCCGTGGAGCCGGTAAAAGGGCAGATGATCTTGTACAAGTGCGCGCCAGATCTGCTGTCGAGCATGGTTTTGGCCAAAGGCCGTTATGCGATCCCGCGCCGGGATGGGCATATCTTGATTGGCAGTACGCTGGAACACGAAGGCTTTGATAAAACGCCAACTGACGTAGCGCTAGAAAGTCTAAAGGCTTCGGCTGTTGAACTGATTCCTGCGCTGGCGGACGCCGAGTTGGTGGGGCATTGGGCTGGTCTGCGACCGGGCTCGCCCGAAGGCATCCCGTACATTGGCCGGGTGTCTGGGTTTGACGGGTTGTGGCTTAACTGCGGGCACTACCGTAACGGCCTGGTGCTGGCGCCAGCGTCGTGTCAGTTGTTTGCCGACCTGTTGCTGGGCCGTGAGCCGATTATCGACCCGACGCCGTATGCGCCGACCGGGCGGATTTAAAGATCGCAGCACACCACCCCGTAGCAGTTGACGAGCCTTGCGAGGCTACGTCCGGCTGCGCAGCAGTCGTAAAACCAAGATCAAAAGATCGCGAGGCAAGCTCGCTCCTACAAGGGTGTGACCACCGTTGGAGCGAGCTTTTGGCTTTAGCGGGGGGCTTGTGGTCCTTGCTGCAGGTGCTCTTGCGAGCAGAACCATTGCTGCTGCTTGCTCAGGGCGCGATCGCGGGGCAGGTGCACGCCGCAGTGGGCGCAGCGCACCATCGGTTGTGCGCCAGGATCGGCCGGTTTTTTAGGCGCCTGGAGGCTGGCTTTGTATTTGCGCCAGAACCACACGCCAGCCGCAATCAGAGCAGCCCAGATCAGTAAACGAAGCATGGTTATCCGCTATTCGAGAAAAGGTCAGCCAGTTTAGCCAAGGACTTGGCGGGCGCACAGCGGCAAATCATAGACAAAAAAAAGAGCCTCGAAAGGCTCTTTTTTATTGCCGAACATTCAGTCGAACAGACCAAAGGTCATGTAGCTGAACCACGAGCGGCTTTTGCTGGTGTCTTCCGGGTCTTCGATGATGTTGCCATCAGCGTCTTTGGCTTTGAGCTCCGAGGGAATCGCGTCCTTGGCATCCTGGTATTGCTTCTGGATGTCGAGGTTGGCGCGGGTTTCACCCGGTGGCAGCGGTGTCGACGACTCGATCAGGCCCAGAGTGGCCTTGCTAAGCCATGACCGGTTGTCCGCTTCGGAAACCTGCGGCACAAACTCACCGTTCACCAGGCTTGGGTGGTTCGGGTAGTTGTCCTTGAGCACTTCAAGGCTGGTGGCAGCCAGTTGGTCGAGGTGCATGCGCTGGTAAGACTCAACCATCACCGCCAGGCCGTCACCGACCGAAGGGGTTTCCTGGAAGTTCTCAACCACATAACGGCCACGGTTGGCAGCGGCGACATAGGCCTGACGGGTCAGGTAGTAGTCGGCCACGTGGATTTCGTATGCCGCCAGCAGGTTACGCAGGTAAATCATGCGTTGCTTGGCGTCAGGAGCATAACGGCTGTTCGGGAAACGGCTGGTGAGCTGGGCGAACTCGTTGTATGAGTCGCGTGCAGCGCCAGGGTCACGCTTGGTCATGTCCAGCGGCAGGAAGCGCGCCAGCAGGCCAACGTCCTGGTCAAACGAGGTCAGGCCCTTGAGGTAGTAGGCGTAGTCGACGTTTGGATGCTGCGGATGCAGGCGGATAAAACGCTCGGCGGCGGACTTGGCCGCTTCCGGTTCGGAGTTTTTATAGTAGGCGTAGATCAGTTCGAGCTGTGCCTGGTCGGCATAACGGCCGAACGGGTAGCGCGACTCTAAAGCCTTCAGCTTGGCGGTGGCACTGGTATAGCTGTTGTTGTCCAGGTCGGCCTGCGCCTGCTGGTACAACTCGACTTCGCTCAAGTTTTCGTCAACGACTTCTTTTGTCGACGAGCAAGCGGCGGTCAGTGCGAGGATGGCGATCAGCAGCAGGTGTTTCACTTGCATGGCGGCTTGCGTCCCTATGACGGCCGCTGTCTTGGGCGGGTCCGTCCTGTTATGATGAGCGCCCCGTGAAAAGCCTCGGGGCAAAAGACGCCGTATTTAACCACAAGCGCGCAGCCGAAACCAAAGGCTTGGCGCGGTCCTGATGAGCATGTCCGAGAAAATTCAACTTCGCGAAGAGGTGCCGTCCGAACTGGGTGGCCAACGCCTCGATCAAGTCGCCGCACAATTATTCGCTGAGCACTCGCGCTCGCGCCTTTCCGCCTGGATCAAAGACGGCCGCCTAACAGTGGACGGAGCCGTCATACGCCCTCGTGATATCGTCCACGGGGGTGCCATCCTGGAGCTGACTGCCGAGCAGGAAGCACAGGGTGAATGGGTCGCCCAAGACATCCCTCTGGATATCGTTTACGAAGACGATGACATTCTGGTGATCAACAAGCCTGCGGGCCTGGTGGTGCATCCGGCTGCCGGCCACGCCGACGGTACGTTGCTCAACGCCTTGCTGCACCACGTGCCGGACATTGTGAATGTGCCGCGTGCGGGGATCGTGCATCGCCTCGACAAAGACACCACCGGTCTGATGGTGGTCGCCAAGACTATCCAGGCGCAGACACAACTGGTTGCACAGTTGCAGAGCCGCAGTGTCAGCCGTATTTATGAGTGCATCGTGATCGGTGTCGTCACCGCCGGGGGCAAGATCAACGCGCCCATCGGCCGTCACGGCCAGCAACGCCAGCGCATGGCGGTGATGGAAGGCGGCAAGCAGGCGGTGAGTCATTACCGTGTGCTTGAGCGTTTCCGTTCCCACACCCATGTGCGGGTCAAGCTCGAAACCGGTCGCACGCACCAGATTCGTGTACACATGGCACACATTAACTTCCCGTTGGTCGGAGACCCTGCCTACGGCGGTCGCTTCCGTATCCCGCCGGCAGCGAATGTGAACATGGTCGAATCGCTTAAAAACTTCCCGCGTCAGGCCCTGCATGCGCGTTTCCTCGAGTTGGATCATCCGACGAGCGGTGTACGCATGAGCTGGGAATCGCCATTGCCGGACGACTTTACCTGGTTGCTGACCCTGCTTAAGCAAGACCGTGAGGCTTTTATCGGATGAACACCTTCCTGATTCCTGACTGGCCCGCGCCGGCAGGCGTCAGGGCCTGTGTGACCACCCGTGCGGGCGGCGTCAGTGTGGCGCCGTTCGACAGCTTCAATCTGGGCGACCATGTGGGCGACGACCCCGTCGCCGTTGCACATAACCGCCATCGCTTGACCCATATTTTTGACGTACAGCCCGCCTGGCTTAGCCAGGTTCACGGGGTTGTCGTTGCGCCTGCCACCCCCGGCCAGATCGCAGAGGCCGATGCTAGCTGGACAGCCACCCCCGGCATTGCCTGTACGGTAATGACGGCTGACTGTTTGCCTGCCTTGTTCTGTGATCGCGCAGGCACTCGCGTAGCTGCGGCCCATGCCGGTTGGCGCGGGCTGGCGGCCGGTGTGCTTGAAGCAGCGGCGCAAAGCCTCAATGTTGAGCCTCAGGACATACTGGTCTGGCTCGGCCCGGCCATCGGCCCCAAGGCCTTTGAAGTCGGCGGCGAAGTGCGCGAGGTCTTTATAAAAGACCTGCCCGACGCCGCTGCGGCTTTTGTTCCGAGCATCAATGAAGGCCGCTACATGGCCGACATTTATGAGCTGGCGCGCTTGCGTCTGGCCCGCTGCGGCATTACGGCGGTGTATGGCGGCGGTTTCTGCACCGTCACCGACCCACGTTTTTTCTCCTACCGGCGCAGCTCTCGCACCGGTCGTTTCGCCTCGCTGGTCTGGATCGAAACGCCTGCCAGTTGACGTACATCATTTTCTATACGCTTGAAACTCTCGAAACCGCCCGCATCTACTAAGGTATCTGGCAGGTTTCTTCATTCAGGAGTTTCCATCCCTCCGGCCTGCTCATAAGGAAGGTGACGAATGCGTATAGATAGATTAACCAGCAAGTTGCAATTGGCGTTGTCCGATGCCCAGTCATTGGCCGTTGGTCATGACCATCCGGCTATTGAGCCTGTGCACTTGATGCAAGCTTTGTTGGAACAGCAGGGCGGTTCGATCAAGCCGCTGCTGATGCAAGTCGGTTTTGATGTAAACAGCCTGCGTAAAGAGCTGACCAAAGAGCTCGACCAACTGCCAAAAATTCAGAATCCAACCGGCGACGTGAATATGTCGCAGGACTTGGCGCGTCTGTTGAATCAGGCAGATCGTCTGGCGCAGCAAAAAGGCGATCAGTACATCACCAGCGAGCTGGTCGTGCTGGCCGCGATGGACGACAACAACAAGTTGGGTAAATTGTTGCTGAGCCAGGGCGTAACCAAAAAAGCCCTGGAAAACGCCATCAACAACCTGCGTGGCGGCGAAGCGGTCAACGATCCAAACGCTGAAGAGTCGCGTCAGGCGCTGGATAAATACACCATCGACCTGACCAAGCGTGCGGAAGACGGCAAGCTCGACCCGGTGATTGGCCGTGACGATGAGATCCGTCGCACCATTCAGGTCTTGCAACGCCGGACCAAAAACAACCCGGTACTGATCGGTGAGCCTGGCGTCGGTAAAACCGCAATTGCTGAAGGTTTGGCGCAGCGGATCATCAATGGCGAAGTGCCGGATGGTCTTAAAGGCAAACGCCTGCTGTCGCTGGACATCGGTGCACTGATTGCCGGTGCCAAGTTCCGTGGCGAGTTCGAAGAGCGTCTGAAAGCAGTGCTCAACGAGCTGTCGAAACAGGAAGGGCAAGTCATTCTGTTTATCGACGAACTGCACGTCATGGTCGGTGCCGGTAAAGGCGAGGGCGCCATGGATGCGGGCAACATGCTCAAGCCAGCGTTGGCCCGTGGCGAGCTGCATTGCGTCGGTGCGACCACGCTCAACGAGTACCGCCAATATATAGAGAAGGACGCAGCGCTTGAGCGTCGCTTCCAGAAAGTACTGGTCGATGAGCCCAGTGAAGAAGACACCATCGCGATTCTGCGGGGGCTGAAAGAGCGCTATGAAGTGCACCACAAGGTGGCGATCACCGACGGTGCGATCATTGCGGCGGTCAAACTCAGCCATCGCTACATCACTGATCGGCAGTTGCCTGACAAGGCGATCGACCTGATGGACGAAGCGGCCAGCCGCATTCGCATGGAGATCGACTCCAAGCCCGAAGTGCTGGACCGTCTTGAGCGCCGCTTGATTCAACTGAAGGTTGAAGCCCAGGCGCTGAAGAAAGAAGAAGATGAGGCGGCGAAAAAACGTCTCGAGAAACTGCAGGAAGAAATCGAGCGCCATGAGCGTGAGTATTCTGACCTGGAAGAAATCTGGACCTCGGAAAAAGCCGAAGTACAGGGCTCTGCCCAGATCCAGCAGAAAATCGAGCAGGCTCGCCAAGAGCTGGAAGTGGCACGCCGCGGTGGCAACCTTAACCGCATGGCCGAGTTGCAGTACGGGATCATTCCCGACCTGGAACGCAGCCTGCAGATGGTCGACGAGCACAGCAACCAGACTGAGAACCAGTTGTTGCGCAGCAAAGTGACCGAAGAAGAAATCGCTGAAGTCGTCTCGAAGTGGACCGGTATCCCCGTGTCAAAAATGCTCGAAGGCGAACGCGAAAAACTCATGAACATGGAAAACCTGTTGCATGAGCGCGTGATTGGTCAGGACGAGGCCGTGGTGGCCGTGGCGAACGCGGTACGTCGTTCGCGGGCTGGCTTGAGTGACCCGAACCGTCCAAGCGGCTCGTTCATGTTCCTGGGCCCAACCGGTGTCGGTAAAACCGAGTTGTGCAAGGCGCTGGCCGAGTTCCTCTTTGATACTGAAGAGGCAATGGTACGGATCGACATGTCCGAGTTCATGGAGAAACATTCCGTGGCCCGACTGATCGGTGCGCCACCAGGGTATGTGGGTTACGAAGAAGGCGGTTACCTGACCGAAGCAGTACGGCGCAAGCCTTACTCGGTGGTGCTGCTGGATGAAGTCGAGAAGGCGCACCCGGATGTGTTCAACGTGCTGCTGCAAGTGCTTGAAGACGGTCGCCTGACTGACAGCCATGGCCGTACGGTGGATTTCCGCAACACGGTGATCGTGATGACCTCCAACCTGGGCTCTGCACAGATCCAGGAACTGGTCGGTGATCGTGAAGCGCAACGCGCTGCGGTGATGGATGCGGTGAGTACGCACTTCCGTCCGGAGTTTGTGAACCGGATCGACGAAGTGGTGATCTTCGAGCCTCTGGCACGTGATCAGATCGCGGGCATTGCCGAGATCCAGCTGGGTCGTCTGCGCAGCCGTCTGGCTGAGCGTGACCTGACGCTGGAACTGAACCAGGATGCCTTGGACAAGTTGATCGCTGTAGGTTACGACCCAGTGTATGGCGCACGGCCACTCAAACGTGCGATCCAGCGCTGGATCGAAAACCCGCTGGCACAACTGATTCTTTCGGGTCAGTTCTTGCCAGGCACCACGGTAGTGGCCAGTGTGAAAGACGACGAAATCGTCTTCGCATAAGGCTCAAGGCCCGTGTTTTAAGGAAGGCCTCACTGAGTGAGGCCTTTTTTTACTTAGGGTGTTGATCTGTAAGGAAAACGCTTGTAAGATGCGCCCCGCAGTAAGTCACCCGCAACGGCAACTTGGCCCAAACCGAGAAGCCCATTAGAAGACCTAAATCATTGTCTTCTAAGGAAAAAAAAGGGTTGACAAGGGTTTGAAAGGTTGTAAAATGGCCCGCCTCAGAGACGCCAACGCAGCGATGCGATGAAGTCAAAGAGAGCTGCAAAGATGTAAAGCAGTAACGTTGTAAATTGAAACAAATAGTTCCGCGATAGCTCAGTTGGTAGAGCAAATGACTGTTAATCATTGGGTCCCTGGTTCGAGTCCAGGTCGTGGAGCCAGTTTCAAGCCGGGGTATAGCGCAGTCCGGTAGCGCGCCTGCTTTGGGAGCAGGATGTCAGGAGTTCGAATCCCCTTACCCCGACCATTTTTGGGTCGTTAGCTCAGTTGGTAGAGCAGTTGGCTTTTAACCAATTGGTCGTAGGTTCGAATCCCACACGACCCACCATTTTTGGCTCCAGTTCGCTGGAGCTAGATCTTAAGATCAGAGGCCAAAAGCGCTGATCGCAGAAGGCGCCTCTTGAAGGTGCCTTTTTTTTACCGGGGTATAGCGCAGTCCGGTAGCGCGCCTGCTTTGGGAGCAGGATGTCAGGAGTTCGAATCCCCTTACCCCGACCATTTTCTGCCCGGCAGTAATGGGTGTGAAAAATCAGGCACTGATGCCAATCGCATCAGAGGCCATAAAAAAAGCGTCCTTCGGGACGCTTTTTTTATGCCTGTAGAAAACCTAGCCCTTGTAGTCGCTGCCGCAGGCTGCGATAAGGCCCGAAGGGCCTTCGGTTTTAAGCGGGACCGCGATGCGGTACATCGCAGCCTTCGGCAGCGACTACAGGCCCATCACGCCTTCGCGGCCTTGGCGTCGGCGTCCTGCAGATCTTGCAAGGCCGCTGAATATTGATCGGCTTCGGCTTTTGGCACCATCTGCCATGACGGCTTACGCACCGCATAGAAGATGAACGGCGGCACGCCAGCAATCACCAGCCCGATCAACAAGACCCCTGCGTACTCGAAAAACGGCATGCTGCTGAAGTTATTCGGCGGGATAAAGCCGAACACCAGCGCCACACACGTCGAGAACAACCCCAAATAACACCAGCCATGCAGCCCTTTAAGGACATAGCCGCGTTTAACGTTGGGCTGGGTTTTACGCAGCTTCATGGCGGACAGGAACATAAACACATAAATAATCAGGTACATCAGCGCCGCCATCGCACTAATCATCCAGAACGCATCAGACACGTTGTCGATAAAGATATAAATCGTTGAGAGCAACGTGACGATCACGGCCTGCAGGTACAAGATATTTTTTTGCACGCCTTTTTTGTTCACCTCTTGCAGTACAGGCGGGAGCATCCCAGCCTTACCCACAAACAACAGGCCCGTCGAAGGCCCCGCCGTCCAGGCCAATACCCCGCCCAACGCACCGATAATCAGCAAAATCGCCATGATCGGCGTCGCCCACGGCATGTTGAAGCCTGCAAAGAAGGCGGCATAGGCCTGAATCACACCGGCCGTGAGGCTGGTTGAGTCAGCCGGTACCACCAGCGAAATCGCCACGGTCGGCGGGATGAACACCAGCAGGATCATAAAGAACGCCAAAAAGATCGCGCGTGGCATTTCTTTTTGCGGATTGCGCAATTCGCGGGCGTGGATGGCGTTCATTTCGATACCGGCAAACGCCAAAAAGTTACTCACAATTAACACCAGGCCGGTAATCACCCCGGTGAACTCGCGCCACAAGTCCGAGTGCAGGTTATGCGGGCCCGCCTTAACCGTGGTGGACGTGTCGAAAATGGCCGGGATCAGTGCATCCAGGGTTAATGGCGCGGCAGACTTGTGCCCCAGGACCAGCCAGGCCACGCCCAGCAATACCAGCACGGCAGCAGGCAGGGCGGTGCCCAGCAGCATGAACCAGGACGTCAGCTTGGACAGCGCTCCCAGCCCGTTGAGCGCGACAAACGTTGATAGCCAATACAACACGATGATCACCGCCGCCGTGAACACCCCGCTTTTGGCCAGGTCCGGGTTAATCAAGTAAGCCATGGTACTGGCCGCAAATCCGAGCACGATGGGGTACCACACCACCACCTGTACCCACATGAACCACATGATGAAAAAGCCCGGGCGATCGCCGTACGCCTGCCTCACCCAGCCGTAAATCCCGCCGTTCCAGCCGGTGCCCAGTTCCGAGGCCACCAGTGACACGGGGATGAAGAACAACAGGGCCGGAATCACATACAGAAAAATCGAGCCCAGGCCATAAACGGCCATGGTCGGTAGTGAACGGATACTGGCAACAGCGGCCACCATCATGAAACAGATGGTGAGCCATGACATGTAAGTTTTTGCTTTGCTGGTCGTAGCCATTTGCGCCTCCCTTAATCTTCCTGATCAGTGCAGCAAGCTCAGGTTGAGCGTGCGGCTGAGATATTCAGCGGCCAATTGGCCGCGAACGCTGTTGCCTGCTACATCCAGTGGCGGGGCAAAGGCGGCGATGGCGCACACCCCGGGTACAACGGCCAGAATCCCGCCGCCCACACCGCTTTTGCCGGGTAAACCGACTTTGTAATACCAGTCTCCAGTGGTGTCATAAAGGCCATTTAAGGTCATTTCGGACAGAATAGGCGCTACGTTTTTGGCCTCCACCACGCGTTTTCCGGTGAGCGGATTGACCCCGCCGTTGGCCAGGGTCACGCCCATCGTGACCAGGTCCTGGCAGGTGATCGACACCGAACATTGGCGGGTATACACGGCGCAGACTTCCATCGGATCGGCGTACATGTAGCCGTAACTTTGCAGCAGCCAGGCGATGCCGCGATTGTGCTGATTGCTGGCGGCTTCGGACTTGTACACCTCTTCGTTGACGCTTAACGCGCGCCCGGCAAAGGCGTTGTAAGTGGCCTGGATTTTCTCCCAGCGCACTTGCGGGTTTTCGGCCTTGATCAAGCTGACGGTGGCCATGGCGCCGGCGTTGACAAACGGGTTGAGCGGTCGGCCTTTGTGCAATTCCAGGGCGACCACCGAGTTGAAAGGCTCGCCGGTCGGGTCACAGCCAATCTTGCTGCGCAACGTTTGCGGGCTGTATTCGTCGAGCACATGGGCGAGGGTGAAGACTTTGGAAATCGACTCGATGGCGAACTCGTAATCGGTGTCTCCGACCTCGGTATGGGTGCCGTCGCAGAACATGATGCTGATGCCGAACAACTGCGAAGGGACAGACGCCAGATAGGGGATGTAACTGGCGTTTTTGCCGTGGTGGTTGCTGGCGAAGCGTTTCAAGGCTTCCTCCAGGGCCTGTGTGACGGTGGCGTCGGCAGTCGTGACTTTTCGCTTCATTACGCTCGCTCCGTGAGTTCAGTACAGGAACGAAGACTATAGATCGGAAAAAAAGCGTTGATCGTAAATCGGACAGCAAACTCCAAATGCTTGGCTAAGCTGCATGGGTCGATGCTGAGCCGGTGGCAAGCGGTAGGTTCAGTTGTGTTGCTTATTACTCAAGGAGAGTTTTCATGGCACTGCACCGCGTCAAGCGTCACTCTGCGACTGACCCTATTTTTGGTTCATCGACTCTGGATCATGCCGCTGCGATCAAGCGCTTCCCGGAGTCGGAGCAGGTCGCAAGCGAGGTTTTCCAGTTGGTCCACGACGAGTTGTATCTGGACGGCAACTCCCGACAGAACCTCGCGACCTTCTGCCAGACCTGGGCAGAAGACGAAGTCCACCGGCTGATGGATCTGTCGATCGACAAAAACATGATCGACAAAGACGAGTACCCGCAATCGGCGGAGCTTGAGAGCCGCTGCATCCATATGCTGGCCGACTTATGGCATTCCCCTGATGCGGCGAACACCTTGGGCACCTCCACCGTGGGTTCCAGCGAAGCCTGCATGCTCGGCGGCCTGGCTGCGCTGTGGCGCTGGCGTGCCGCGCGTAAAGCCGCTGGTAAATCGACGGCTAACCCGAACATGGTCTGCGGCCCGGTGCAGGTGTGCTGGCATAAATTCGCCCGCTATTGGGATGTAGAAATCCGCGAAGTGCCGATGTCCGAAGGCCACTGGTTCATGACCCCGGAAGACCTCGACGGCCGGGTCGATGAGAACACCATCGTGTTGGTGCCGACGTTCGGTCAAACCTTTACCGGCCTGTACGAGACGGTCCAGCCACTGTCAGACGCCCTCGACGAGCTGGAAAAACGCACCGGCCTGAGCGTTGATATTCACGTCGACGGCGCCAGCGGTGCATTTTTGGCCCCGTTCTGTGCACCTGAAGTGCTGTGGGATTTCCGTGTTGCCCGGGTCAAATCCATCAGCACCTCCGGCCACAAATTCGGCCTGGCGCCATTGGGGGCGGGCTGGGTGGTCTGGCGCGATGCGCAAGACCTGCCAGAAGGGCTGATCTTCCACGTGAACTACCTGGGCGGCGACATGCCGACCTTCGCCCTGAACTTCTCGCGCCCGGCCGGGCAGATTATTTCCCAGTACTACAACTTCTTGCGTTTGGGGCGTGAGGGCTACGAGCGAATTCACTCGGAATGCTATGCCACGGCGCAGTATTTGGCGCGTGAACTGGTCAAGATCGGGCCGTTTGAAATGCTCTTTAGTGGTGACCCCAAGCTCGGGATCCCGGCGCTGACCTGGCGTTTAAAGCCGGGCGCCGACACCAATTACACCCTGTATGACCTGGCTGACCGTTTGCGCATTCGTGGCTGGCTGGTGCCCGCATACAGCCTGCCGGCGAATGTTGAAGACGTCGTGGTGCAGCGGATTCTGGTCAGACAAGGCCTGTCGATCGACATGGCCAAATTGCTGCTGGAAGACTTTGCGCGCAACGTGAAGTTTTTTGAAGACCACAAACCCCACGGCTTTAAAGGCCGTGAGGCGGAAGCGGGGAACCACGCAGGGCGTTGAAACCTGTGGTCGCTACCCAGGCATGAGGCCGCGCCTCGTGCCTGGTCAGCGGCTACGGTTAATGCAGTTTCAGGCGCGGCTCGGTGCCGCGTCCGATTCTGCTGCCCAGCATCAGCATCAACGTACGGAACGTGCCATACAGCGCCATCTGGTGCATGCGGTACAGCGAAATGTAGAACATCCGCGCCAACCAGCCTTCCAGCATCACCGTGCCCATCAGGCTGCCCATCAAGTTACCCACTGCCGAAAAACTCGACAGCGAGATCAACGAGCCGTAATCGCGGTAGTGGTAGTCCGGCAATTGCGTTTTACCTTCCAGGCGCAGCTTCAACGATTTGGCCAGCAACGAAGCCTGCTGGTGAGCCGCTTGTGCGCGCGGTGGCACCATTTTGTCGGTGCCCGGTTGCGGGCAGGCCGCGCAATCACCAAAGGCGAAAATGCTCTCGTCGCGAGTGGTTTGCAGGGTAGGCAGCACCACCAATTGGTTGATGCGATTGGTCTCAAGCCCCGCCAGATCCTTGAGAAAGCCCGGCGCGCGAATACCGGCTGCCCAGACTTTCAGGCTCGCAGGAATCACTTGCCCATCGGCGGTCACCAGACTGTCTGCGGTCACTTCGCTGACGGCCGAGTTGGTCAGCACCTTGACCCCAAGTTTCTCCAGGGTTTTATGCACAGGCCCGCCAATGCGCTCAGGCAATGCAGGCAACACCCGTGGCCCGGCTTCGATCAGGGTGATGTGCATGTTTTCTGGCTTGATGCGGTCCAGGCCGTATGCCGCCAGTTCGTGCGCCGCGTTATGCAGTTCGGCGGCCAGTTCGACCCCGGTCGCACCGGCGCCAACGATGGCCACGCTGATGGTTTCGACCGCGTCTGTTTGTCCGGCGTGGGCGCGCAGGTAATGGTTGAGCAATTGCTGATGGAAGCGCTCGGCCTGCTTGCGGGTATCCAGAAAGAGGCAGTGTTCAGCCGCGCCCTTGGTGCCGAAATCGTTGGTGGTGCTGCCCACGGCAATCACCAGCGTGTCGTAGCTCAACTCGCGCGCAGGCACCAGCTCTTGCCCGTTTTCGTCGAGGGTCGCCGACAATGAGATCTTTTTCAGCTCACGGTCCAACCCGCTCATGCGCCCCAGCTGGAATTCGAAGTGATTCCATTTGGCTTGGGCCACATAGTTGAGTTCGTCTTCTGATGAGTTCAGCGAGCCGGCAGCGACTTCATGCAGCAGCGGTTTCCAGATATGGGTCAGGTTGGCATCCACCAGCGTGACGCTGGCTTTGCCGCGCTTGCCCAGGCTCTTGCCCAGGCGGGTCGCCAACTCCAGACCGCCAGCGCCGCCGCCGACGATAACAATACGATGGGTCATAGGTATCACTCACAAGGCTTAAAAAAATCGGTGCGCGGGTTATCCGGGCGAGCGCAAAGCAGCTCAAAGCGCCGGACAAACTGGAATTCGGTGTGCAACGGGTCATCTGGGTTCTGGGACCAGGCATAAAGAGTGCCCCGTCAGATAGACGTTGCAGGGTGTGACAAAGCTACAGCATTAGCGCCATCAGGATCAAAGCCAGCATAACGGTTGCAGCCCAACGGCTCGACTCTCAGTTTGTCGTGTAGACGAACGAGGGTGTTTTCAATTAACCGCTTTGGGCTCACAAGCTGATTCCGACGTCGAAAATGATGCTGCGGCCCAAGTTATTGCGCAAAAAATCTGGCGCATCCGGTTGGGCGAACAATACTCGGGCAAAGGTCGGCCCCACCAGTGAAAGCGAGCGCCAGCCCTGGCGCAAATACTCGGTGGGCGGCGGGAAATGACTGTTCAGGTCCAGCACCTCACGTTTGAGGCTGGAAAAAGCGACGATGTCCAATTGGCCCAAGTCGATGTCGCGCTCTTGGTAATTCTTGGCTTTTTTGTGCAGCGTAGGCCCCAGACGTTGCAGCAACTTGCTGGCCGGGATCCGCTTGGGCCGCGCTTCGCGGCGCACCAGTTGGCTCAAGGAGTAAGCGCTGCGACGGCGCTGGAGTTCTTCGCGCCATTCATCGTTGAGACGGCGGCCTTCATCGAGCACAAAAAACACCTCAAAACGCGCCTCACCAAATAACACGTCGGGCGGTTCCTGGCTGGCTTGAGTGAAGTCCTCGGTGTGGTAGGCAATATTCAAGCCCTGAAGCAGCCGTTGGCATACCCAACGCTCACGCTCCCATTTGCGGGCATTGGATAAAAAAGCATTGGCTTGTTCGGCCTGACTCGTAAGCAGGCGCAAGTAATCAGAGTCGTCCATGCACGCAGCTTAGCCTTGAAACAGGTGTAACTGAAAGTGTGGGGGTGGAACGTTCAATTGCACCCCCGCAGGCTTCACGATTAATGCAGACGTGTTGGCAAGTCTTCTGAAAACAACTCGTCTTCAGCGTCCGGGGCCACCGGGATCTTGTGTTCTTCGCTGGCCCAGGCGCCCAGGTCAATGAGTTTGCAACGGTCCGAGCAGAACGGCCGGAAGGCATTGGTGGTTGTCCATTGCACTGCGACGCCACACGTCGGGCAGTCTACGGTCATTGGGGGTTTGGTCATGGTTGGCCTCCATGCAGAGTTAAATAAAAGTGATGCAAGCGCTCAACTTCGGACTTGAGTGCGTTGAGGTCAGTGTCGTTGACCAGCACGTCATCAGCATGGCGCAGGCGCTCTTCGCGGCTCGCCTGGGCCTTGAGGATAGCCTGCACTTGCTCTTCGCTGGTGTTGTCGCGCAACAACGTGCGCTGAATTTGCAGGGCTTGCGGGGCGTCGATCACCAGTACGCGTTGGGTGGTCTTGTGTTGCCCGGCTTCGATCAACAGCGGCGACACTAAAATGGCGTAGGGCGATTGAGCCTGGGCCAGGTTTTGTGCGATCTCTTCACGCACCAGCGGGTGCAGCAGGGCTTCGAGCCACTGGCGCTCCTGCGGGTCGCTGAAGATCAGGCTGCGCAGCTCGCTGCGATTGAGCTGCCCATCGGCCTGCAGCACGTCATCGCCAAAGTGTTTAGCGATTTCGGCCAGTGCCGGGCGCCCGGGTTCGACCACCCAGCGCGCCGCATGATCGGCGTCTACTACGTGCACGCCCAACGAGGCAAAGTGCTCGGCGGCGGCACTTTTGCCGCTGCCGATACCGCCGGTGAGGCCGAGAATCCAGGGTTTGGAAGAGGGGGTATTCATTTCAAACCGAAAGCTGCCAATAGAAGTCGGCCATTTGACCACCCCAGAGCAATGCAATCCAGCCAGCAATTGCCAGATACGGTGCAAACGGGATGGGCGTTGAGGTCTGCGCCCGGCGCAAAGCCAGCAGCACCAGCCCCACCATCGCGCCCAGCAGCGATGACAGCACAATCGTCAGCGGCAGAATCGCCATGCCGCCCCAGGCCCCGAACAGTGCCAGCAACTTGAAATCGCCATAGCCCATGCCGTCCTTGCCGGTGAGCAGCTTGAACAGCCAAAAAATCGACCACAGGCTCAGATACCCCAGCGCTGCGCCCCAAACGGCTTGGGTCAGGCTGGTAAAGGTATCGAAGGTATTAAGCAGCAAACCCAGCCACAGCAGGGGCAACACCAGCACGTCCGGGACAATTTGATGCTTGAGATCGATCAGGCAAATACCCAGCAGGCCCCAGGTCAATAGCAGCATCCAACCAGCCTGCGGGCTCAGCCCGAAGTGCCATGCGACCACGCCCGACAACACTGCGCAGGTCAGCTCGGTGAGGGGGTAACGCGGGCTGATAACGGTTTTGCACTGCGAGCACTTGCCGCGCAGCATCAGGTAACTCAGCAGCGGAATGTTCTCCCAGGCGCGCAAAGTGTGCTGGCAGTGCGGGCAATGCGAGCGTGGCAGCATCAAGTTATACACAGGGCCTTTGGCCGGGGCGGGCAGGCCAAGCAGTTCGCGGGCCTGCGCCTGCCAGTCCTGCTCAAGCATCTTGGGCAGCCGCCACGCCAGCACATTGATAAAACTGCCCACCAGCAGGCCAAGCACCAGGGCGCAGGCGATAAAGGCGCCGGGAGAGAGGGTGGAAACATCGATCGTGCTCAAATGACATGGCCCAGTTTGAAAATCGGTAAATACATGGCGATCACCAGCCCGCCCACCAAAACGCCCAGAACCGTCATGATCAGCGGCTCCATCAACGTTGTCAGGTTGTCGACCACACTGTCGACCTCGTTCTCATAATAGGTGGCGACGTGATTAAGCATGTCATCCAATGTGCCGGATTCTTCGCCAATTGCTGTCATCTGAATCGCCATGCCCGGAAACACACCCGTCGCGCCCATGGCCACATGAATCTGGCTACCGGTTGCCACGTGCTGCTGGAGCCTGAGCACCGCCTCTTTGTACACGTGATTGCCCGTGGCGCCAGCGACGGCGCGCAACGCCTCGAGCAGCGGAACACCGGCCGCCAGGGTGGTGGCCAAGGTGCGGGCAAAGCGGGCGATGGCAGACAATCGCAGCAAGCTGCCGATGACCGGCAGTTTCAGCAGCCATCGATCAACCCGCTGGCGCAGGGCTTCAGAGCGTTTATAGCGATGGCCAAGCGCGAAAAAAATCAGGCAGCCACCGCCAAACATCCAAGCGCCGTGTTGCGTCAGCATTTCGGACAAAGCGATCACCGCCAGGGTGAAGGCGGGCAATTGGGCATCAAAAGAACTGAACACGCCTTGAAACTGCGGTACCACCTTTATCAACAAAATGGCGCTGACCACCAGTGCCACCAGCACCACGGCGATGGGGTAGGTCATGGCCTTTTTGATCTTCTTTTTCAGGGCTTCGGTTTTTTCTTTGTAGGACGCCACCCGTTGCAGCACGACATCCAGAGCACCGGCCTGCTCGCCCGCGTCGACAAGATTGCAAAACAGCGCATCGAAATGCGCCGGTTTTTTGCGCAGCGCCGTGGCCAGGTTGATGCCCGCGCTGATGTCCTGCTTCAGCTCGCCGACCAATTGGCGCATGGTCATGTGCTCGAAGCCTTTGGCGATGACCTCAAGGGCCTGCAGCAGCGGGATGCCCGCTTTGATCAACGTGGCCAGTTGGCGGGTAAACAGAGAGATATCCAGCGCAGTGATCGATTTGCCCCTGCGCGGCTCGCGGTCACTATGACGGCGGATTTTACCTGCGGTAATACCTTGGCGGCGTAGCTGAACGCGGATCATGGCCAGGCTTTGGGCGCTGGTTTCGCCGCTCACAGGTGCGCCCTTGAGGTCCGTGCCTTCCCAACGGTACACCCCGGTTTTAACTGGCTGTGTTGCCATGCATTCATCCTTGAAGAGCGGCTCGCCCTGTTGGGCTGTGAGTCTGAAGGCTAGATGCGCCGGGCGCTGAGCGACTCACTGGAGCGTGTCCAAAGGTGTCTGCCATGCAGTGAGGGAGCATCCGCCCGCTAACCTTGATAGCCTGTGCGCACTTTTTTGCAGGCTTGGCACGGTTATGGCGTTTGGCCGCTGGGCCGCGTCCCACGTTTGGAGATTTTTTGTGAAACAACAACAACTCGGCATCACCCTGATCGAAATGATGATCGTGGTTGCGATCATCGGCTTGATCGCCTCGTTCGCGTTACCGGCTTACCACGAGCACACCATGAAGGCCCGCTTCGCCGAACTGAACACCATCAGCAACACGTACAAGACGGCAGTGGCCCTGTGCTACAGCGAGAGCAATGACTTGAGTGTTTGCGATGCCGGCAGCCATGGCATTCCTGGTCCGGCCGATCCGACGGACAACCTGGCGGCGGGCATGACCGTGATTGACGGCGTGATCACCATGACCGGCACCGAGGCAGCGGGTGGCTGGACCAGCGTCATGACCCCATCGCTGAGCAGCTCGGGCGGCACACTGGTGTGGAGCCAAAGCGGTACATGCCTGGAGAAGGGGGCGTGCAAATAACGGGTAATCCTGTGGGGGGCAGCCCGGACATTGACGTCCGAAAATGGCGAGAACCGCTAAAAACCCGGTGCTATTCTGCGGCTCATGAACACACAAGACAGCCTTCCCGCACCCAGCACCGCCGCCTGTGAAATCGCCCGTTTAAGCCGCGATGCGAGGTTTGACGGGGTATTTTTTACCGCGGTTCTCAGCACGCGCATCTATTGCCGCCCGGTG
Organism: Pseudomonas sp. FSL R10-2189; assembly: GCF_009600325.1. Taxonomy (NCBI): domain Bacteria; kingdom Pseudomonadati; phylum Pseudomonadota; class Gammaproteobacteria; order Pseudomonadales; family Pseudomonadaceae; genus Pseudomonas; species Pseudomonas sp. FSL R10-2189. Next base: position 85,356 of record NZ_WIVZ01000001.1, read on the forward strand.
TGCCCGGCGCGGCCGCCCAAAGCCGAGAATGTGGTGTATTACCCCAGCGCTGCCGCCGCCCAGGCCCAAGGTTTTCGCCCGTGCTTGCGCTGTCGGCCGGAGCTGGCGCCGGGTAACCAGTTGTGGCTGCATGGCGAGCATTTGGTGGCGCGGGCGCTCAAGCTCATTAATGAAGGCTACTTGGCCGACCACTCGCTGGAGACGCTGGCCGAGCGCATGCACATTGGCGCCCGTCAATTGCGCCGTTTGTTCGTCCAGCATTTGGGCGCGCCGCCCATGGCGGTGCATGCCACCCAGCGGCTGCTGTTCGCCAAACAACTGCTGACCGAAACCGACCTGTCGATTACCGAAGTGGCCATGGCGTCGGGTTTTCGTAGCCTGCGCCGTTTCAATGCCGCGTTTGCCGAAGCCAACCATGCCGAGCCCAGGGCGTTCAGGCGTAGCCCTAAACCCCGTGCAGACAAGGCCTTGGTGCTGCGCTTGGGCTTTCGCCCGCCGTACGATTTTCAGGCGTTGTTGGGCTTTTTGCAGACCCGGGCTTTACCGGGTATCGAGTTAGTGGATGCACAGAGTTATCAGCGAGTAATGGGCGATCCGGCGGCGCCGGGCTGGCTGCGGGTCAGCGCCTGGCCCGGCGAACAGCATGCGTTGCAACTGGAGCTACTGAATGTGCCGCCGAGCCAGATGCTCAGCGTGGTCACGCGGATTCGCCGGATGTTTGACCTCGACGCCGACCCGCTGGCTATCGCCCGGACCTTGAGTGCCAGCCCGCTGCTGGCGCCGGTCATCGAGCGCTACCCCGGCTTGCGTTTGCCGGGCGGTTGGGATGGTTTTGAAGTGGCGGTACGCGCGGTGTTGGGGCAGCAAGTCAGCGTGGCTGCGGCGCGCACACTCGCCAGTCGCATCGTGCAGCGCTACGGCATTGCGATTGAGCCGGTTGCTGGGGCGGATTTGAACCGGCTGTTCCCCGGCCCCGAGCAATTGGCGGACGCCGACATGGACCAAATGGGCATTACCCAGGCCCGCATCAACACCATTCAAGGCATTGCCCGCGCCTTGCTTGACGGGCGAGTCGATTTTGCCCTCGAACAACCGCTGCAGCACTTTATCAACCGCTGGGTGCAACTGCCGGGCATTGGCGAATGGACTGCGCATTACATCGCCATGCGCGTGCTTAAACACCCCGATGCGTTCCCGGCGGCTGACTTGATCCTGCGCCGCGAGGCCAACCCGCTGGGCGACCCGGTAAGCACCAAAGCGTTGCAAACCCTGGCCGAAAGCTGGCGTCCATGGCGCGCTTACTCAGTGATGTATTTATGGCGTGCAGCCACCGATTCGGCTGCGGCGCGCAAGGAGCCAACATGACCCAAGTGTATTACGACCAAATACCTTCACCGATTGGCCCGCTGTTTTTGGTGGCGGACGCTGAAGGACTTCGCGAAGTTCGCTTTGAATTGGACCGCCGCCCGCACACGCCGCTGGACGGCTGGGAGCATGCGCCGCACAAACTGGCCGAAGTGCGTCGCCAGCTGGACGAGTATTTCGCGGGTGAGCGCTTGACCTTCGACCTGTCCCTCAAGCCGCAGGGCACGGCGTTTCAACAGTCGGTGTGGCAAGCCTTGACCACCATTGCGTACGCCAAGACCACCAGCTACGGGCAGATTTCCCGGCAGATCCAGCGACCCAAAGCCTCACGGGCGGTGGGTGCTGCCAATGGGCGTAACCCGATTCCGATCATCATCCCGTGCCATCGGGTGATCGGCAGCAACGGCACCCTGACCGGTTTTGGCGGCGGACTGGCGGCCAAGCAGTGGTTGCTTGAGCATGAAGAACGCAGCCAAGGGTTCTCGCTGGCGTAATGACTGTAGGAGCGAGCTTGCCTCGCGATCTTTTGAATGTTTAAAAGATCGCGAGGCAAGCTCGCTCCTACAGGAGAGGATGGTTAGATGCTCAAACGCATCGACAGGTCCACCGCTTTGACATCTTTGGTCATGGCACCGATCGAGATGTAGTCCACGCCGGTTTCGGCAATCGGGCGCAGGGTGGCGTCGTTGATCCCGCCGCTGGCTTCAAGTTTGGCCTGGCCCGCATTAATGCGCACGGCTTCGCGCATGTCGTCCAGGCTCAGTTCGTCGAGCATGATGATGTCGGCACCCGCCGCCAGCGCTTCCTTGAGCTCACTCAGGCTTTCGACTTCGATTTCTACCGGCTTGCCGGGCGCGATTTTGTGCGCTGCGTTGATGGCTTCGGCAATGCCGCCACAGGCCGCGATGTGGTTTTCCTTGATCAGGAAGGCGTCGTACAAACCAATACGATGGTTATGGCAGCCGCCACAGGTCACTGCGTACTTTTGCGCCAGACGCAGGCCCGGCAAGGTTTTGCGGGTGTCGAGCAGCTTGACTTGAGTGTCAGCGACTTTATCGGCCAACGACTGCGCATGGGTCGCTACGCCCGACAACATTTGCAGAAAGTTCAGGGCGCTGCGTTCACCGCTGAGCAACGAGCGGGCAGGGCCTTCGAGGTGAAACAACACTTGGTTGGGGCTCACGCGCTCGCCGTCGACCACTTGCCAGTGCACGGCCACGCGCGGGTCAAGCTGGCGGAACACAGTGTCGACCCAGGCGGTGCCACTGATCACGGCTGCTTCACGGGTAATGATTGTTGCTTTGGCCAGGCGTTCGGCCGGGATCAGGCGTGCAGTGATGTCGCCGCTGCCCAGGTCTTCGGCTAACGCACGACGCACGTTGGCTTCGATTTCGGCAGTGAGGTCGGCCAGATGTAAATTCGGCATAACGCGCTCCACAAACAAAGTGCGTCGATTATATGACTATGCCGCTGCGGAACCCAAGGCGCATGCAGCGCAGGAATAACACGCCTAACTGTGCGGCTTTTGGCAGTTTCAGGATTAATTTGCCCGCTCGTTCACTGAAATGCCGAGTGTGACTGGTACAAGCGAGTTCTTTTACCGATAATCCGCCTTCTATTTGGCGTCATAGCTTTGACGCACTAAGTGATGTTCTGATTTCGACCTGCCAGCGAGTGTGCAAACACTTGCCGGTAACTGTCCGTGAGCGTCAGGCGTGACCCATGAGTCACGTGCATTTCACGGGGCAGCGAAGAAACCATTACTGGAGGGCAGGATGCAAAATGACGGGAAAGTGGGGCCTGGCTACAGGACCTCTACGGAGTTGGCGATGCATTCGCCGCTTACCCGCCTGCCTGTGATCCTTTTGCAGGTGCATGACAAGGCCGCACAGCAACTGAAATACGAGCTGCAAGTGCTGTTCGACAATGCCGATGAAACCCTGTTTGCAATGGCCGACAAGGCCCGCAGTGACGCCGAGCAAAGCCTGTATTTTGAAGCCATGCGCGACGTGCGGCTCAAGCGTAAAAACATCGAACGCGGCTTTCTTGAACGACTGTTTTTCGCCTTCCTCAAACTGACCCAGCCAGATACCAGCGAAAGCGCCTTGCAGGACCCTGTGCCGACACAGAGCGCCTTTTCATTGGTCATTATCGACAGCGAACGTGATCAAGCGATCAATGCCATGGTCACTCAAGTGCTGGCCCGGGATCAGCTCGACCTGTGCCACTTGACCACGCGCCTTAACACCTTGAGCTGGGTGACGCTCAATGAGCACACCAACCCGTTGGGGCCGGCCATGCTCTGCGAGTACTTCTTGCAGGCAGAACGCGATCAGGGCGTTAACCTCAAGGTCAAACTGATCATGTTGCAACTCTTCGAAAAGTACTTGCTCAGCCAGACCTCGCGCCTCTACGCCGATGCCAACCAGTTGCTGGTGGCTACGGGCGTGCTGCCCGAGATCTCGACCGGGATCGCTTGCTGTAGCTCAAGTAAGGCCGGGCACCAGCACGAATCGGTAGTGGCGGGCGAAGACGTGAACCAGTTGGTCGGCAAGCTGTTTGACTATATAAGCAGGGACCGCAACCTCGCGCCGCCGTTGAAAAAGCTCATGGGCCAGTTGCAAGAGCCCATGCTCAAGATCGCTCAGCTCGATCCGCACTTCTTCAGCAGCGACAGCCATCCGGCCCGCAGCCTGTTGAACGTGATGGCCGATGCGGCGGTTGGCTGGGATGACAGCGTGGGCGTGCGCAACGAGCCGCTGTACCGCGAAATCGAACAGCTGTTGAAGCAACTGGCGCGTTGCCCCTGCGTTGACACGCCCGAGTTGCTGGAAGAGTTGCTGCATGACTTCTTGCGCTTTACTCACGCCGAACGCGGGCTGGTCGAGCAGCTTGAGCACCGCACCCGTGCCCGCGAGCAATTGCAGGCACGCAAGTCGCGCCCGGTGGAGGCAAGCCCGCTGTCAGCGCTGGATGAGCAGGATCACTTGGGTTTGCTGCTGGTCAGCCAGCTACGTATTGGTACCTGGATCGAACTGCAAACCAACTCGACCTGCCGCCAGCGCTGCAAACTGATTGCGATTATGGAGCCTGAAGGGCGGCACATTTTTGTCAATCGCAGTGGTGTGAAAGTGGTGGAAAAAAGCCGCAACGACTTGATCGGCCAACTGCGCAGCGGGACGATTTCGTTGCTGGACGACCGCCCGTTGTTCGACCGTGCCCTGGCATCGATGATTGGTCGCCTGGGCCAATACAGCGCTCATTGATCCAAGGCAGGCAGATTGCTCCCCATCGCCGCGTTCATCGCGGCATACTGAGCCTTTGTTTAGCGTCGTTGAGGAGCCTGTATGCAGCTGGACCCCGCAAGCGGTTGGTGCAAAGGCGTGCGCCATTGCCCGTCACCCAACTTCAATGCGCGCCCTGAGGGCGAGATCTCCCTGCTGGTTATCCACAACATCAGCTTGCCGCCGGGTCAGTTCGGTACGGGGAAAGTGCAGGAGTTTTTCCAGAATCAACTCGACTTCACTGAACATCCCTACTTTGAAAGCATCCAGAAGCTCACGGTCAGTGCGCATTTTCTGATTGAACGTGACGGCAAAATCACTCAGTTTGTCTCGTGTCTTGATCGCGCCTGGCACGCAGGTATTTCATGTTTCGACGGGCGTGAGGGCTGCAATGATTTTTCTTTGGGCATCGAGCTGGAAGGCACCGATGACCTGCCATTCACCGACGCGCAGTACGAGTCACTGCTAGCCTTGACCCGGCAATTGCAAGCCGCCTACCCGGCGATCACGGCGCAGCGCATATGCGGGCACAGTGATATCGCACCGGGGCGCAAAACCGACCCGGGCCCGGCTTTTGAATGGATGCGCTTTCGTGACGCGTTGCGGCACACAGGAGATAAGCAATGAGTTTTGTGGTGTTACTGCTGGCGATTCTGGTCGAGAAGTTCTCGGCGCTGCGCCAGCGTTTGCAGTGTGATAGCGGCTGGTTGCGCGAACTGCACAAACTGGAGGCCAGCCCCAAACTGGCGAACAAACCGTGGTGGGTGCTGGCCATTCTGATTCTGTTCCCGGTGCTGGTCCTGGGCCTGCTGTTGTGGGTGCTGGAGCCGGTGGCGTATGGCTTGCTGGTGTTGCCGGTGCACCTGTTGGTGCTGATTTACAGCCTGGGCCGGGGTGACCTGCTCGCGGGGCTGGGGCCGGTTCGTGATGCCTGGCGGCGCGGAGATCTGCAGGCCAGTGCGCATGTGGCCGAGCGCGACATTGGCGTGCGTGCAGACAGCGGCGAGCAACTGCTTGAGAAAGTCCAGAGCCATTTGCTGTGGCAGGCGTATCAGAGCTTTTTTGCGGTGATTTTTTGGTACTTCCTGCTGGGCCCGGTGGCGGCCTTGAGCTATCGCTTGCTGGCGCTGGCGGCGGAGCACAGTAAAAACCCTGAGCTGGTTGAGCGTGCCCAGCAACTGCGGCATGCCTTTGACTGGTTGCCGGTGCGTTTGCTGGCGGCGAGTTTTGCGTTGGTGGGCAACTTTGCCGCGGTCACCCGGGTGATGTTGCACGAACTGCTGAGCTGGGACATCAGCGCAGAACAACTGATCAACAAAGCCGGTTGTGCCGCTGCTGAAATCCCGGCGCCGCAAGTCGGCCCGGAAGGCGTCGCCAGCCTCGACGCGCTGTGGGCCTTGCTGCTGCGGGCGGCGGTGCTGTGGTACACCGGTTTTGCGGTGTGGACGTTGCTGCTGTAAACCGTGGCCAACTCTGCCCTCACCCCAACCCTCTCCCGGGGGAGAGGGAGCTTCACCGAGGCGTTATAGAGTTCAGCGCAGTACTTTCAGGCCGCAGAAAAGCTTGCGCATCCCCCAATCGGCTCCCTCTCCTCCGGGAGAGGGCTGGGGTGAGGGGGGCAGGCAACTCAATCGTCCCAGCCAAACACCTCACACGCATTCGCCGTGCTGGCCTCGGCCAACACCTCGGCACTGATCCCCATGATCCCCGCCAGCGCTTCACAAATAGCCGGCAAGTGCTCCGGGCTGTTGCGTTGGTTGGGGTACATGACCGGCGCCATGTCCGGCGAGTCGGTTTCCAGCACGATGGATTCCAGCGGCAAGTCGGCGATGACTTTGCGCAGGCGCACTGCCTGCGGCCAGGTCGCGGCGCCGCCCAAGCCCAATTTGAACCCCAGCTTGATGTATTCGCGGGCTTCTTCCCGGCTGCCTGCAAACGCATGAATGATCCCGCCGCGCTTAAGCCGAAAACGCTTCAAGGTCGCAATCACCGGCGCATGGCTGCGGCGCACGTGCAGCAAGGCCGGGAGTGAGGCGTCTGCCGCCAGCGTGAACTGCGCTTCAAACAACGCCTGCTGAGCGTCGCGATCCAGCTCCGGCAAAAAGTAGTCGAGGCCGATCTCACCGACCGCACACAACTGCGGGTGCCCGGCCAGACGCTCCAGCCATTGCCCAAGCTCGCGCACATGCTCGGGCCGGTGCTGCTCCAGGTACACCGGATGCAAGCCAAAGGCGGCGTAGAGCTGAGGGTCGGTTTGGACCCAGTCCCACAGGCGCTGCCAATTGTCCTGATACACCCCCAACACCACCATTTGCCTGACCCCCAACGCCCGGCTGCGCGCCAGTAAAGACGTGCGGTCGGGGTCAAAGTCCGGGAAGTCGAGGTGGGTGTGGGTGTCGATCAGGTGCATGCAGCCAACCTACTGAATGCGCTGTTTAAAAGTACGCGCAATGGCCCGGATGCCCGGCTCGTAGCGCCGATCTTCAATGGCTGCCAAGGCCAGCTCCAGGGCTTTTTCAGCGATCAGCGGGTGCTGTTGGCCCATGGCATTGACCGGCAACGGCAGGAAGTCCAGCAACTGCGTGTCACCAAACGTGGCCAAGCGCAGCGGCGGCGTTTGATCAGGGTGGTCCAGTAAGGCATCGAACATGCCTTGCAGCAGCACGTAGGAGGTTGTAACCAGCGCCTCAGGAAAATGCCCCAAACGCTCCAGCAACTCATCGATGATGCGCCGGCCGCAGTCGCGGCTGAAGGCTGCGCCATGCTCGATCAGGATTTCACCTTCAAAGCCTTCCAGAGCCTGCTTGAAGCCCGCCGCCCGCGCCTGGCTGATGCTCAGTTCGGGACGTGCGCCGATCAGGGCGATTTGTTGCGGCAGGGGTTTGAGCAGGCTGCGGGTCAGTTGCAGGCTGGCTTCGCAGTCATCGCTGATCACAGAGCAGAAGCGCGCCGGGTCGAGGGTCCGGTCAATCGCAATGATCGGCATGCCGAGGTCTTGCAGTTGGCGGTAGCTGTCATCTTCAGGTGGCAGGCAACTGGCCACAAACAAAGCGTCGCAACGGCGGGCACGGAACAGCTTGAGCAACTGCCGCTCGCTGTCGGGGGCGTCATCGGAGCTGGCGATCAGCAATTGATAGCCACGCGCACGGGCGCCTTGCTCCAGTTGCTTGGCGATGCGTGCATAACTCGGGTTTTCGAGGTCCGGAAGAATAAAACCCAGTGTGCGCGTGTGTCGGCTACGCAGGCCTGCGGCTTGCGGGTTGGGAGTAAACCCATGCGCCTCGACGACTGCGCGTACGCGCTCGACCGTGCTGCTGCTGATGCGCTGCTGCTCGGCCTTGCCATTGATGACATAGCTGGCGGTAGTCACCGAAACCCCTGCCAGGTGTGCAATATCACTGAGCTTCACGCCGAAAATTCCTTATTTTTTGTAGTACGTGTCGACATTGTGGTCAATCCTAACCGATTACGGCAGTCGATCATCGTCTGCCTTGTGGTCACTGTATTTTTTTGCAACATCGCTCGGTTGACATCGATCAAACCGACAGGTTGGGCTTCAAGCGCGAGCGATTATGCAGTAACGTGCCGTTCTTTCTTGATTAAACGATTCAGCCTACGTGATTTAGGGTGTTTTCCTACGACAGCAGGGTGCTTGCCACACATCTGCTGACACACTCCGGGGAGAGCGACCTAAGCTGACATAATTCAAAACAATACCGTGCGCCATTGAGCGTCGGAAAAGGAGAACGCATGCTCGAGCTCACCATAGAGCAGATTTCCATGGGCCAAACGGCTGTGGACAAGTCTGCGGCGCTGCACTTACTCGCCGATAAACTGGTCGCCGATGGTTTGGTGGCCGAAGGTTATCTGAATGGCTTGCAGGCGCGTGAGGCTCAAGGCTCAACCTTTTTGGGGCAAGGTATTGCGATCCCCCATGGCACCCCTGAAACCCGCGACCTGGTGCACACCACCGGCGTGCGTTTATTGCAATTTCCACAGGGTGTGGACTGGGGCGACGGGCAGATTGTGTACTTGGCGATCGGGATTGCGGCCAAGTCCGATGAACACTTGCGGCTGTTGCAACTGCTGACCCGGGCGCTGGGTGAAACTGATCTGGGTGAAGCCCTGCGCCGTGCCAGCACACCAGAGGCGCTGCTCAAGTTGCTCCAGGGTGCCCCGCAAGAATTGGCGCTGGACGCGCAGATGATCGGCCTTGGCGTATCTGCCGACGACTTCGAAGAACTGGTTTGGCGCGGTGCGCGTTTACTGCGCCAGGCCGATTGCGTGAGCAATGGTTTTGCCGCCGTCCTGCAACAGGCAGAAGCGCTGCCGCTGGGCGATGGCCTGTGGTGGCTGCACAGCGAACAAACGGTCAAACGCCCGGGGCTGGCGTTTGTGACCCCAGACAAACCCATTCGCTACCTTGGCCAGCCGCTCAGCGGCCTGTTCTGCCTGGCCAGTTTGGGCGAAGCGCATCAGGCCCTGCTTGAGCGTCTGTGCGCCTTATTGATTGAAGGGCGTGGCCAAGAGTTGGGCCGCGCCACCAGTCGTCGTGCGGTGCTCGAAGCCCTGGGCGGCGAGTTGCCAGCCGATTGGCCGAGTGCACGCATCACTCTGGCCAATGCCCACGGTTTGCATGCGCGCCCGGCCAAAGTGCTCGCGCAATTGGCCAAGGGCTTTGAGGGCGACATTCGTGTGCGCATCCTCGATGGCCAAGAGGGCAGCGCCGTGTCTGCCAAGAGCTTGAGCAAATTGCTCAGCCTCGGCGCCCGTCGTGGCCAGGTGCTGGAATTTATCGCAGAACCGACCATCGCCAATGACGCCTTGCCGGCCATTTTGGCGGCGGTTGAAGAGGGCCTTGGCGAGGAAGTCGAGCCACTGGCACTTCAAGCCGAACACGCGCCGGTGTTGGCCGAGATGGCTGAAGTGGTGCTGGCCCCGGCTGCCGGCAGCGTGATCCATGCCGTGGCGGCATCGCCGGGCATTGCCATCGGCCCGGCGCACATTCAGGTGCTGCAAACCTTTGATTACCCGCTGCGCGGCGAGTCGTCTGCGGTTGAGCGTGAGCGTCTGCACGGTGCTATCGGTGCGGTGCGCCAGGACATCGAAACGCTGATCCAGCGCAGCCAGTCCAAGGCCATTTGCGAGATTTTCATCACCCACCAGGAAATGCTCGACGACCCGGAACTGACCGATGAAGTCGGTTCGCGGCTCAAGCAGGGCGAAAGCGCTGAAGCCGCCTGGATGGCGGTGATCGAAGCGGCGGCCCGTCAGCAGGAGTCCTTGCAGGACGCTCTGCTGGCTGAGCGTGCGGCGGACTTGCGCGACATTGGTCGCCGCGTGCTGGCGCAGTTGTGTGGCGTCGAAACCCTGGCCGAACCCGATCAACCCTACGTGTTGGTGATGGACGAAGTCGGGCCTTCTGACGTGGCGCGCCTCGACCCGGCGCGGGTGGCGGGCATTTTGACCGCACGCGGCGGGGCGACCGCCCACAGCGCCATCGTGGCGCGTGCCTTGGGCATTCCTGCCCTGGTGGGGGCCGGTGACGCCGTGTTGTTGCTGGCGCCGGGCACGCAATTGTTGATTGACGGTCAGCGCGGCCGCTTGCACGTGGCCCCCGATGCGGAAGCCCTGCAACGCGCCCTCGATGAACGTGACAGCCGTGAGCAGCGCTTGCTGGCCGCTTCGGAGTTACGCCATCAACCGGCCGTCACGCTAGACGGGCACGCCGTTGAAGTATTCGCCAACATTGGTGAGAGCAAAGGCGTGGCCGCCGCGGTTGAGCAGGGCGCCGAAGGCATCGGCCTGTTGCGCACCGAACTGATTTTCATGGCCCACCCCCAGGCGCCGGATGAAGCGACCCAGGAAGCCGAGTACCGCCGTGTGCTGGACGACCTGCATGGGCGACCTTTGGTGGTGCGCACGTTGGACGTGGGTGGCGACAAACCCCTGCCATACTGGCCTATCGAGAAAGAAGAAAACCCGTTTCTGGGGGTGCGCGGCATTCGTCTGACCTTGCAGCGCCCACAGATCATGGAAAGCCAATTGCGCGCGCTGTTGCGTTCGGCTGACAACCGCCCGTTGCGCATCATGTTCCCGATGGTCGGCAGCGTGGCTGAATGGCGTGCGGCGCGGGACATGACTGAGCGTCTGCGTCTGGAAATCCCGGTGGCTGACTTGCAGTTGGGGATCATGGTCGAAGTGCCTTCTGCCGCCTTGCTGGCGCCGGTACTGGCCAAGGAAGTCGACTTTTTCAGTGTCGGCACCAACGACCTGACGCAATACACGCTGGCCATCGACCGTGGTCACCCGACCTTGTCGGCACAAGCCGACGGCTTGCACCCGGCAGTGCTGCAACTGATCGACATCACCGTTCGCGCCGCCCATGCCCACGGCAAATGGGTGGGTGTGTGCGGTGAATTGGCGGCCGACCCATTGGCGGTGCCGGTGCTGGTGGGCATGGGTGTGGATGAACTCAGCGTCTCGGCCCGCAGCATCCCTGAAGTTAAAGCACGAGTACGTGAGTTGAACATGGAACGTCTTAAAACACTGGCCGAACAGGCCCTGAGCGTCGGCAGCCCGGACGAAGTCCGCGCATTGGTAGAGGCCCTGTAATGGCCAGAATTCTCACCATCACCCTTAACCCGGCGCTGGACTTGACCGTGCGCGTGCCGCACCTGGAACCCGGTGAAGTCAATCGCAGCCAGGCCTTGCTCAGCCATGCGGCGGGCAAGGGGCTCAACGTGGCGCAAGTGCTGGCTGACCTGGGCCACTCGCTGACCGTCAGCGGGTTTCTGGGCGAAGACAATCAGCAAGCCTTCAATGCGTTGTTTGCGCGCCGTGGTTTTGCCGACGCCTTTATCCGCGTGCCGGGCGAAACCCGCAGCAACATCAAGCTTGCCGAAGACGATGGCCGCGTCACTGACATCAATGGCCCCGGCCCGCACGTGAACGATCTGGCGCAACACGCCTTGCTCGACAAACTCGACCACATTGCCGCCAGCCATGATGCGGTGGTAGTGGCGGGCAGCTTGCCACGTGGCGTCAGCGCGCAGTGGTTGCGTGAATTGGTGCTGCGCCTCAAAGCCTTGGGCTGCAAAGTGATTCTGGACACCAGCGGTGAAGCCTTGAAAGAAGGCTTGCGTGCAGGCCCGTGGCTGGTCAAACCGAATGCCGAAGAACTCAGTGAAGCGCTGGGCCACCCGGTCAGCAGCGTGGCATCGCAAGTCGCAGCTGCCACCGAGTTACAGACCCTGGGGATTTCCCATGTGGTGATTTCTCACGGGGCGGACGGCGTGAACTGGTTCAGCCGCGGGACTCAACCCTTGCAAGCGCTGCCACCCAAAGTGCGCGTGGCAAGTACGGTCGGGGCGGGTGATTCGCTGCTGGCGGGCATGGTCCACGGCCTGATCAGCGGCCACAGCCCGGAACAGACCCTGCGCAGCGCAACCGCGATTGCGGCGCTGGCGGTCACCCAGATCGGTTTTGGAATCAGCGATGCGCTGCAGTTAGTGACGCTCGAAAGCGGCGTCAACGTCCGCGCCCTGGCACAAGAATAAGAGGGATACACATGAAATTAGCCATTGTGACGGGCTGCCCCAACGGTATGGTGACCAGCGTGCTGTGTGCCCGCTTGCTCGATGCCGCCGCGCAGCGTCAGGGCTGGAGCACCAGCGTAGAAGTGCATGATCCCAAGCATCCGGAACGTCAATTGTCCAAGGCGACCATCGACGAAGCCGAGTGGGTGCTGGTGGTCAGCAGCACGCCGTTGGACATGCAGCGTTTTATTGGCAAACGGGTTTTCCAGAGCAGCCCGGCCCAGGCCCTGCAAGATGTTGAAGCCGTGTTGCTGCGTGGCGTCAACGAAGCCCAGGTGTACACCGCCCCCAGCGTTGAGGCTGAGGTTACCGAGCAGGCCCACGCGCCTAAAATTGTTGCCGTGACCGCCTGCCCGACGGGCGTGGCGCACACCTTTATGGCGGCAGAAGCCTTGCAACAGGCGGCCAAGCGCTTGGGCTACGACTTGCAGGTCGAGACCCAAGGCTCGGTTGGCGCCCGCAACCCGTTGAGTGCCCAGGCCATCAGCGACGCGGACGTGGTGCTGTTGGCGGCTGATATTGAAGTCCCGACTGAGCGCTTTGCGGGCAAGAAAATCTACCGTTGCGGCACCGGCATTGCGCTTAAGCAGGCCGAAGCCACGCTGAAAAAAGCCCTGGCCGAAGGTCGGCAAGAGAGCGCGGCAACGGGCGGTGCGGCACCGGCCAAGCAAGAGAAAACCGGCGTTTACAAACACCTGCTGACCGGTGTGTCGTTCATGCTGCCGATGGTGGTGGCGGGCGGCTTGCTGATCGCGTTGTCCTTTGTGTTTGGCATTACCGCTTATAAAGAGCCGGGCACCCTGGCTGCGGCGCTGATGCAAATCGGCGGGGATGCGGCCTTTAAATTGATGGTGCCGTTGCTGGCGGGTTACATCGCCTACTCGATTGCCGACCGTCCAGGCCTGGCGCCGGGGATGATTGGCGGCTTGTTGGCGAGCACCTTGGGGGCTGGTTTTATTGGCGGGATCATTGCCGGTTTTATTGCCGGTTACTGCGCCAAGGCGATCAGCCGTTATGCGCGGTTGCCGCAAAGCCTTGAAGCGCTGAAGCCGATTTTGATCATCCCGTTGTTTGCCAGCTTGTTCACCGGGCTGGTGATGATCTACGTGGTCGGCAAGCCGGTGGCCGGCATGCTCGAAGGCCTGACGCATTTCCTCGACAGCATGGGCACCACCAACGCGATCCTGTTGGGCGTGTTGCTGGGCGGCATGATGTGTGTCGACCTGGGTGGGCCGATCAACAAGGCGGCGTATGCGTTTTCGGTCGGTTTGCTGGCCTCGCAAAGTTATGCACCGATGGCGGCGACCATGGCAGCGGGCATGGTGCCGCCGATTGGTTTGGGCATCGCGACCCTGATTGCACGCCGCAAATTCGCCCAGACCGAACGCGAAGCGGGCAAGGCGGCGATGGTGCTGGGGTTGTGCTTTATCTCGGAAGGCGCGATCCCGTTTGCGGCCAAAGATCCGCTGCGGGTGATCCCGGCCAGCGTTGTGGGCGGTGCGCTGACGGGTGCGTTGTCGATGTACTTCGGCTGCAAACTGATGGCGCCGCACGGCGGGTTGTTCGTGCTGTTGATCCCGAATGCCATCAACCATGCCTTGCTGTATTTGCTGGCGATCGTGGCCGGTAGCCTGGTGACCGCAGTGGTCTACGCCCTGATCAAACGCCCGGAGCCCGTGGACATGGCGCTGGAAACGGCCAAGGCGTGAAGCAAGCCCCTCACCCCAGCCCTCTCCCGAGGCAGAGGGAGCCGATTGGGGGTTGCTGTTGATTGGCTGCGGTCTGCTGGCCTTGGCGCTGATGTCGAAAACGACTCGGTCAGCCCCCTTTCCCTCTGGGAGTGGCTTGGGGGGAGGGCCAGCCATTTCGCTTATTTCGGTTGTAAACGCCAGCCCAGGACATTGAGCAGATCGCAGCCATCGCGCAGCAGGATCATGGCGGTGGTGGCGAGCTGTTTGAGGTCGATGGCGTCGGCATCTTGCACGTCGCGACTGGAGAAAGTTTCCATCAGTTGAGTCACCGCCAGTACGCGGGCGGTGGCATTGGCGTGCAAGACGTCAAGCGGGGCGTTGCGGTCGATCAGCAAGGCGGGGATGGTGCAATCGATGGCGGTAAGCGGGATGTATGTTGAGTTAGTCATGGGTAAATCTCTTGGACATAGAGTTTAACCATCCGCTTTCGTCGCCAAACAAAAACAGGTGGCCGCTGTACGCGGGTTGGCGAACCGGTATAGCCCAAGAAAACCCGGCAGATCCGAAGATCTCCCACGCACAGCAGCCATAAAGCACAGCGAGCAAAATACACGCTCAGCCGTATATAGCAATTACGCATTATTCTTGAGCATCCCAGATCGCCAAACCCGGTCGCCTTTTGGGCGAGCGATGACTATAGGCGCCGTACGGCAAACGCAGCAATTGGCAAAGCTGTGCGAAACATCCCGAATAATCGTGAGAGCAAAAGCCCCTCACCCTAGCCCTCTCCCGGAGGGAGAAGGAACCGATTGGGGGTTGCTTGAGCATGTTTACAGTCTGAAAGTAGTGCCATTGAATCCAGAAACAACCCGGTCAGCTCCCTCACCCGGAGGGAGAGGGCTGGGGTGAGGGCGCTTTTAACATTCGCCCGGCCACGCGATACACCTCTTCCATTACCTCATTCATTTGTTCAGGCACCTGCCGGTTATCAAACCTCAACACGGTGATCCCCAGACCTTGCAGGTAAGCGGTTCTACGCCGGTCGTAGGCCAGCGACTGCGCATCAAAATGCTGGCCGCCATCGAGTTCTATGGCCAGTTTCAACTCAACACAATAGAAGTCCAATACAAAGGGCGGGCAAGGATGCTGGCGGCGGAATTTTAGATTCAGCAGTTGTCTGGCGCGTATTTTTTGCCAAAGGCGTAACTCGCAGTCGGTTTGCTCGACGCGTAAACGCCGGGCGAACTGGCGTTGCTCATGGGTGAGGCGTGGCAGCATGTTTCACTTTCCTGTGAAAAGTTGATGTGCCAAGTTCAGCGTAGTTGTTTAAATCTTCACTGCCGCCCACTGAGTGTGGATATTACAGAGCTAGCTGTAAGAAAGTTCCTTTATTAAGTGTGAACACAATATTTTTTGATTCTTAATCTAGTCTTATAAAACAGAAATATTTCAGGCTTGTATTAGCCAAAGGGACTAGTTATGAGAAGAGGCAATATAAAAAGATCGGTCATCAACTATATAGCCAGCACTTTATTTATTCTGCTTGGCATTGTAGCCCCCGCTTATGGCGCCGCGCTGTGCAATGGCGGCCCGGCGCTGCTGGGCGGGGTGCGGTGTGACATGTTACCGATTGGCGGCGGCTCGGCGTTATGTTTGTTTATCGGTGTTGATAATAATGCCAATGGCCGAGTTGAAGGAGGAACTTCTGATACGTGCATCTTGATTGACGCCAATAATAAACAGCACCCTGGCTACAGTTGTACCCAAGCGTGTAGGAATACTAACGATTGTTCCAGGCCGCAGTGTTTATCTTCAAAAATATCAGGCAATAAATAAAAATATTTCGGCACATAAACACCGCCCTGACTTTTATCAGGGCGGTATTTTTGATCAATAAACATCCCGGCGATAACGCCCTTGCTCGATCAGCTGTTGCACCGCATCAGCCCCGAGCAGGTCGATCAGCGTTTGATCCACGCCCGCTGCCATGCCGTTCAGGCTGCCGCAGATGTAAATCGCCGCACCGTCTGCCAGCCAGCGACGCAGTTCATCGGCAGCCTCGCGCAGCCGGTCTTGCACATACACCTTGTGCGCCTGGTCTCGTGAGAAGGCCAGGTCCAGTCGGGCCAACTCACCACTGGCCAACCAACCTTGCAGTTCGTCGCGGCAGTAGAAGTCGTGCGCCGCATTGCGTTCGCCAAACAACAACCAGTTTGGCTGCTGGCCTTGGGCGATTCGGGCCTTGAGCAAACTGCGCAGCCCGGCAAGCCCGGTGCCGTTACCCAGCAGGATCAACGGGCAAGGTTCGGCAGGCAGGTGGAAGCCGCTGTTGCGCCGCAGCCGCAGGCTGATTGCAGCGCCCAGTGGTGCATGTTCGGTCAGCCAACCTGAGCCCAGGCCCAGGCTGCCATCGGGGTGGCGCTCCTGGCGCACGATCAGTTGCAGCACGCCGTCCTGGGGGATGGAGGCAATCGAGTATTCGCGCATGTTCAACGGGATCAGGGCGTCGACCAGCGCCTGGGCGTGGAGGCCGACCAAGTGCCCGCGATTCTCTGGCAATTGGCGGCTGGCCAACGCTTGAGCGAGGGTTTCTTGCAGGCCATCCAGATGCACCGGTGTGTTTGCCGACAAGCCCAACCCATCGAGCAGGTGTTCAACCGCCCACGTCGATTGCCTTGGCATCACCTCAACCAGATCTCCTGCCTGCCAGGTGAAGCTGGCGTCAGGCGCGCTGAGGCCCAGCAGGTAAACCCCGGAACCGCTGCTGTCAGGGTTAAGCAGTTGCCGTTGCTCAAGGGTCCAGTTGTTGTAGCTCGGCGCTTGCCAGTTGGCGCCGGGCACAGCGCCTGTGAGTTGGCTGAGGTGCACTTGCCAGTGGTGCAGGGCTTCGGGGTCGCCACTGTCGACCTGCACCGGGCTGAACAACGACTGCGCGCCACGCTCTGCCAGCCATTGCTGGATACGGGTGGCAAAGCCGCAGAAGTGCGGGTACTGGCGATCACCCAAGGCCAGCACCGAGTACTTGAGGGCGCTGAGGCTCAGCGGTTGGCCGAGGATTTTGCGTTCAAAGCCGCGCGCGCTGTCCGGGGCTTCGCCATCGCCAAAAGTGCTGACAACAAACAAGGCATTGCTGGCCTGCTGTAAGTCTTCTTCGCTGACGGCGGCCAATGGCTGGACGCGCACCGGCAAGCCTGCCGCCTGCAATTGCCCGGCAGTCTGCCAGGCCAGTTGTTCGGCAAAACCGCTTTGGCTGGCAAAGCCGATCAGCCAGGACGGCGCATCGCTCTGGGTGTCGCTAAAGCCCTGACGCGCCTGTTTGACCTGACGCTTTTTGCGCCGACGGTCCAGGTACAGCAACCAGCCGGTAATAAAGAACAGCGGCATGGTCAGGGACGCCACGGTGACCAGCACGCGCCCGGTAATACCCCAGTAGCTGCCGGTGTGCAGGGCGTAGATGCTGGTCAGCAATTGCGCCTTGTAGCTTTTTTCGTCATAGCGATCGACGCGCTTCACCACGCCGGTGGCCGGGTCGAGGGTGATCTGGTTGAGGGCTCGCTCATGGGGCGAGGTTTTCAACAGGTAATAGACCGTCGCAGGCATGCCGCCAGCAGGGGGCATGCGGATGTTGAACTGGCTCAGGTCAGGCCCGGCGGCTTTCTGGATACTGGCCCACATCGCTTCATAATCAGCCACCAGCGGTGCGCCACCGGCATTCGGCGGCCCGCCGCGCCCGCCTTTGCGTTGTTCGCTGTGGGGGCTGTCGGAGAAGAGTTTTTGCAGGCCTTTGTTGTACCACTCGTAGGACCAGGACAAGCCGGTCAGGGCGGCCAACAGGTAAAAGATCAAGCACCAGGTGCCGGCCACCGCATGCAGGTCCCAATTGAAACTGCGGCCTTTTTTCGCCCAGTCCAGGGTCAACCAGGCGCGCCAGTTCAATGCCTTGCGCGGCCAGCGCAGGTACAAGCCCGACAGGCAGAAGAACAGCAACATCAGGGTGCAGGCCCCGGTGATCTGGCGGCCGGTATCACCGATGGCCAGAAAACGGTGCAGTTGCAGCATCAGGTTGAAAAAGCCGAGGCCCGAGACCTCGCCCTGGTAGTCGCCGGTGTACGGGTCGACATAGCGCACCTGGCCACGGCGTTCGCCCGGCGGCGGGGTGAAAAAGATACGCGAGGCGCTGTCGGTGTCAATGCCGCCCCAAATCATGGCCACTTGTTTGCCTTCGGTGGCCTCGACTTTATGCACCAGTTCGGCAGGCGGCAGCACGCCGCCGTCGAGCTTCTGGACCTTGAGCACGGTCGGATTGAGCCAGTCCAGTATCTCGTCCTGAAACGACACGGTCGCGCCTGTGATGCCCATCAGGGCCAGGACCAGCCCTGCGGTTATTCCAAAAAACCAGTGCAGCTGGAACAGGGTTTTCTTAAACACGACGGCCGCCTTGCTCGCTCAATGAATTGCGTCACCGCGCATTATGCCGTGACCGCGTTGTTTACACGCAAATGCCCCGGCCATGGTTGGGTCGGGGCACTGGTTGTCGCTGTGGGCTGGCCCACAGTGGCTTGCGCGCTTAGAAGTGGAAGCTGGTAGTCAACAAGGCTGTACGGCCTGCCGCCTGATTGGCGAAGTGTGCCGCATACGCTTTGTCGTAGTACGTTTTGTCCGTCAGGTTTTGCACGTTCAGTTGCAGGTCGATGTTTTTGGTCAGCTTGTAGCTGGCCATCGCATCGTAGCGAGTGTAGGACGGCACATAAACGGTGTTCGCCGTGTCGCCATAGACCGCGTCGACATAGAACGCACCGCCGCCAATGGTCAGCTTCGGCATGACTTCATAGGTGGTCCACAGGCTGAAGCTGTTTTTCGGCGTGTTCGGCATTTCGTTGCCTTTGTCCGACACTGCAGCCGTGTTCACGCTGCCGTTACGGTTGGCTTTCATGCCCGGATCAACCAGCTCGCTTTTCAGGTAGCTGTAGCCTGCAAACACTTGCCACTTGTCTGTGATTTTGCCGCTGGCCGACAGCTCGATACCGTCTACACGGGATTTACCGGCGTTTTCATAGGTGTACGAGTCGGTCAGGACACGGGTGTTTTTCTTCTCGGTACGGAACACCGCAGCGGTCAGGGACAGACGGTCCTGGAACACATCCCACTTGGTGCCCAGTTCGTAGTTAACGGTTTCTTCAGGCTTCAGGTCGCTGGTGATGATGCTGCCCGGCGTGACCAGGCCATTACCTTCGACGCCTTCACCAACGATGCCGCCTGGCGGTGTGGCCGACGTGGCATAGGACAGGTAAACGCTGCCGTTATCCAGGGGTTTCCAGACAAGGCCGGTCTGCCAGTTGAAGAAGTTGCTGTCGTTTTTGGCTTTGGTACGGCCCGTCGCGGCGTTGGTGTTCGCGGTGGTATCAAACTGGTCGTAACGCAGGCCGGCGTTGAGCAGCCATTGCGGGTCGAGTTCGATGGTGTCAAACACGTAGGCGGCTTTGGTCACGCCCACGGTGTTGGTGCCGTAGTAGTTGCGCGCTTCGGTGCCGGTCCACTCGTCACTCGGGTTCGGGTTGGACAGCGAGGTGCACTGGCCGCCGCTGTTGCCGACTTTGTCCGGGGTGCAATTAGGGTTGCTGTTCGGCGTCACGGTGTAGCCGCTGGCGCGGGTTTCTTCGCGAGTGAACTCAACACCGGTGGAGTAGGTGTTCTTGAAGCCCGCCAGGTTGAAGTTTCCGTACAGGTCAGTCTGGTTGGTGGTGGTCTGGGTGGTCGACACACGGGTGTTGGCGCGGCGCCAAACGGTACCGTACTGGTTCACGTTGTGCTGGCTGTCGTCCGGCTGGGTCAGGATGTAGTCCTGGCCGGTGTTGCCGTGACGGAAGGTGTTCTTCACGGTCATCGAATCGTTGAAGTCGTGTTCGAACGTGATGGTGCTGATATCGACACGGGTCTTGCGGAAGTCGCGGTCTTTGAGGCCGTAGAAGTTGTTGCTGTTGCCGCCGTCGTCCGGTTTGTCGTGTACGTGCGCGGCGGTTTTAGACGCGCTGCCGTAGCCGTAAGGAATGCCCGAATCTGGCAGATCGTCGCTTTTGAGGTGGTAGTAGCTGAGGTTCAGACGGGTGTCGGTGCCCAGGCCGAAGGTCAGCGAGGGGGCGATGCCCCAGCGGTCGTAGTTGACCGAATCACGGCCTGCGACGTTTTGCTCGTGGCTCATCAGGTTCAGACGGAACGCGGCGGTGTCGAGGAACTGACGGTTGATGTCGACGGTGTAGCGGCGGGTCTGGTCCGAGCCGTAGGTGAAGCCACCGTTGAGGAAGTCGCCCAGTTTTGGGGTCTTGCTCACCAGGTTCAAGCTACCGCCCGCCGAGCCGCGGCCACCGAACGACGAGTTCGGGCCTTTGCTGACTTCGATGGATTCGATATCGAAAATTTCGCGGGTTTGCCCGCCTGCGTCACGCACGCCATCCAGGTAGGTATCGCCCTGGGCGTCAAAACCACGAATAAAAGGACGGTCGCCTTGCGGGTTGCCGCCTTCGCCTGCGCCGAATGTCACACCCGGTACGGTGCGCAGGGCGTCTTGCAGCGAGGTGGCGGCGGTGTCTTGCAGCACTTGCTGCGGGATGACGGTGACCGAGCGCGGCGTGTCGACCAGCGGCGCGGTGTACTTCTGGGAGCTGGCTTTTTCTGTCTGGTACGACTGCTGGGTCTGCTCACCGGTCACGGTGGTTGCACCCAAAGAAATACTGTTGCCCTGCACTGGCTTTTCGGTGCTTTCAGCGGCCTGGGCCATCTGGTTAGCAGAGGTTGCCGTGAGCGCTACACCGATGGCCGAAGCCAGTAAACGCGGTGAATTGGCAGGTATTTTTATACGTTGGCGCGACATGTGAAGATCCCTCCCCCCGGAATTTGAGGGCGGAATATAGTGCAAACAATTCCTCCTAACAATTGAGAGGGATTACTATTCGCGCTAAATTTACATTCTTTACAATTTGCCGTTACGGGTTTTGCAAGGCTATTCGTCTCCCGATTTTTAACAAAGTTTTACACGAGCAATAAGAATCAATACCATTGGCACCCTTCTCTTGTTCAGGTATCGCGCCATGCTGCTGCACATTCCCGGCTTGTTCTCCCGTGAAGAAGTCCAGCGCATCCGTGAGGCGCTGATGGCCACAGAGTGGGCCGACGGCAAAATCACCGCCGGGTATCAGTCCGCCAAAGCCAAGCACAACCTGCAATTGCCCGAAGGTCACCCGCTGGCCAAGGAAATCGGCGCGGCGATGATCGAACGCTTGTGGCAAAACCCTTTGTTCATGTCGGCGGCTTTGCCGCACAAAGTGTTCCCGCCGCTGATCAACTGCTACACCGGTGGCGGCAGCTTCGACTTTCATATCGACAATGCGGTGCGCCAGCCCAAGGGCAGCCCGGAGCGGGTGCGCACGGACGTGTCGGCCACCCTGTTTTTCAGTGACCCGCAGGACTACGACGGCGGGGAGCTGGTGATCCAGGACACCTACGGTGTACAGCAGGTCAAGTTCCCGGCGGGGGATATGGTGCTGTACCCCGGCACCAGCTTGCACAAGGTCAACGCGGTGACCCGTGGCGCCCGTTTTGCCTCGTTTTTCTGGACCCAAAGCCTGGTCCGTGAAGACAGCCAGCGCACCTTGCTGTTCGAGATGGACAACGCCATTCAGCAATTGAGCCGCGATGTACCCGATCACCCGTCACTGATTCAACTCACCGGCACCTACCACAACCTGTTGCGCCGCTGGGTTGAGGTGTAAGCCATGAGCTTTCAATTACGCCGCGAAGAACTGCTCAGCGGCGAGCAACTGCAAAGCATGCTCGCCGAGAACCCGGCCCGTGCCGCACAAGCCATTTTGATGGCCGCCAAGCAAGGCATCCTTGAAGGGCAAGCGCTGCTCGGCCAGATCCTGCTGGAAGGGCAGGGCATTGAGCGCGACGTGCCGTTGGCCTTTCGCTGGTTCGCCATTGCTGCCAACGGCGGGCACTTGATGGCGCGCAACATGCTCGGGCGCTGCCTTGAACATGGCTGGGGGTGCGAACTGGATGAGCGCGCGGCTGCCAGCCATTACCGCTTGGCAGCTCAGGGCGGGCTTGATTGGGGGCTGTACAACTACGCCAACTTGCTGGCGACCGGTCGCGGTGTGGTGCAAGACCAATACGCAGCGTTTGCGCTGTACCGCGAAGCCGCGCACTTGGGGCACGCCAAGTCAATGAACTTGCTGGGGCGCTACCTTGAAGACGGTCGTTATTGCCCGGCAGACCCGCAGGCCGCGCGCCAATGGTATGAACGCTCCGCCCATGCCGGTGATTTTCGCGGGCAGTTCAGCCACGCCGCCGTGCTGGCCGAGCGCGGTGATGTAGAGGGTGCTCTGGTCTGGCTGGAGCGTGCCCAGGCCATCGGCAACCTGAAGTTTTTGCGGGTCAGCCGCGTCGCGTTGCTTGAGGCCAAAGAGCCGGCCATTCGGGCCATGGGTGAGGTGTATCAAGCGCGAATCAACACCTTGCAGCAGGCGGTGTGACACCCATCGGCGGCACCTTCAGGCCATAAAAAACCTCCCCGGAGGCCAATCCGGGGAGGTTTTTTTGTAAGGCTTACAGGTAGAACGACTTCAGCGGCGGGAAGCCATTGAACTCAACGGCGCTGTAGCTGGTGGTGTAGGCACCGGTCGACAACCAGTACAGGCGATCACCGATGGCCAGGTTGAGTGGCAGGCCGTACTTGTAGTTTTCGTACATGATGTCGGCGCTGTCGCAGGTAGGACCGGCGATGACCACTTCCTCCATTTCGCCTTTCTTTTCAGTCCAGATCGGGAACTTGATGGCTTCGTCCATGGTTTCGATCAAACCAGAGAATTTGCCGACATCGGTGTACACCCAACGCTCAACAGCGGTGCGCGACTTGCGGGCGACCAGGACCACTTCACTGACCAGAATCCCGGCATTGGCGATCAACGAACGGCCCGGCTCCAGAATGATTTCTGGCAGGTCGTCACCGAAGTCTTCTTTCAGGAAGCGAATGATTTCTTCGGCGTAGGTTTCCAGGCTGTTGGTACGGGTGATGTAGTTGGCCGGGAAGCCGCCACCCATGTTGATCAGCTTGAGCACGATGCCGTCTTCTTCTTTGAGGCGCTCGAAGATCACTTTGACTTTGGCGATGGCCGCGTCCCACACGCTGATGTCGCGCTGCTGCGAACCCACGTGGAACGAAATACCGTAAGGCACCAGGCCCAGGTCGCGGGCCAGGATCAGCAGGTCCATGGCCATGTCGGTCTGGCAGCCGAACTTGCGCGACAGCGGCCAGTCAGCCGTGGTCGAGCCTTCAGTGAGGATGCGCACGTAGACTTTGGAACCCGGTGCGGCTTTGGCAATGTTGCGCAGGTCGGCTTCGGAGTCGGTCGAAAACAGGCGCACGCCTTTTTCGTAGAAGTAGCGAATGTCTTTGGATTTTTTGATGGTGTTGCCGTAGCTGATGCGATCCGGGGTCACGCCCTGGGCCATGACTTTGTCCAGCTCGTAAATCGAAGCGATGTCGAAGCTCGAGCCTTTGTCGCGCAACAGGTTGATGATTTCAACGGCCGGGTTGGCCTTGACCGCGTAGTACACCTTGGCGAATTCGAAACCCGCGCGCAGGTCGTCATAGGCCTGAGCGATCATGGCGGTGTCGATCACCACAAACGGGGTTTCTTGGGTGTCAGCGAACGCCTTCATTTTTTGGAAGGTTTCGCGCGCGAAATATTCTTCGACCTGAATCGACATACGTAGGGACTCCTAAGTGGCAAACGTCATAAATCAATGGGTGCAAATGAACATCCTCCGTATCCCCACTTTGGTTCGCCTACTTCCCAAGGCATGTCCGCCGAAAGCTTGCTCTCTCGTCGTCAGTACTTGAGCCGGATGGATCGTTTCCAGCATGGATGTTCGGCGCGAACTTTAGGGCGTGACTGCGCTGAGATCAACTAAAAATGTCGCATTTTTATAAGCCTTCGTCGGGTCGCCAAAGTGAGCTATTTAAGTAACCGACCTTGATGACGGTGTGATGTTCCCAGCGTGGCTTTTTTGCCCGTTGCCCAATAGACGAAGCCCGCCATAGGGCGGGCTTCGGTAGTTGCACATTGAAGCGTGGCTTACCTGGGGGGAAGGATCTGGCCGGGCCTCAAAATGCAGTACTCAGGGTCAACGACAGGCTGCGCGGATCACCATAAATGGCGCCTGCATAAAAGCCGTATCGGGTGTAGTAGGTTTTGTCGAAGAGGTTGTTGGCATTCAGGGTCACGGCCGTGTCATCGGTGAGGTCGTATTTGGCCATTGCGCTCCAGATGGCGTAACCCGCCCAGGTCACGTCGGTAGGGCCGCGGCTCACACCGTTAGTGGGAATGCCCGCCGGGGTGGACGTGGCGCGAATGCTGGTTTGCGCGGTGACGCCGGTGCCTACGGTCAGGCGATCAAGAGCACCTGACAAACGGTAGGTGGTCGACGCCTTGAACAGGTGCGAGGGGTCACTTTGACCGTCGGCGTTGAGGCGGCGAAAGTGCAGGTAGGTGTAGCCACCGTAGACATTCCAGTTGGGCGTCAATGCGCCGGAGACTTCGAGGTCGATACCTTCGGTTTCTACGCCAGTGCCCGTGGTGTACGCCTGGTTACCGGTGGGCGTGGTATTGGCGCCATCGGTCACCGCCTTGTTTTCCTGACGGGTCAGGAAGTAGGCCGCTTGCGCATTGACCTGGCCGTCGAACCATTCACCTTTAATACCGGTTTCATAGCTCTGACCGCGAATCGGCTCGATCTTGTTGCCGTTGGCGTTCTCTTCGCTTTGCGGGCTGAAGATGTCGGTGTAGCTGGCGTACAGCGAGTAGGTGTCGTTGAGGTCATACACCGCGCCCAGGTAAGGCGTGACGATACCGTTTTGCTGTTGATTGCTGCGCGCACCGTTGGTCGACAACGTGGTGCTGCTGTAGTCGCTGATGCGCGCGCCGAGGATCACCGACAACGGGTCGGTAATGCTCAGGCGGGTGGCCGCATACATGCCTTGCAGGCGGGTGGTGGTTTTGGTGTGCAGGCCGGTCTTGTAGGCGTTGATCCGGTAGTCGCTGTCCACCCCGTTGTGCCAGTCGGTAATCGGGAAGCCGTTGTTGGCGCGGAACTGGCACCCCAACGCGCTGGCGCTGGTGCGGTCATCGCTGACCATGTTGCAACGGTACTGAGGCGACCAGGCGACGGTGCGGCTGTCGTTGTAGCCGAACATGGCCTGATGGGTACGGCCAAACAGGCTGAAAGGGCCGGTCACGTCGACTTGCGCCGATTGCTGGGTGGTGTCGGTGGAGCTGTGCAGGCCGTTGAGTACGGCGCCGGTGCCATCCTGATTCCAGTAGCCGCCGAATGCGCCGCCGCCTTTGGAGTTGACCTTGGCCAGCCCACGGTGATTCAAGGCTTCAGTGGTGCTTTGCGAGGCTTTGACGTTGAGCGTCCAGTCATTGTCAAAACGATGCTCCAGCGAGCCAAACGCCGTACGGGTTGTGTATTCGCCAAAACTCCAGCTCGGCACCACGTTGGTGCTTCGCGGCAGGTGGGTTTTACTGCCATCGCCATACCAGATCGGGATGTTCGCACCCCAGCCGCCGCCGACGTTTTTGTAGTACTCGTATTGATAGCCAGCGCCCAGGGTTGTGGCGTCGGTCAGGTCAAATTCAAAGTTGGCCAGTGCGGCCCGCGAACGGTCGGATTGATGGTCGCGGAAAGAGTTGGAGTCTTCTTGGGTCATGACCAGGCGCGAGCGCAAGCGGCCATCTTCTGACAAGGGCACGTTGAGGTCAGCGCCCAGGCGCCGTTTATCCCAGCTGCCATAGGTGGCGTAAGCACGGCCGCCAAACTCGAAGCCCGGACGTTTGCGCATCAGGTTGACGGTGGCCGACGGGTCGCCGGTGCCGCCCAACAGGCCATTGGCACCGCGAACGATGTCGATACGTTCGTACATGTCCATGTTCAGCGAGTTGCCGGCGCCACTGAAGTCCGAGCCGCCCGGGAACTGCAGACCGTCGGTTTTCCAGTTGGTAATCGGATAGCCGCGTGCCCGGTACTCGGTGCGCCCGCCCACTTCCGACTTGCTCATGGTGATGCCGGGTGCGCTGTCCAGCGCTTGCTCGATATTGGTGATCTGGCGGTCGGCCATTTGTTCCTGAGTGATGGTGGTGACCGACTGCGGAGTTTGGCGCGGGGTAAGTTTCATGCCCGTCGAACTGGTGGTGCTCTTGACGGTGTAACCCAGTTGGCCGGTGCTTTCATCGGCGGAGGGCTGGGTGCCCTGGACATTGAGGGTGTCGAGTTCCAGCGACGCGGCGCCAACCTGTTGGCTGGCCATGCCGAGCATTGCACTGAGGCCCATGGCGACCATGATTGCGACAGGGCTGCGGTGTGCTGAAAGGCGAGAAGGGGTGCTTAACATCAATGGTCGTGCTGAGAGGTCCGTCATCATGCCCTGCGTTGTCATTGGTAATACTTCGTATTTGCAGATAATGTTTGGTAGCATTTTAGGCATCGCGCCGTCAGGCACTATTACGGATATGTCTGGATGTGTAATGGAATGTAATGAACGGTACATTTTGCCCGCCGCCAAACCGCTTCCAGACGCCAAGACGCTGCTGGTGGTGGATGACGATGATGAAATCCGCGAGTTGTTGTGCGACTACCTGAGTGAGAACGGCGATCAGGTGCTGGCCGCCGCCGATGGCCTGGAGATGTGGGCACACCTGGAGCGCCAGGCGGTCGACCTGGTGGTGCTGGACGTCATGCTGCCGGGCGAAGACGGCCTCAGCCTGTGTCGCCAGTTGCAGTCGCGCCCCGGCCTGAGTGTGATCATGCTGTCGGCCAAAGGCTCAGCGCTGGATCGCATCATTGGTCTGGAAGTGGGCGCCGATGATTACCTGACCAAGCCTTTCGAGCCCCGTGAGCTGGTGGCCAGAATCAAGGCGGTGATGCGTCGACAAACACGGGCCGAGTCCGTTGTGGATCGCCCGGCCACGACCCATCGCGAGTTCGCCGGTTATCGCCTCGATGATGTAAAGCGCCTGCTGCACACCGCGGATGGTCAAATCCTTACCTTGCCGCGCTCCGATTTCAGGGTGTTGCGTGATTTGCTCCAGGCCCGTGAGCAGGTACTGTCCCGCGATCAATTAACGCTGAGTGCAATGGGTCGTGAATACGCGCCCGACGATCGCTCGATCGACATGTGCATCAGCCGCCTTCGCCAGCATTTCAAGGACGGGCCCGTGCAGATCGTGACCGTGCGCAATGAAGGCTATCTGTTGAGTGTCTCCAGCCCTGAAGCGGCGGTTTAGCCCGGTGCGCGACCTGCTGCTGAAGGGGTTGATGCGCCTGTGGCCGAAAACCCTGTTTGGCCAACTGACGCTGATTCTTGTCAGCGGCACACTGGCCATTCAATTGTTGTCGAGCAGCATCTGGTTCGACGTGCGTTATGCACAGGTGCTTGAAGCCCCGGTCCGGCTAATGGCCAGCCGAACCGCACCACTGATTGACCAGCCCGGTTGTTTGCCGGGTCAGCCGCAGACAGCACCGGCCAATTACACGGTCAGGTGTCTGGCCGCGAAACCCGACATCCAACCTGAAAACGACCGTGCTGCCCGACGCACAGCGCTGCTATTGAAACAGGCGCTGGCATATGAATTGGGGCACGAGCCCACGGTTGAAATGATCGAGGTCGACCTCACCGATGCCGAAGGGCAGCCGCTGGTCTGGCGCAGCCTGTTTGGCCTGCAAACGGCCACGGCGCACATCGACTTCGCGGTGCCGCTGGCCGACGGTCATTGGTTGAGCATCGAGGGGCACGAGTTGCAGGGCTGGAGCGGTGAGTCGGCGTGGGCCTTGATTGCCGACTACATTCTGCGGGTCTATGTGGTGCGCATTATCGGCGTGATCGGCATGTGCTGGCTGGCGGTGCGGCTGTGCCTGCGCCCGCTTAAACGGCTGAGTGACGCCGCCAATGCGCTGGGCGATAACCTGGATCAGAAGCCGTTGGCGGTTGAAGGGCCGCTGGAGGTTCGCCAAGCCGCCCAGACCTTCAACGCCATGCAAAAACAGATTGTCGCGATGGTCAATGACCAGAGCTTTTTTCTTGCGGCGGTGTCCCACGACCTGCGCACGCCATTGACCCGCATGCGCTTGCGCATCGAGCGGTTGAGCGATCTCGATCAGCGTGAACGCTTGAAGCAGAACATCTATCAAATGGACAAGATGATTACCCAGGTACTCGTCTATTTGCAGAGCGCCAACCAGCACACGTGCCAGTTTATTGATGTCGACAGTGTGTTGCGCAACCTGTGCGCAGAGTTGTCGACCCCCGCCGAGCCGTTGCCGGTCAGCGGTCGGGGCGGGATGATCTACGCCAACGGCGTGCTGTTGCACCGTTGCTTGCAGAACTTGCTGGTAAACGCACAAGCCTATGCCTGCGACATCACCCTTGAGGTCGAGCGCTCGTCTAGCGGCGTAACGTTGCGCATCAACGATCGCGGGCCGGGCATTGCGCCAGCGGTGTTGCAGTCGATCACCGACCCGTTCGTGCGCGCCGATCACTCGCGCAACGATCAGTCCGGCGGTTTTGGTTTGGGCTTGAGTATCGCCAAGCGCATCGCCGTCAGCCACAAGGGCAGCCTGACGCTGAGCAATCGTGAAGGGGGCGGTTTGACCGCCTGTGTGTTCTTGCCCGCTCAATGAGGGGGGGCGATGCGATGTATCACACTTCATGAACCGAGCCGCCACGGTTTGGCCCTTGCAGCAAAATTTGAGGGCCCTAGCATGGGCTGACCATTAGAAGGAGCAGCCTCATGTTCGCGGGATTTCAAACAGCTCAGCGCCAGGTCAATGGCGTTCACATTGCCTACCGTATTGGCGGCAGCGGGCCGGGTTTGTTGCTGATCCATGGCCACCCGCAAACGCACGTCATCTGGCACAAAGTCGCCGAGCAGTTGGCGGAGCACTTCACGGTGGTCGCGGCCGACTTGCGCGGTTACGGCGACAGCGAAAAGCCCGAAGCGGTGGCCGATCACAGCAACTACAGCAAACGTGAAATGGCCCGCGATTCGCTGGCGTTGATGCGCAGCCTGGGGTTTGAGCAGTTTTCGGTGCTGGCCCATGATCGCGGCGCGCGCGTGGCTCATCGTCTGGCGCTGGATCACCCGCAGGCCGTCAGCCGTTTGGTGATGCTCGACATCGCCCCGACGCTGGCGATGTACGCGCAGACCGACGAAGCCTTTGCCCGGGCTTACTGGCACTGGTTCTTTTTGATTCGCCCGGCGCCGCTGCCGGAGCGTCTGATCGAAGCCGACCCCGAGCAATACCTGTTGAGCGTGATGGGCAGTCGCAGCGCCGGTTTGCAGCCGTTTACGGCGCCTGCGCTGGCCGAATACGTGCGCTGCATTCAATTGCCGGGTACGGCGCGGGGGATCTGCGAGGACTACCGCGCCAGCGCCAGCATTGACCTTGAGCATGACCGCGAAGACATCGACGCCGGTCGGCACCTGAACCTGCCGGTGCTGGTGCTGTGGGGCGCGCAAGGGACGGTCGGTCGCTGTTTCGACCCGCTGGCCGAATGGCAGAAAGTCGCAACCGATGTGCGTGGTCAGGCGTTACCGTGTGGGCACTACATTGGCGAAGAAGTCCCCCAATTGCTGCTTGAGCACGTGCTGCCTTTTTTGCGCTGAGCTATTCTCTGCATTCTTGTCGCCACGCGTTCATGACCATGCCGCCCAAAAAAGACACTGCGCCGCTGCCTGAAGACCTGCGGGTGTTCCTCACGGTCGTGCGCAAAGGCGGCTTTGCCGCGGCGGCAGAAGAGCTGGGGTTGTCCCCGGCCTATGTCAGCAAACGTATCCAGATCCTTGAAACCACCCTGGGCAGCCGCTTGCTGCACCGCACCAGTCGACGTGTCGCCCTGACCGACGACGGTGAGCGGGTGCAGCGCTGGGCGGTACGCATCCTCGATGATGTTCAGCAATTGCAGGACGAACTGTCCGAAGCGCATACAGAGCCCCGTGGCCGTTTGCACCTGTGCAGCAGCTTTGGCTTTGGCCGCAACCATGTCGCGCCGGCCATTTCGTTACTGACCGAGCAGTACCCCGAACTGGAAATCCGCCTGGATGTGTTTGATCGTGTGGTGGACATTGTGCATGAAGGGTTCGATCTGGAAATCCATGTGGGCGATGACATTGCCGGTCAACACATCGGCCGTCGTCTGGTGACCAACAACCGCGTGCTGTGCGCCTCGCCCGACTACCTCACGCGCCGGGGCGTGCCTGAGTCGCTGCAAGATTTACAGCAGCACGATTGCCTGGTGCTCAAAGAGCGCGACAACGCGTTTGGTATCTGGCAACTGCAAGGCCCGGAAGGTGAAGCCAGCGTGAGGGTTAGCGGGCCGCTGTCTTCCAACAGCGGCGAAATCGTATTGCAGTGGGCGCTGGACGGGCGCGGTGTGTTGCTGCGCTCGATGTGGGATGTAAAACCGCTGCTGGACCAAGGGCGGCTGGTGCAAGTGCTGGCCGACTACCGGCAAAGCGCCGACGTATGGGCGGTGTACCCGACGCGGTTGGCCAATTCTGGCAAGTTGCGGGTGTGTGTGGAGTTTTTGCAGGCGCACTTGCGACAACTCTCCACCTTGTAGGAGCGAGCTCGTCTCGCGATCTTTTAAAGATCAACAGATCGCGAGACAAGCTCGCTCTTATCAAACATAAAATAAGTGATTGATTCTAAAGGCCTTGTAGGAGCGAGCTTGCTCGCGATCTTTTGATCTTGATCTGGCTTTTGATCTGAGAGGCCCCGTTAAACCACGCTGGCCGAACGCAGGTTTTGCGCAGTGGGTAACCCGGCAGGACGCCGGGTTAGCCGCGACACGGCCAGGGATGGCCGATCGCGGCGGGCCCACGGAGTAAGGCCTGTGGTGAGGGCATGCCGAGCCACAGCGAGGCACCGAGGGGTTGGGGCAAAAAGCGTTTGGTTACTTTGCGCTTTCAAAGTGACGCGCCGTAAGGGCGGAACCCTAAGTGGCCGTTGCCGCAGCAATGGATATGTACCCAAGAATCCCGAAGTGGATGGTTTTACGGCTGCACGCAGCCGATCGCAGCCTTCGTACCTCGTCAGCGACTACAGTGTCCTGTTTGATGCGCGACAGTGCGGCGTCGAAGACGGGGCGGCAACTCCTACAGGGGGCTGGGGTGAGGGCGCTTTTCAGCGCAACCAGGGATTAGCCTGCAAATGCCGCTGCTCAAATTCACGAATCTGCACGCTGCGCTGCAAGGTGCTGCCTATCGCATCCAGCCCCTGTAACAGCGCGGTTTTGCGCAAATCGTCGATCTTGAATTCAATCACTGAACCCTCCGCCAGGCGGATGCTTTGCGTGATCAGGTCTATCGTGATTTCAGCCGTTTCGGGCTGGCTGATGAGTCGGCCCAGCGCCTGCACCAATACGTCTTCCAGGGTGATCACCAGCACGCCGTTGCGCTGGCAGTTGTCATAGAAAATCCCGGCGAAGCTGCTGCCAATCAGTGCGCGGATACCCAGCTGTTTCAAGCCCCAGACCGCATGCTCGCGGCTGGAACCACAGCCGAAGTTCGGCCCGGTGACCAGAAAACGTGCGTCTTGCCACGCGGGCTGGTTGAGGATGAACTCAGGGTTTGGCGCGCCCGAGGGCAGAAAGCGCAGGTCGAAAAACACGCCGCGATCCAGCCCGTTGCGATCAATACCTTTAAGAAACTGCTTGGGCATGATCACGTCGGTGTCGATATTGGCGGCGAGCAGGGGCGCGGCCTTGCCGCTGACGGTGGTGAAAGGTTGCATGCTCAGAGTCTCCCGGCAAGTTGGCGAACGTCAGTGAGGTGGCCGGTAATGGCGGCGGCCGCGACCATGGCCGGGCTCATCAGGTGGGTGCGTGCCCCGGCGCCCTGGCGGCCTTCGAAGTTGCGGTTGGTGCTGGAGGCGCAGCGGTCGCCGGGCGCGAGCACGTCATCGTTCATCGCCAGGCACATCGAGCAGCCAGACTGGCGCCACTCAAATCCAGCTTCGATAAAGATCTCCGCCAAGCCTTCTGCTTCAGCCTGATCGCGCACCTGGGTGGAGCCTGGAACGATCATGGCGCGAACATGGGCTGCGACTTTGTGGTCGCGCACAACGTGGGCCGCTTCGCGTAAATCTTCAATCCGGGCGTTGGTGCAGGAGCCGATAAAGGCGTGGCTGATGACCACTTCATTCAGCGCCATGCCGGGCTCCAGGCCCATGTAGTTCAAGGCGCGGCGCATGTCCTGGCGCAGAATCAAATCACTCACGCCCAGCGGGTCAGGCACGGTGCTGCCAATGGTGGCGGCCTGGTCGGGGCTGGTGCCCCAGGTGACCATGGGTTGCAACTCGCTGGCGTCCAGGTGCACTTCTTGATCGAAGCGTGCGCCGGGATCGCTGTACAGCAAGCGCCAGCAGGCCACGGCGCGTTCCCATTGCTCGCCTTGCGGGGCGCGTGGCTTGAGTTGCAGGTAGGCGAACACTTTGTCATCGGGGGCCATAAAGGCGCCGCGAGCACCGGCTTCGACGGCCATGTTGCAGATGGTCATGCGCGCTTCGACACTGAGCGCCTCAATGGTTGAACCGGCAAACTCGATGGCGTAGCCGCTGGCGCCGGAGGCACCGATCTTGCCGATCAGAGCCATGATCACGTCTTTGGAGGTCAGCCCTGTGCCCAGCTCACCGTCGACTGTGACACGCATGCTTTTCAGGCGTTTATACACCAGGGTCTGGGTGGCCAGCAGGTGCTCGATTTCCGAGGTGCCGATGCCGAATCCAAACGCACCCAGTGCGCCGTAGGTGGTGGTGTGGCTGTCACCGGCGGCGATCACCATGCCGGGCAAGATAAACCCTTGTTCCGGGGCGATGACGTGTTCGATGCCCTGGCGCTTGTCGAGCACATCAAACAGCTCGATGGCGAACTTTTCGCAGTTCTGTTGCAGGTACGACACCTGTAACGCCCCACCCGCATCGGCCATGGCGGCAACGCGCAATGGAGCGGTCGGGTTCACATGGTCAACCACCGCCAGTGCAGTTTGCGGGCGCCACACATCGCGCCCGGCCTCACGCAAACCGCTGAAGGCTTGCGGACTGGTGTATTCGTTAATGACCTGACGGTCGATGTAGAGCAAAACATGCCCTTGGTCATCGAGCGCGCACACGGTGTGCGCATCGATGTGCTTGTCATAGAGGGTTTTGGCGTGGGTCATGGGTCAGGCTCGCAGCGAAAGGCATGCGAGCCATCATAAGGACGGGCGGTGCACCATCAATGGCCAGGCAGTGATGGCTCAGATCATGATTCGTGTTGGATAAGCTCTGTAGAAGCGAGCTTGTCTCGCGATCTTTTAAAGGCCAAAAGCTCGCGAGACGAGCTCGCTCCTACAGGGGCGGTTTAAGCGGAGGCTATTTCAGCCGGTGAAACGATGCTGGTTTTGGCCCCGCGTGAACGGCCCGAACTCAGATAGGCGGCGATCGATTCCTGGGTCACTTCACCGAGGAACACACGCTCGGCGTCCATCACCGGCAACCAGGAGCGGTTGAACTCGTACATGCGCGACAGCAGGATGCGCAAGTGTTCGTCGTAGGCCGCCGTGGCGTTGAATTCACGCAGGAATTGGCCGCAGGTGCCGGTTTGGCGGTGCAGGTCGCGACGGCGGACATAGCCCAGCGCCTTGTTGTCGGCGTCGGTGACGACGACATAGCGGCGGTCCAGCTCGTCCATCAGGTCCAGCGCTTCGGCCACCGGCGTTTCCGGACTCACCGACGGTGCGTTGTCGGCCGCGTCTTCAGCCTTGACCAGCAGCAAGCGCTTGAGCGTGCTGTCCTGGCCGACAAAGTTGCTGACAAAGTCGTCGGCCGGGTGCGCGAGCAGGGTGTCCGGGTGGTCCATCTGCAGCAGCTTGCCGCCACGGAAGATGGCGATCTTGTCGCCCAGCTTGATGGCTTCGTCGATGTCGTGGCTGACCATGATCACGGTCTTGTTCAGCGCACGCTGCATCTCGAAGAATTCGTTCTGGATCATTTCGCGGTTGATCGGGTCGACCGCACCGAACGGCTCATCCATTAACAGCAGCGGGGCGTCGGCCGCCAGGGCGCGGATCACGCCGATACGCTGTTGCTGGCCACCCGACAGTTCACGCGGGTAGCGGTGCAGGTACTGCTTGGGTTCCAGCTTGATCATGCTCATCAGTTCGCGGGCACGGGCATGGCACTTTTGTTTGTCCCAGCCCAGCAGGCGCGGTACCACGGTGATGTTTTCTTCGATGGTCATGTTCGGGAACAGACCGATCTGCTGAATCACGTAGCCAATGTTGCGGCGCAGTGTCACCGCGTCGAGGTCGGTGGTGTCTTCGCCGTTGATCAAAATCTTGCCGGAGGTCGGTTTGATCAGGCGGTTGATCATCTTCAGCGTGGTGCTTTTGCCGCAACCCGATGGCCCGAGGAACACGCAGATTTCGCCTTCGTTGACGGTCAGGCTCACCGAGTCCACGGCTTTGACGTCTTTGCCGTTGCTTTGGAAGGTCTTGCTGAGGTTTTGAAGTTCGATCATTTCAGTAATCCTTTTGGAGTCAACGAGCGTTGCAGCCATTGCAGAAGCAGGTCAGCGACGATGGCCAGAACACTGACCAGGACCGCGCCGACGATCAGCATCGACATGTCGCTGCGGCTGATTGCAGCCAGAATAAGTACACCCAGACCGCCAGCACCGATGGTGGCGGCGATGGTCATGACACCGATGTTCATCACCACGGCGGTGCGCACACCGGCCAGAATCACCGGCACAGCGATGGGCAGTTCAACCATGCGCAGGCGCTGGGCGAAGGTCATGCCGATGCCGCGTGCCGCTTCACGAATACCCGGCTCTACGCCGGTGAGGGCGAGGTAGGTGTTGCGCATGATCGGCAGCAGCGAATACAGGAACACGGCGGTAATGGCGGGCATCGGGCCCAGGCCCTGGCCGAACTTCGAGTAAAACGGCAGCAGCAGACCAAACAGTGCAATGGACGGGATGGTCAGCATCACTGTGGCGCTGGCTTGCATGGGGCCAGCCAGCGACGGGAAGCGGGTCATCAGCACGCCCAGCGGCACGCCGACCACAATGGCCAGGGTGACGGCAATGCCGACCAAGGTGATGTGCTGCCATGTCAGATGCGCAACCAGCGACCAGTCCATGTGGGAAAAGGCGTTTAGAAATTCCATGTCTTCTCCTCAGTTGAGTGGATGTTGGCGCAGAAAGTCTGCGGCGACTTTGGACGGGCTTTCGTGGTCAACGTCGACCCGAGCGTTGAGCTGACGCATGGTTTCGTCGTCCAGCAGGTCAGCCAGCGGCTTGAGTTGCGCTTCGAGGTCCGGGTGCGCATCCAGGAAGGCTTTACGCACCACTGGCGCGGCGGTGTAGTCCGGGAAGTAGTGCAGGTCGTCGTCGAGCAGCTTGAGGTTGAAGGCGCTCAAACGACCGTCAGTGGTGTACACCAGCCCTGCAAACACCTGGCCGTTTTTAAGGGCGGTGTAGACCAGGCCTGCGTCCATCTGGCGGATGTTTTTGCGCGTCAGGTCCATGTCGTACAGCTTGACCATGCCTTGCAAACCGTCGGAGCGGTTGGCGAACTCGGTGTCGAGTGCCATCAGGGCGTTTTTGTTTTCCGGGTCACGCAGCGCCTTGTCCAAGTCACTGATGGTGTTGATGTCCGGGAACTCTTCAGCCACGTTTTGTGGCAATGCCAGCGCATAGGTGTTGCTGAACTTGGACGGGTGCAGCCAGATCAGGCCCTTTTTCGCGTCGACTTCTTTCACGCGGTCGTAGGCGTGATCTTTGTCGAGCTTCTCGGTGATGTGGTTGTAGGCCACCAGCGACACGCCGGTGTATTCCCAGACCATGTCCAGTTGCCCGGTTTCATGGGCGCTGCGTGCCAGGCTGCTGCCCAGACCGCCGGTTACCTGGGCGTTATAGCCCTTGCTGTTGAGGTACTGGGCGGTGATTTCCGCGAGCAGGGTTTGCTCGGTAAACACCCGCGCACCGATGCGGATGGTGGGTTTTTCTGCGGCCTGAACAATTCCTGCGAACAGCAGGATGCAGCCTAATATCAAGCTAATTTTCTTCATGATTATTCCTTTCCTCAGCCCGACCTATGAAGGTCGCAGACCGCGTTCCAACCAGCGGCGGCTGATGAGTATCACCAGGCCGTCGAGCAGCAATGCCAACAGCGCGGTACAGGCTGCGCCAAGGATCAATTGCGGCTGATTGTTGAGGGCAATGCCAGGGAAAATCAGACTGCCCAGGCTGTTGGCGCCAATCAGGAAGGCCAGCGGCGCAGTACCGACGTTAATCGCCAGTGCAACCCGCACGCCGCCCATGATGATGGGCACGGCATTGGGCAATTCGACACGCCACAGCACTTGGCGCGGGGTCATGCCGATACCGACAGCGGCTTCTTTGAGTGAGGCAGGAACGTTTTTCAGGCCTTCGTAGGTGTTGCGCACAATGGGCAGCAACGAGGCGAGAAACAGCGCGAAGATAGCAGGCCCACTGCCGATCCCCAGAAAACCCAGGGCAATGGCCAGTACTGCAAGCGGTGGAACGGTGTTACCGATGTTGAAGACCTGCATGAAACGTTCGGCATGCCCGACCATGTTCGGTCGGCTTAACGCAATGCCAGCGGGTATCCCTACAAGGAGGGCGATAAACATTGAAGCGAGTACGAGGTACAGGTGGGCTTGCAGGTAGAACAACAGATCATCTTGATAGTGTTCGATAGTGCTTATGCCGATCCAGTGGACCAACAGGGCCAGGACCGCGATCACAACCGCGCATCCTATAAGCCCTTTACCATAGCGATTAGCCATAGGCGGACTCCTTTTTTTTCAGTCGGCGGACACATTACCGTGTGGCAAGGCCATTTCTGGCTGCCGGCAATGCGTTCGCGAAGAGCAACAGGTGGGGCGAAATGCACCCCAATGGCCTGTCATTAGCGCAGCCTCGTCAGACTAACTTGCTGATAATTCAGCCCCTGACACGTTGTCGTATCAAAGGAATGGACGCCTCCACTGTTTAAAAGGTTCACATTTTTTACGGCACATTGCCACCCTTGTCCGACGAGCAAGGGCGTGAACGGTGGCTGTACGTCCCTGATTTGGGCTATAATCCGCGCCCTTTTTTGAATCAATTGTCAGGCGATTTCCCATGACCCATCAGGCCGCCGAAGTCGCGAAACGCCGCACTTTCGCCATTATTTCCCACCCCGATGCGGGTAAAACCACCATCACCGAGAAGCTCTTGCTGATGGGCAAGGCGATTGCGGTCGCTGGTACGGTGAAATCGCGAAAGTCCGACCGCCATGCCACCTCCGACTGGATGGAAATGGAAAAGCAACGGGGTATTTCGATTACCACGTCGGTCATGCAGTTCCCGTATCGCGACCACATGATCAACCTGCTCGACACTCCGGGCCACGAAGACTTCTCGGAAGACACCTACCGCACATTGACGGCGGTCGACTCGGCGTTGATGGTGCTCGACGGCGGTAAAGGTGTTGAGCCGCGCACCATCGCCCTGATGGACGTTTGCCGTCTGCGTGACACGCCGATCGTCAGCTTCATCAACAAACTCGACCGTGACATTCGTGACCCGATCGAATTGCTCGACGAGATCGAAGCCGTCCTCAAAATCAAGGCCGCGCCGATCACCTGGCCGATTGGTTGCTACCGCGACTTCAAGGGCGTTTACCACCTGGCGGACGACTACATCATCGTCTACACCGCCGGGCACGGTCATGAACGTACCGAAACCAAAATCATCGAAAAGCTCGACTCCGACGAAGCCCGCGCCCACCTGGGTGACGAGTACGATCGTTTTGTCGAACAGCTTGAGCTGGTGCAGGGCGCCTGCCACGAGTTCAACCAGCAGGAGTTCCTCGACGGCCAACTGACCCCGGTGTTCTTCGGTACGGCGCTGGGCAACTTTGGTGTCGACCACGTGCTGGACGCGGTAGTTGACTGGGCACCGATGCCGCTGGCCCGTGTGGCCAACGAGCGTGTGGTTGAGCCCGTTGAAGAAAAATTCACGGGCTTCGTGTTCAAGATTCAGGCGAACATGGACCCTAAACACCGCGACCGTATCGCCTTTATGCGCATTTGCTCGGGCAAGTACGAAAAGGGCATGAAGATGCGCCACGCGCGTACTGGCAAAGACGTGCGTATCGGCGATGCACTGACGTTCTTCTCCTCCGAGCGTGAACAACTCGAAGAAGCCTACGCGGGCGACATCATCGGTTTGCACAACCACGGCACCATCCAGATCGGTGACACCTTTACCGAGGGTGAAAACCTCAGCTTCACCGGTATTCCGCACTTCGCCCCGGAACTGTTCCGTCGCGTGCGTCTGCGCGATCCGCTCAAGTCCAAGCAGCTGCGCCAAGGCTTGCAGCAACTGGCCGAAGAGGGCGCCACCCAGGTGTTCTTCCCGGAGCGCAGCAACGACATCATTCTGGGCGCCGTGGGTGTGCTGCAGTTCGACGTGGTCGCGAGCCGCTTGAAAGAAGAATACAAAGTGGAATGCTCCTACGAGCCAATCACTGTGTACTCGGCGCGCTGGATCGACAGCAGCGATAAAAAGAAGCTGGAAGAGTTCAGCAACAAGGCCGTCGAAAACCTGGCCGTCGATGGCGGCGGGCACCTGACTTACCTGGCTCCGACCCGCGTCAACCTGGCGTTGATGGAAGAGCGTTGGCCAGACATCAGCTTCCGCGCAACGCGTGAGCACCACTAAGCGCTCCGGCGTTTACGGGTTAAAAAAAGCGAAGCTTTCGGGCTTCGCTTTTTTTTATGCCCGGCTATTCCAAACAGGTCTATCGCCCGCTTTAAGTGGTGTTGGTGTTGCTGACGGCCAGGGCGGCAGCTCTGGCGATGACAGCAGCGATGCCGACGATGGCGACAGCCAGACCTAAACCCTGGCTGGTCACTTAACTCTGTGGGAGCGGGCTTGCTCGCGATGGTCGTTAACGATGACGCGTTTTGCCGAATAAATGAGGCGCTCTAAAGGCCATCGCGAGCAAGCCCGCTCCCACTCTTATTAAGTGAACTGCATTGGCGCCTACAGCCAGGGTTTTGCGCTACGCCTGCAAAAACTGCTCCGCGTGATGGCAAGCCACCTGGCGGTTATCCAGCACACGCAATGTCGGTTCATGAGTGCTGCAAAACTCGGTCGCGTATGCGCAGCGCTTGTGGAAGGCGCACCCGGAGGGCGGGTTGAGCGGGTTGGGCAGTTCTCCGGCGATTTTGATTTTCGGCTTGAGCGGGTCCGGGTGAATGGTCGGGGTCGCCGACAATAGCGCTTGGGTGTAAGGGTGCAGCGGCCGGGTGTAAATTTCTTCTTTGGGGCCCATTTCTACCGGGCGGCCCAAGTACATCACCAGCACTTCATCGGCCACATGCCGCACCACCGCCAGGTTGTGCGAGATGAAGACGTAAGCGGTGTTGAACTCTTGCTGCAAGTCCATGAACAGGTTGAGCACCTGCGCCTGAATCGACACGTCGAGCGCCGAGGTCGGCTCATCGGCCACCAGCACTTTGGGTTGCAGCATCATGGCCCGTGCCAGGGCGATGCGCTGGCGCTGGCCACCCGAAAACATGTGCGGGTAGCGGTGGTAATGCTCAGGGCGCAAGCCGACCTGTTTCATCATGGCCTGGACTTTTTCGCGGCGTTCGCTGGCGCTCAGGGCGGTGTTGATCAGCAGCGGCTCGGCCAGTTGGTCACCGACCTTTTGCCGTGGGTTGAGCGAGGCGTAGGGGCTTTGGAAGACCATCTGCACGTCTTTGCGCAGTTGCTTGCGTGCGGCCTTGTTGGCGCCTGCCACTTCTTGCCCGGCGATTTTCAATGAGCCCGAAGAGGGTTCTTCGATCAGGGTCAGGGCGCGGGCGAGGGTTGATTTACCGCAGCCGGATTCACCGACCACGGCCAGGGTTTTGCCGGCTTCAAGTTCAAAAGACACGCCGTTGAGCGCACGGACCACGGCATGGCCTTTGAACAGGCCGCGGGACACTTCGTAATGGCGGGTCAGATCACGGGCAGTCAGAACAACAGTCATTACGCCACCTCCTGATTCAAGGGGAAGAAGCAGCGCACCTGGCTGTGAGCTTTGGGTTCAAGGGCCGGACGTTGCTGGCGGCAGGTGTCTTGCACGTACGGGCAGCGCGGGGACAGCAAGCAGCCCAGCGGGCGGTCGTAACGGCCGGGGACGATGCCGGGCAAGGTCGCCAGCCGCGCAGCGCCCATGCTGTGTTCCGGGATGGCCGCCAGCAATGCTTCGCTGTACGGGTGCGCCGGGACGTCAAACAGCCCCGGCACGTTGCCGACTTCGACCGCTTGGCCTGCGTACATCACGCACACGCGCTGTGCGGTTTCAGCGACCACGGCGAGGTCGTGGGTAATCAGCACCAGGGCCATGTCCTGCTCGCGCTGCAGGTTGAGCAGCAGGTCCATGATCTGCGCCTGAATGGTCACGTCGAGCGCGGTGGTTGGTTCGTCAGCGATCAGCAGTTTGGGTTCGGCGGCGATGGCCATGGCGATCGCAACGCGCTGGCTCATGCCCCCCGACAACTGGTGCGGATAAGCCTGCATGCGGCTGGCCGCTGCGGGGATCTCGACTTTTTCGAGCAGTTCGATGGCGCGTTTGCGGGCGTCTTTTTTTGACATCTTGAGGTGCAGGCGCAGCACTTCTTCAATCTGGAAACCCACGGTGTAGCTGGGGTTCAAGGCGGTCATCGGGTCTTGAAAGACCATCGCCATGTCTTTGCCGACCACTTGCCGGCGTTGACGCGGGCTGAGGGTCAGCATGTTTTTGCTGTCGAAGGTCAGGGCGTCGGCGGTGACAATGCCGGGGGCATCGATCAGGCCCATCAGCGCCATCATGGTCACGGACTTGCCCGACCCCGATTCGCCGACAATGGCCAGTACTTCGCCTTTATCCACAGACAGGCTCAAACCATCGACAACCGGCACGGCGTTGGCGTCGCCAAAACGAACGTTGAGATTCTTGATTTCTAGCAATGACATGGGAATCTCCTCAGGCGGCGTTTTTGAGTTTCGGGTCCAGCGCATCGCGCAGACCGTCGCCCATCAGGTTGATTGCCAGCACGCTGAGCAAAATGGCCAGGCCGGGCAGACTCACCACCCACCAGGCACGTTCGATGTAGTCACGGGCCGAGGCGAGCATGGTGCCCCACTCAGGCGTTGGCGGTTGCACGCCCAACCCCAGAAAACCCAGGGCGGCGGCGTCGAGGATCGCCGACGAGAAGCTCAAAGTTGCCTGTACGATTAGCGGCGCCATGCAGTTGGGCAGCACGGTGATAAACATCAGGCGCGGCAAGCTGGCCCCGGCCAGGCGCGCTGCGGTGACGTAGTCACGGTTGAGTTCTCCCATCACGGCGGCGCGGGTCAGGCGCACGTAGGACGGCAGCGAGACCACAGCAATCGCGATCACGGTGTTGATCAGGCCTGGGCCGAGGATGGCGACAATCGCCACTGCCAGCAGCAACGACGGCAAGGCCAGCATGATGTCCATTAAACGCATGATGCTCGGGCCCAGCAGGCGCGGGAAGAACCCGGCGAACAGACCTAGAATCACCCCCGGAATCAGCGAAATCACCACCGATGACAAGCCGATCAACAGGGACAGGCGCGAGCCTGCGATCAGGCGCGAGAGCATGTCCCGGCCCAGTTCGTCGGTGCCCAGCAAAAATTGCCAGTTGCCGCCTTCCAGCCACACCGGCGGGGTGAGCAGGAAATCGCGGTATTGTTCGCTCGGGTTATGCGGGGCGACCCACGGGGCAAACACCGCGCAGAACACGATGAGGCTCATGAACATCAGGCCTGCCACCGCGCCTTTGTTTTTCGCGAAGGCGTGCCAGAACTCTTTGTACGGGGAGGGATAAAGCAGGCTTTGATCCACTTCAGTGCTATTGGTCGAGGTACTCATGGTCAGGATCTCAGCGCTGGTGACGGATGCGTGGGTTGGCAAAGCCGTAGAGGATATCCACCACGAAGTTGACCAGAATCACCAGGCAGGCGATTAGCAGGATGCCGTTTTGCACCACGGGATAGTCCCGGGCGCCAATGGCTTCGATCAGCCATTTACCGATACCGGGCCACGAGAAAATGGTTTCGGTGAGCACGGCACCGGCCAGCAGGGTGCCGACTTGCAGGCCGACCACGGTCAGCACCGGGATCAGCGCGTTGCGCAGGCCGTGCACGAACACCACCCGGGCAGGCGACAGGCCTTTGGCGCGGGCGGTGCGAATGTAGTCTTCGCGCAGCACTTCGAGCATCGATGAACGGGTCATGCGCGCAATCACCGCCAGCGGGATGGTGCCCAGCACGATGGCGGGCAAGATGATGTGGTGCAGCGCATCCCAGAACGCTTCGGGTTCGTCGCTGAGCAGGGTGTCGATGAGCATGAAGCCGGTTTTCGGCTCGATGTCATAAAGCAGGTCGATGCGCCCGGAAACCGGAGTCCAGCCCAGGCCTACCGAGAAAAACATGATCAGGATCAGGCCCCACCAGAAGATCGGCATCGAATACCCGGCGAGGGAAATGCCCATCACCCCGTGGTCAAACAGTGAGCCCCGCTTGAGGGCCGCAATGACCCCGGCCAGCAAGCCGAAAATGCCTGCGAACAGCAGCGCTGCACCCGCCAGCTCAAGGGTGGCGGGGAACAGCGCGGTAAATTCGGTCCACACGCTTTCACGGGTGCGCAACGATTCGCCGAGGTCGCCGTGGGCGAGTTTGCCGACGTAATCAAAATACTGCTCATAGAGCGGTTTGTTCAGGCCAAGGCGCTCCATGGCCTGGGCGTGCATTTCGGGGTCGACGCGGCGTTCGCCCATCATGACTTCGACCGGATCGCCAGGGATCATGCGAATCAGGGCGAAGGTGAGCAAGGTGACGCCGAAAAACGTAGGGATCAACAGCCCTATTCGGCGGGCAATAAAACTAAACATCGTGTGGTGTTCCTCATCAGCCGGTCAGGCAGTTCGCCAGTGTCGGGGTGGACGCTGGCGGGTATTTTATTGTTCTACTTCACCTGGGTTGTGGCGAAATTATTATGGGTCAGTGGGCTTAAAATGTAGCCCTCGACGTTTTTACGCATGGCTGTAAACAGCATAGGGTGGGCGACGTTGATCCAGGGTTGTTCTTGATGAAATACCACCTGTGCTTGTTCATAGAGTGCAGCCCGCTCTGCGGGTTCACTGCTGTTGCGGGCTTTGGTGATCAGGTCCTCGAAGGTTTTGTTGCACCAGCGAGCGTAGTTTTCGCCATTTTTAGCGGCCTCACAGCTCAGCAGCGGGGTGAGGAAGTTGTCTGGGTCGCCGTTGTCACCGCCCCAGCCGGTTGAAACCAGGTCGTGTTCGCCCGCCTTGGCGCGCTTGAGCATTTCGCCCCATTCCATGACCCGGATGTCGAGTTTGATGCCGACCCTGGCCAAGTCTGATTGCAGCAACTGGGCGCCGAGCATCGGGTTGGGGTTGGTCGGGCCGCCACCATTGCGGGTGAACAGGGTGAAGGTGGTGCCTTCAGGTACACCGGCTTCCTTGAGCAGGGCGCGGGCTTTGTCCAGGTCGCGAGGCGGGCTTTGCAGGGTGGTGTTGAACCCCAGCATGGTTGGCGGGTACGGGTTGATGGCCAGTAGGGCGTTGCCTGCGCCATGGACGCTGTTGAGGTAGGTTTGCTTGTCGAACGCCATGTCGATGGCCTGGCGTACCCGCACATCGCTGAGGTATTTGTGGCTGGTGTTCATGGCGATGTAGCTGGTCATCAGCGCCGCCAGTTCGTCGACCTTGAGGTTAGGGTCCTGGCGGATGTTTTTGACTTCGTCGGGCTTGGGGTAGAGGGCGATCTGGCATTCGTTGGCCTTGAGCTTTTGCAGGCGCACGTTGCTGTCGGTGGTCACGGCGAAAATCAGGTTGTCGCTGGGTGGCTTGCCACGGAAGTAGTCCGGGTTGGCCTTAAAGCGCACTTGGGCGTCTTTGTTGTAGCGCACGAAGATAAACGGCCCGGTGCCGATGGGCTTGCTGTTGAGGTCTGCGGTTTTACCGGACTTGAGCAATTGGTCGGCGTATTCGGCGGAATAGATCGAGGTGAACGGCATGGCCACGTCGCGCAGGAACG
Organism: Pseudomonas sp. FSL R10-2189; assembly: GCF_009600325.1. NCBI lineage: Bacteria > Pseudomonadati > Pseudomonadota > Gammaproteobacteria > Pseudomonadales > Pseudomonadaceae > Pseudomonas > Pseudomonas sp. FSL R10-2189. The sequence goes on from NZ_WIVZ01000001.1 coordinate 129,517, forward strand.
GCGACTCAGCATGGTTGAGGGTGATCTTGACCGTCATGTCGTCCACTTTTTCGACCCTTTTGAGCAGGTCTTTAAAGCCCATGCTTTCGAAGTAGGGGTAACCCACCAGCGAGAGTGCGTGCCACGGGTGATTGGGGTCGAGCTGGCGCTGAAAGCTCCAGATCACGTCGTCGGCGTTCAGGGTGCGGGTCGGTGTGAAGTAGTCGGTGGTATGAAACTTCACCCCGGGGCGCAGGTAAAAGGTGTATTCCAGCCCGTCGGGGCTGATGTCCCAGCGCTCTGCCAGGGCCGGCTCAACATCGGTAGTGCCCGGTTTGAAGTCGACCAGCCGGTCAAGGATGGTTTGTGCTGAGGCGTCAGCGGTCACCGCCGTGCTGTATTGAACGACATCGAACCCTTCGGGGCTGGCTTCGGTGCACACCACCAGGGTTTTGGCGTTAACACTCACGGCGGCACTGAGCAGTGCGGCGGCAAGGGCAGTGCGCAGTTGGTATTTTTTCATGGCAACCCTCTCCTGATTAATTGAGCCTGCCAAGAACGGCGCGGGCTGTTTGAGCCCGCCGCTGTTCTGTCGAGCGCTATAAGACGTTTACAGAATATTGAACGGTATGGTCGTGACCACGCGGAACTCATTGATGCTGCCGTCAGACTGGTTTTTGCTGGCACGGTGCGTGGTGTAGGTCGCACGGATGGCCGTAGCTTTCAATGGACCGCTTTGAATTGCATAGGATGTGCCAACGCTGTACTCCGAATGCTTTTCACCGTCCATGTTGCGTACATCATAGGCGGTGCCCTTGTAGTGGGTGCCGTCGATGTCCCAACCGCGGGCGTGGTAGGCGTTGAATTTCAGGCCGGGAATACCGTACTGCGCCATGTTGATGCTGTACGCCAGTTGCAGTGACTTTTCGTTCGGGCCGTTGAAGTCCGACAGCAGCGAGTTGGCCAGGTAAATGCCGTTGGTTTCGTGCAGGTAGTCGAAGTACTCGTCGCCGACCACTTGTTGGTACGACAGGCTCACGGTGTGGGCTTGATGGGTCAGGCCGAAGGCCAGGCTGTAAGTGTCGTTGTTGATCTCGCCCATGGCTTTTTTGCCGGTGTCGAGGGTCTTGTAGTAGTTGAAGTTAGTGTTCAGGCCCAACACGGCATTGTCGCCCCAGTCATGCACGGCACCGACGTAATACTGGTTCCAGAAGTCTTCGACGTGGGTGGCATACAGCGACGTTTTCAGGCTACTGAACGGCTGGTAACTGAGGCCTGCGACGCTGGCGCGATCTGTTTCGACCCCGAGGGCGCCATATTCACTGCGGAACTTGCTCAAGCTTTGTTCAGTACGCGGCGAGACGCGGTCAAAGGAGCCTGCGTCGATAATCAGGTTGTTGAACTCTTCGCTGCGCAAGCCCACCCCTTGAAAGCTTGAAGGCAGTGCACGGTTACCGATCACATCGATAGTGGGGCTGCTGAAGTTCTGTCGGCCTACGGTCAGTGTGGTGTTGGAAATGCGGGCCTTGATGTTTGCCAGGCCCAGCTTGCTCCACTGGCCAACCGCATCGCCGTCGCTGTGGCTGAGGGTGCGGTTGTTATTGCCGGCGATGTGATTGATGTCGCGATCCAGGGCGATGGCGTTGTACGCCGCCACTTGGGTGCTGAAACCCACGGTGCCCTGGGTGAAGCCCGAGCTGAAATCAAGGATGGTGCCTTGGGTCCAGTTGATCCGGCGTGGAGTGGTTTTGCTGGTGCCATGATCGTTGTAGGTGAACTGGCCACCTCGACGTTTGAGTTCGTTGGCGTACCAGTTGCGCGTGGTGCCGCTCAGGCTGCTGCCTTCGACAAAACCCTCGGCTGTACTTTGCTCGCTGGCATCGGATTTAAGCTGGGTACCGATGAATTCATCGGCATGGGCGGTTGTACTGATGCCGCTGATGGCCAGGGCTAATAGCGTGGTGCTTGCAAGTTTCATGGTTGAGGCTCCTGTGCTTTTTTTTGTCGTTTTTGTTATGCGATACGGCTGTGTGGCTCCGTTTAGAGCGGTGTGAACATTTGTTCGGGCAAAGCCTGGGCGGACCACCGTGGGTGGTCTGCGCAAACGTGGGGTGGTTAAAGGGCTATTCAGTCGTCGAGGCTGACGCCCGAGAAGGTATTGCGGCCAAAGGGGCTGACCTCAAAACCCTTGACCTTGACGCTCAAGGGTTGACTGACTGTTGAGTGGGCAATCGGCGTGATCGGGACCTGTTGCTTGAGCAACTGTTGGGCTTGTTTGTACAAAACCGTCCGTTGCTCACGGTCAGTGAGGGTTCTGGCTTTTTTGATCAGTGCTTCGTAGGTGCTGTCGCACCACCTGGAGTAGTTGTTGGCGCCAATGGCGTCACAGCTGTAAAGGGTGCCGAGCCAGTTGTCGGGGTCGCCGTTGTCACCGGTCCAGCCAATGAGGCTGATGTCATGCTCGCCTTGTTTAGTGCGTTTGATGTATTCGCCCCACTCATAACTGACGATGTTGATCTTGAGCCCGATCTTGGCCCAGTCGGATTGCAGCATTTGCGCCATCAGTTTGGCGTTCGGGTTGTAGGGGCGTTGCACCGGCATGGCCCACAAGGTGATTTCTGTGCCTTCTTTCACCCCGGCGGCCTGGAGCAGTGCTTTGGCTTTTTCCGGGTTGTAGGGCGCGTCCTCAATGGTGTCGTCATAGGACCATTGCGTCGGCGGCATGGCGTTGACGGCCTTTTGCCCCGCACCCTGATACACCGCCTTGAGAATGGCGTCCTTATTGATGGCCATGTCCAGCGCCTGGCGCACGGGCAATTGGTCCAGCGGTTTGTGCTGGACGTTGTAGGTGATGTACCCCAAGTTGAAGCCGGGCTTTTCAATGACCTGCAAGGCCGGGTCGGCCTTGAGCCCGGCCAGGTCGGCAGGGCGTGGGTTCAGCGAGACCTGGCACTCGTTTTTACGCAGCTTTTGCATGCGTGCCGACGCGTCGACGCTGATTGAAAAAATCAGGTTGTCGAGTTTGACCTGGCTGGGGTCCCAATAGCCCTTGTGGGCGGCATAACGGATGTTCGAGTCTTTTTGATAGCGCTGGAATACGTAGGGCCCGGTGCCGACCGGTTTTTGGTTGATGTCGCCAGGTTTGCCGGTGGCGAGCAGTTGCTCGGCATATTCGGCCGAGACAATCGAAGCAAAGCTCATGGCCAGGTTTTGAATAAAGGCGGCGTCTACAGCGTTGAGCGTCATGACCACGGTCAGCGGGCCGTTTTTTTCGACGCTGGCGATGTTTTTGTTAAGGCTCATGCCGCTGAAATAAGGGAACTCGGTGGGGTAGGCGAGGCGAAACGGATGGTCTGGGTGGATCATGCGATTGAAGGTGAACAGCACGTCATCGGCGTTGAAGTCTCGGGTCGGGGTAAACCATGGTGTGGTATGGAACTTAACCCCTTCGCGCAGATGGAAGGTGTAGGTCAGGCCGTCTTCAGACACCTCCCAGTGAGTTGCCAGGGCCGGGACAGCGGCGGTGCCGCCCTTTTCAAACTCGGCCAGCCGGTTGTACAGCGGTTCGGCAGCATCGTTATCGGTGGCGGTGGTGTATTGCGCGGTATCAAAACCGGCAGGGCTGCCTTCGGAACAAAACACCAGGCTATTGGCCGCGTATGCGAGCGGGCTACCGGCCAGTGCGCCGGCGCTGATCAATACAGACAAAACCAGAGGTTTATGCATCACGATCCCCATCCTTTTTGTTGTTTTATGAGCGCTGACTACGCGCCTTGTGAGCGGCGTACGGGTTCAGCGCATCAGCCATCCGGCCTGATGGGCCGGCAGTGGCTAGACGTTAGAGGGCGCGAGGTATGTGAGTAAATGCGTCGGAGCTGACAATGCTGTAGGACGTTTCCGGGAGTCCTATAGCCTCTGCTGTAGTACGGGGTAGCTTAAAGATGAAGGGAAATTCTGAGTTGCTTGTAGAGCGAGTGAATGCGGCGTTGTCGCCGCATTCACGGGTTACTTATTTATCAACGCTCACGCCGTAGAAGGACATCAAGCCCAAGGGGCTGATCTTGAAACCTTCGACGTTTTTGCGCATCGGTTGATACACCGTAGAGTGGGCGATGGGTGTGAGCGGGACTTGTTCTTTGAGCAACTTCTGGGCTTGTTCGTAGAGCTTGGTGCGTTGCTCTTTGTCAGTGGTGTTTTTGGCGGCCGTGATCAGTTTGTCGAACTCGGGGTTGCACCACTTGGAGAAGTTGTTGCCATTGATCGCGTCGCAGCCGAACAGGGTGCCGAGCCAGTTGTCCGGATCACCGTTGTCGCCGCTCCAGCCAATCAGCATCGCGCCGTTTTCACCGCCTTTGGAGCGCTTGATGTACTCGCCCCATTCGTAGGTCATGATCTTGGCCTTGATGCCGATCTTGCCCCAGTCCGATTGCAGCATCTCAGCCATCAGCTTGGCGTTCGGGTTGTACGGGCGTTGAACGGGCATGGCCCACAAGGTGATTTCGGTGCCTTCCTTGATGCCTGCTTCCTTGAGCAGTTGCTTGGCTTTTTCAGGGTCGTAGGGCGCGTCTTTGATCGACTCGTCATAGGACCATTGGGTCGGCGGCAAGACGTTGGTCGCCAACTGGCCTGCGCCCTGATACACCGAATCAATGATTTGCTGTTTGTTTACGGCCATGTCCAGTGCCTGGCGAACCTTGAGTTGCGCCATCGGGTTGGGCTCGTTGCTGCCTTTAATCTTGTCCATCACGTTGTAGGCGATGTAACCCGTGTTGAAGCCTGCCTGGCTGGGCATCTTCAGGTTGGGGTCTTCTTTGAGGGACTGCAGGTCTGCGGGGCGCGGGTAAATGGTGATCTGGCATTCGTTCTTTTTCAGCTTTTGCATGCGCACCGACGGGTCGGTGGTGATGGCGAAAATCAGGTTGTCGATTTTGACGTCTTCAGGCTTCCAGTAGTCTTTGTTGCCGGTGTAACGGATGTTCGAATCTTTTTGGTAGCTCTTGAACACGAACGGGCCGGTGCCGATGGGTTTCTGGTTGATGTCGGACGGGTTGCCGGCCTTGAGCAGCTTGTCGGCGTATTCGGCCGACTCGATGGAGGCAAAGTGCATGGCCATGTTCTGGATAAAGGCCGCGTCGACAGAGTTCAGAGTGAACTTGACGGTATGGTCGTCGATTTTTTCGACTGACTTGATGTTCTTGTCCATCCCCATGTCGGTGAAGTAGGGGAATTCGGTGGGGTAGGCCTTACGGAACGGCATGTCTTTGTCGAGCATGCGGTTGAAGGTGAAGAGCACGTCGTCAGCGTTGAAGTTGCGCGTGGGCGTGAAGTACGGCGTGGTGTGGAACTTGACCCCGTCCCGCAAATGGAAGGTGTAGGTCAGGTTGTCTGGCGAAATGTCCCAGCTCGTGGCCAGCCCTGGAATGACGTTGGTGCTGCCGCGTTCGAACTCGCTGAGGCGGTTATAAATCGTTTCGGCCGAGGCGTCGAAGTCTGTGCCGGTGGTGTATTGGCCGGGGTCAAAACCGGCCGGGCTGCCTTCAGAGCAATACACAAGGTTGGTGGCTGCCTGGGCGAAAGGCGCGCTTGCCAGCAGGCTGGCGCCCACCAATAAAGGAATGACCGCGTGTTTGAACATGGAGACCTCTTTTTTGTCATTTTTAGTGTGAGGGCGACCCGGTGAATCAGCCTCTCGATACTTACCCCATCCTGGCCGGTGCAACAGACGCATCGCGGCTCTGGGTTAACCATAGACCGTTCACGTGCAACTGCCGTTAGATCCAGATGGGGTGTTACTTATCTAGGCTCTAGGCGGGAAAATATGTCGGCTCATGTTTGTTTGTTCGTAGGAAAACTCCCTTTTATGCGTGGGTGATTTGATATTGCGGGCACAAAAAAGCCCTTGCAGCGTGAAGGCTGCAAGGGCTTGGGGTGTGGCAAGGTGCTTATTGCATTTGAACTTCGATCACGCCGTCGGCGCTCATGCTGACTTCGCTGGTGCCGGCTTCGACTTCAGGTGTCGGTGCCGAATCCATGGCTGCGCCTGCGGCTTTCATCATCATGGCGCTGCGCATGTAGGGCTGCGGGTAACCGTTGCTGTTGAGGTTCAGGTTAACGATTTTGTAACCCTTGCCGCCCAGGGCATCGGTGGCCAGTTGAGCGCGGGCCTTGAAGGCATTGACCGCATCTTTGAGCAATGCATCTTCGCTGGTTTTACGCGTGGCGTTGGCCACGGTGAATTGCATGTTGCCCATTTTCAGGGTTTGCATCAGTTCGCCGGTCAACTTGGACAAGGCGGCGAAATCGGTGCTTTCCAGGCGCAGTTCAGCGCGCTCACGCCAGCCGGTGATTTTCTGGGTCTTGTTGTCATAGATCGGGTAGCTGTTGCGGTTGCCCTGGCGCATCGTCACGTCTTTGACCTGTTTGGCCTGGCCGATGGCTTTATTCATCGCGGTGGTGATTTCAGCGGCGAGCTTGGCTGAGTCGGTGTTTTGCGCCTCGGTGTACAGCGTCACGATCATCAGATCGCGCGGCACTTCCTGGCTGGCTTCTGCGCGCAACGAGACCTGATTGTAATTAACCCCTTCAGCCAAGGCCGGCAGGCTGGCGAAAGCACCGAGGCTCAAGGTCAAAAGGGCGGCAGTGCGCTGAACAGTAAACATAAAAGCTCCTTGGGTGAGGTCAGCAAGACTTATAAGACTGTAGTGGGCGGGATTCAGTTCGCCTACTTACATTTTCGATACAACTTCAGAGAAGGCCGGGGGCGCAAAAATGGGTGGGCCATAAATCTGTGGGAGCGGGCTTGCTCGCGATGCAGGCACCGCCTGGGTGTCTGTTGTATCGGGTCGATCCAATCGCGGGCAAGCCCGGCTCCCACAGGATAGTCAGGGGCTACTAGCGGTTTTTCCAAAAAATACACTGTGGCCCATTGCCGCACGTTTGCCTGTCAGGCCGCCAGCTTGGTTATACTCCGTGCGGTCGCCTGGAGCACTCATCAGGAGAGCTCATGCTCGCCCCCGTTCAAATTTTGTCCGCAACTCGCCAGAACCTCTGGCGTCTCACGTTTATCCGCATGCTGGTGCTGGTCGCACAGGCGGGGTCGGTGGGCATTGCCTACTGGTTTAATCTGCTGCCGCTGCCCTGGTTTCAGCTGTGCCTGACCCTCGGTTTTTCCGCGTTGCTGTGCGCGTTTACCGCGATTCGCCTGCGCACTACCTGGCCGGTTACCGAGCTTGAGTACGCGCTGCAACTGGCCTGTGATCTGTTTATCCACAGTGCCTTGCTGTACTTCTCCGGTGGGTCGGCCAACCCGTTTGTGTCGTATTACCTGGTGCCGTTGACCATTGCGGCGGTGACGTTGCCCTGGCGCTATTCGCTGATTTTGACCGGCATCGCGCTGGCGCTGTACACGTTGCTGCTGATGCAGTTTTACCCCGTGGAAGCGGCGCCGTTCTTCCGCGAAAAACTGCAGATTTACGGCATGTGGCTCAGCTTTGCCCTGTCGGCGGCGGTGATTACTTTTTTTGCCGCCCGAATGGGCGAAGAGCTGCGCCGCCAAGAAGAACTGCGCGCCTTGCGCCGTGAAGAAGGCCTGCGTGATCAGCAATTGCTGGCGGTTGCGACCCAGGCTGCCGGTGCGGCACATGAATTGGGCACGCCGTTGTCGACCATGAGCGTGCTGCTCAAGGAGATTCGTCGCGATCACCCGGACCCCGAGTTGCAGGACGATTTGAGCGTGCTGCAAGATCAGGTCAAGTTGTGCAAAGAGACCTTGCAGCAACTGGTCCGGGCTGCCGAGGCCAATCGTCGTCTGGCCATTGAGGTCCAGGACGTTACTGAGTGGCTCGATGAGGCGTTGAACCGCTGGCACCTGATGCGCCCGGAAACGACCTATCGCTTTCAGTGCTTGGGGCACGCGCCGGTGCCACGTCTGGCGCCACCGCCAGACCTCACCCAGGCATTGCTCAACTTGCTCAACAACGCCGCCGACGCTTGCCCGGAAGGGCTCGAAGTGACTGTGGATTGGGACGCCGTTGATTTAACCATCAGTATTCGTGACCACGGTGCGGGTGTACCGTTGGCCATTGCCGAACAAATCGGCAAACCGTTTTTTACAACCAAAGGCAAAGGCTTCGGCCTGGGCCTATTCTTGAGCAAAGCCAGCGTGACACGCGCTGGCGGCTCGGTAAAACTCTACAGTCATGAGGATGGCGGCACGCTCACCGAGCTACGCCTGCCACGTGTCTCCCGAGGAAACGAAAATGAGTGAAGAGATTCAGGTCGAAGGCGAAGAACTGCCACATTTGTTGTTAGTGGATGACGACGCGACATTTACCCGCGTCATGGCCCGCGCCATGGCCCGACGCGGATTTCGCGTGAGCACGGCAGGCTCCGCTGAAGAAGGGCTGCTTCTGGCTCAGCAGGACGTGCCTGATTTCGCCACGCTGGACCTGAAGATGGAAGGTGATTCGGGCCTGGTGCTGCTGCCCAAGTTGCTGGAACTCGATCCAGACATGCGCGTGGTGATCCTGACCGGTTATTCGAGCATCGCCACGGCGGTCGAGGCGATCAAGCGCGGCGCCTGCAATTACCTGTGCAAACCGGCTGACGCCGACGACGTGATGGCTGCCCTGCTGAGCCAGCACGCCGATCTCGACTCGCTGGTGCCGGATAACCCGATGTCGGTCGATCGCCTGCAGTGGGAGCACATCCAACGCGTATTGGGTGAACATGAAGGCAATATCTCGGCAACTGCCCGTGCGCTGGGCATGCATCGACGTACCTTGCAGCGCAAATTGCAGAAGCGTCCGGTCCGACGCTGAACAGAAGCTGTCGCAGTTTCGTTTCAATTTGCAACGAAACTGCGACCGGCCCTAGTCTGTTTTACAACGTGCTAATGCGCCGGTCGCCCTGATCGGCTCGCAGGTTGCTCTTTACTCCCAACGAGCCCGAACGATGAATCAGAACGCTGAGCCTTCTGTCGTAAATGATGCTGTGCGTGGAGATTTTATTCCTCGCGTCTGGGGGCTGATAACGCCTTACTGGCGCAGTGAGGAGCGCGCCAGGGCCTGGCTGCTGTTGATCGCGGTGATTGCCTTGTCGCTGGTCAGCGTCGGTATTTCGGTATGGATCAACCATTGGTACAAAGACTTCTATAACGCGCTGGAAAACAAAGACAGCGCAGCCTTCTGGCACCTGATCGGCTACTTCGGGCTGATTGCCGCCGCCGGTATCGTGGGCGCGGTGTACCGGCTTTACCTCACGCAGATGCTGACCATTCGCTGGCGGCGCTGGCTGACCGAGCAGCACTTTGCGCGCTGGCTCGCTCACAAAAACTACTATCAGCTGGAGCAGGGCGGCTACACCGACAACCCTGACCAGCGCATCAGCGAAGACCTCAACTCTTTCACCGACAGTACGCTCTCCCTCGGCTTGGGTTTGATCCGCAACGTAGTCAGCCTAGTGTCGTTCTCGATTATTTTGTGGGGCGTGTCGGGCAGCATCGAAGTCTTCGGCGTCACCGTTCCCGGCTATATGTTTTGGTGTGCGCTGCTGTATGCCTTGGTCGGCAGTTGGCTGGCGCATTTGATCGGTCGCCGCCTGATTGGCCTGAGCAACCAACAACAACGCTACGAAGCGGACCTGCGTTTTTCGATGGTACGGGTGCGTGAAAACGCCGAAAGCATTGCGTTGTACAACGGTGAACCTAACGAACTAGAGCGCCTGAGCAGCCGCTTCAGCAAGGTCTGGCATAACTTCTGGACGCAAATGAAGGTGACCAAGCGCCTGACGTTTTTCACGGCCGGTTATTCGCAAATTGCGATTATTTTCCCCTTTATCGTCGCGGCCCCGCGCTACTTCGCGGGCAAGATCGAGTTAGGAGAGCTGATGCAAATCAACTCTGCCTTCGGCAATGTGCAAGAGAACTTCAGCTGGTTTATCGACGCCTACGTAACGCTGGCGGCGTGGCGCGCCACCTGTGATCGACTGCTGAGCTTCCGCCAGGCCATGACCGACAACGAACAGCGCCAACCGGCGATTGATGTACAGGCCCAGGGTGGGGCATTAAGCGTAAATGACCTGAGCCTGGACCTGGCCGATGGCCGACCTTTGTTGCACGGAGCGAGCCTCAACGTGGCGCCCGGTGACCGGTTGATGCTCAGCGGTCGTTCCGGCAGCGGTAAAAGTACCTTGCTGCGCGCCATGGGCGGGCTTTGGCCGCAAGGCGGCGGGGCGATTCGAATGCCCCATGAGCGGGCGTTGTTCCTGCCGCAAAAACCTTACCTGCCGATTGGCACCTTGCGCGAGGCGCTGAGTTATCCACAGACCGGCGATACCTACCCGTCTGAGCGCTATGAAGAGGTGTTGCGCACTTGTCGCCTGGAGCATCTGATCCCCAAGCTTGATGAGGCCAATCATTGGCAACGAGTGTTGTCGGGCGGTGAGCAGCAGCGACTGGCGTTTGCCCGAGCGCTGTTGTATCGCCCGCAATGGCTGTACATGGACGAAGCAACGTCAGCGATGGACGAAGAGGACGAGGCGCGGTTGTATCAGGCGCTTATCGATCAACTGCCGGGTTTGAGCATTGTCAGCGTGGGGCACCGCAGCAGCCTGGCGCGTTTTCATCCACGGCATGTGCGGATTGAGTCGGGCCAATTACTGGCTCAGTAATGGGCCGACGCAGTGAAGGCGCGTAACCGGCCTGAGCGGTGTGATAACCGGTCATGGCTTGTTACGTGTGCGTGCTAGAGTGCCTGCCTCGCCTTTCGGAGCAGGTCATGAACCGCTTATTTCGCTGTGTTGCCCCTCTTTTGTTGACCGTCAGCTTGCCCTTGGCCGCAGCGCCCGCGGTTTCTTCGCCTGCCCATGCACAGTTTTTGCCCGCCGATGATTTGCAGTTGCGCAGCGAGAAGCCAGAGCAGCAGCAACTGATGCAGGTGACGTCGTATTCCGTGGTGGTGGGCAGTCAACGCCCCTCAAATCAGCAGCCGATTCCGGTCACGGCATCGTTGCTGGTGCGCTTGAAGGGCAAACCGTTGAGCCAGGGTGCGACCGTGCGCGAAGTGCTGATTTCGTTCGACGGTGAAAGCAAGAGCCTGAAAAAACCGGCTTTTGACAGTGAGAGCAAAACCCTGACGTTGTCTTATCCGCTGTCCCAATACCGCGTGGTGATGGATTTGTTGCGCAATGACATCGTCTATTGCCAGTTTTTGACCTATGCCAATGGCCATATTTGGGCTGACTTGCACACCGGCAGCGTGCGCGCGCGTTGAGCCTTGGGTAAACTGCGGCCCTCGTGAAGTATCAGCAGGCTGGAGTCGGACATGCGTAAAGATAAGAAGCAGTTGATTGGTGATGAGATTGGCGATGAGCAGATCAAGTTGTTCCTGGACTTTGAACCTGTGGACGCGACGTCCCCTTCACTGCACAAATTGATTAAAGGCTATCGCGGTCTGCGTATCGACGATTTCGAACGCTTCCTGACCTTTTTCAAAGAGGCCGGCTACGATCTGGATGGCAAGGATGAGCACGGCCAGACCTTTGTCGAGATCATCAAAGACCAGCGCAATGCTGCTGAGTACATCGAGCTCATCGAGGCTGCACGCGGCTGATCCAGCCTGTAGGAGCGAGCTTGCCTCGCGATCTTTTAGACGATCAAAAGATCGCGAGGCAAGCTCGCTCCTACACCGCTATATAAGCACCAATAAAGACACTTCCTACCTAACCTGCGCATTTTGCGACGGGGTGTTTTTGTGTGGGCGAACAATACTCAAGGGTGCCCAAAAGGACTTTGGGCTGTCTTTTAACTTGAAGGGAATCGAACCATGACTCGCCTTAACGATGTGATAAAAACCTTGGTCTTTGGAGCAGGGCTGATAGCTTTGGGCTCAGTTGCCCTGGCGGCCGATGAGGTGCTGGAGGTAGAGGTGTTTAATGCCAGCGGCCATGCCATCACGCCAGGAGATGATTTTTCATGGCTGGAAGACCCGGACAGCGCCGGGTATGACTTTATAGTCGCACCCAAGTCGAGCCAGGAACTTATGTATTACCTGCCCGTCGCCAGAGGCGCAGAGGCATTTACCTATCGCCAGGGCGAGCAGGCCTGTCACTTCGGTTTTGGTCACCTCACGCCGGGTGAGGCAAACCTCAATCGCTGGGCTCAGGCCAAATCAACCGGGGCGGTTGCAGCCACGTGTGCGGCTGAACTGATTGCCGTGCCGGACGATGACGAATTTATACGCAATGGCGGCACGCGGGTGCTGTTCACGATGGGCTAAACCTTGAGCCACCCAAAGCCCCTGACCCGGAAGGGCAGGGGCTTTGGGTGGCCAGTCAATGCGCCAGCGTTGGGTTACGCGAGTTGGGTATCAGCCTTTTTGGGCTCAACCAGTTCCAGCAACTCGGAGGTGCGGGTACTGATTTCGCGATACAGCTCGGCGTCGGTCTCCAGAGTCTTTTCCCGTGCCGGGAAAATTTCCTTGAGTCGCGCAGCCCACTCGCCGGTGGCCTTTTGCGCAAAGCAGCGCTCGATCAGGTCCAGCATGATCGACACGGTCACCGATGCACCGGGTGACGCACCCAGCAGGGCGGCCAGCGAGCCGTCTTTGGCGGCAACCAGTTCGGTACCGAACTGCAACACGCCGCCTTTTTTCGGGTCTTTCTTGATGATCTGAACCCGTTGCCCGGCCACTTCCAGGCGCCAATCTTCAGCTTTGGCCTGTGGGTAGAAGCGACGCAGGGATTCCAGACGCTCTTCCATTGTCTGGCGCACTTCACTGATCAAGTACTTGGTCAGGTCCATGTTGTCGCGGGCAACGGCCAGCATCGGGCCGATGTTACCCAGGCGGATCGACATTGGCAGGTCAAGGAACGAGCCGTGCTTGAGGAACTTGGTGGTGAAGCCGGCATAAGGTCCGAACAGCAGCGATTTTTTGCCGTCAACCACACGGGTGTCCAGGTGTGGAACCGACATCGGTGGCGAACCTACGGCGGCCTGGCTGTATACCTTGGCCTGGTGGTGCTTGACCACTTCCGGGTTGTCGCAACGCAACCATTGGCCACTCACCGGGAAGCCGCCGTAACCTTTGCTTTCTTCGATGCCCGAGGCTTGCAGCAATGGCAAGGCCGCGCCGCCAGCACCCAGGAACACGAATTTGGCATCGACGTGGCGAGTGCTGCCGCTGTTGATGTCTTTGATGCTGACGGTCCAGCCGCTGCCATTGCGCTTGAGGCCAGTGACTCTTTTGCTGTACTTGATCTGCGTGCCTTCAGCGCTGGCCAAGTGCTTGAGCAATTGCTGGGTCAAGGCGCCGAAGTTAACGTCAGTCCCGTGCTGGACGCGGGTGGCCGAGATCACCTGGTCCGCAGGGCGGCCCGGCATCATCAGCGGCATCCACTCAGCCATTTTGGCTTTGTCTTCGGTGTATTCCATGTCGGCAAACGCATGGTGCTTGCTCAGCACGTCAAAGCGTTTTTTCAGAAAGGCCACACCTTTTTCGCCTTCGACATAGCTCAGATGAGGCACTGGGCTAATGAAGGATTTGCACGAACCGAAGGTCCCTTGTTGGGCCAGGTGGGCCCAAAACTGCTTGGACACTTCGAACTGGGCATTGATGTGCACCGCTTTCTTGATGTCGATCGAGCCATCGGCCGCTTGCGGCGTGTAGTTCAATTCGCACAAGCCAGCGTGGCCGGTGCCTGCGTTGTTCCACGGGTTGGAACTCTCTGCAGCACCCGAATCCATCTGCTCAACAACTTCCAGCGTAATACCAGGGTCGAGCTCTTTGAGCAGCACGGCCAAGGTGGCACTCATGATGCCCGCTCCAACCAGTACTACGTCGACTGCTTCGTTATGCGCCATTAACGCGTCTCCAAAATCTACGGCACCTAATTGACGGCATAGCTGCCAGGTGTACCAAGGCCTGTTTTAGATAGGGGCTCTGGTCACTCATAGCAAGGATCGCCATGTCCGATTCATCGCAATTTCTTGCAGCTTCAGCGGACGCCGCCAACCGGGCCTTCAAGGTTCATATGAACGCATTTCAGTGCTCGGGAGGCAATTCGACTTAAGGTCAAGAGCGTCCGTTTGTGCAACCAAATCCGTAAGCGGACAGGCTTTCAGTCCCGTGCTCTGGAGCCGATCAAGTTCCTGCTGGGTGAGGATGTTGCAGACGCTAATGGTGCTTGTTCAGACGCAAAACTTTTCATTTGCTCGCCACACTCTTGTGAAGTTGTGAAAACCCGTTTTTTTCACGCTCTCTTGAAGACGTGAACCTCAAAAAAGGGCTACCGCTACTGGCGCGTGCGGGTATACAACGCACAGGCCGAGCAACATGGCAGCTCTGGCAGATCGGGCAAAGGCGCAGGTTGGTGTTGAAAACAGCAAGCTGCCAGCTTCACATGATCTGTGTGGGCGGCTCTCTGTGGGCGGTACGAAGGAGCTAATAAAAGCACATTAGCGATGCTGCGAGGCCCGATCAGGAGACGTCCTTATAATCGGGGGGAGATTGTAGCGAAGAAACGTGGGCAATTGATCCTGTTAAATGACTTTTATTGGTGCGTCCATCAGAGGCCGAGTGCGGGTAGCACCGCTGAACGCGTTGCGCGCGCAGGCATACGGGCGCTGGCAGGTAGTACCTGGTGCAACCAGTTGAGGCGAATTTCTTCGATCTCGACCCAATTGTCGCCGACCGGCGGTTGCTTGCACTGTTTAAAAGCCTGGCAGCGGCCCATGGAGTCCAGACGTGCGTAGCAGCGATGAGGTTGCAGAAACGAGAATAACGACCATGACCTGTTCATGGGGAGCACCTGTTGAGTCAGTAGGTCAAACATTACCGGTGGGTCGTGACATGACGATGTAACGGCCATGACAAGGTGGTGACAGCAAGCGGCTGGTGACCGCAGGTGCAGCACCGCTATACTGGCGTCCGGTTTTATCCAGTCCTGGAGAGATGAGCATGTTGCAACGCCTGTTGTTCGGTTTGATCACTGTGACCAGTTTGACCCTGGTCGGCTGCGCCCACAGCCCGCAACAACTCAGTCCGCAGCCTAAACTGACCAAACAACTCGCGCCTGTCGGCCGTGGTCAGCCTGTGGTCGTGCGCGTGGTGGATGGTCGTCCTTCGCCAACCCTGGGCACTCGCGGTGGCATGTACCCGGAAACCAGCTCGATCAACGTCAGCAGCGCCGATGTGATCCCCAAGCTGCAAGCTCAAGCCGAAGCCGCTGTGCGTTTGCTGGGCTACACCCCGACGGCCAATGGCGGGAACGCGCCGCAATTGACCGTTACCTTGTCTGAACTCAAGTATCAGTCGCCTAAAGACACCATGTACGTGACCGAAGCGACCATCGGTGCGGCCTTCCGCTCTGACGTGCGCAATGGCGGCCGTTCTTACAGCGGTCGCTACAGCGCCTCGCTGGATCAGCGTTTCGGCATGGCACCGAATCAGGAAACCAACACCAAGCTGGTCAGCGACGTGTTGAGCGATGCCCTGACGCGCGTATTCGAAGACCCGTCGGTCGGTCGTTTGCTCGGCGAGTAAACATCGATCCACAAAAAAGCCCGAACGGCTTGAGTTCGGGCTTTTTTGTGTCTGGCAGGTTCATGCAGCCTCGGCGTAGGGCTCAAGGCGGCTGATGCCGGTGAGCAGGTCCAGCTCGGGCAGGTCGGCATGGGTGTGACCGCTGAGCGCGCAATAGACCAGCCAGTGACGATCTTGGACGTTGAAGGAAAAGCTCTCGATCAATGCCTGTTGTTCATCACTCGGGGCGATCAGATAGAGGCGATCCTGGTTTTCAGCGTGCAGCATGACAAGCTCCGTGTCAGTGTCGAGGGGCCACAGAGTGGCCTCTCTTCATGACGATACGGTGACAGGGCAATTTAGGCCGGTTGTCATGTTTTGCCAGAGGCTGGCGTGCCTTGCGATCTTTTAAAGATCAAAAGATCGCGAGGCAAGCTCTCTCCTACAGCGGCAAGCCTGCTTTGACGCGGTACTGGTTGCGCACCGGCATTGCGTATTGCAGCACCAGATACGGGCGATGCTCGGCAGGGCAGGCGTCCAGGCGGCGTTGCCACTCTTGCTGGGCCTTGGCCAGTTCTTGCTCCGGGAAGACTTCGGCTGCGCTCGGCACCTGCAATTGCGGGTCTGCATCGGCCCACTGGGCATACGCCAGGTAGTGCGCCGGGAACAGGCGGTAGCCGGTGAGGATGTGGCGGTCCATTTCGGTGGCCAGCAGTTTGCTGTCCTCGAACGCTTCGCTGATCGGCGCCGCAAAGTTTACGTGCACACGGCCTTTGTAGCCGGTGATGCCGTTGGCAATGCTGGTGTCGTCTTCGCCGGGGGCTTTGCTGTAAGTGCCCGTGGTCGCGCGGATGTAAAGCTCGCGAGCCTTGGCCTGGTCGCACGGGTCGTATTCGTAGCTGATCGACACCGGGGTGAGGTTCAGTGACTGAATGACCTCGGCGAAAGGCTCGTTTTTACGGCTCATGTGAAACATCTTCAAGATCGCCGAGTCGGTGCGGTCATCACCGTCTTTGGCGCGGCCTTCCGCCTGGGCGATCCAGATGGATTGGCCGTCGTTGCGAATCGAGTGGTTGATGTACGCCGACAGCAGTTGGTACGCCGCCAGCTTTTCACGGCGCCCGGTGATCGAGCGGTGCACGATAAAGCTTTTGTTCAGGCGCATCAGGTCGCTGACAAAAGGCTTTTGCAGCAGGTTGTCGCCAATCGCGATGCGCGGGGTTGGCAAGCCTGCGTGGTACACGGCGTAGTTGACGAAGGCCGGGTCCATCACGATGTCGCGGTGGTTGGCCAGAAACAGGTAGGCGGTGCCCGACTTCAATTGCTCGACGCCGGTATAGGTCACGCCGTCTGTGGCATGCTCGATGGTGCGGTCGACGTACACCTCGACCTTGTCTTGCAAGCTCGCGACCGATGTCACGTTCGCGAACTCTTTGCGCAGGCGATGCGCTATAAGGGGTTTTAACAGCCAGCCGAATGCACCCGCCAGGCGTGGAAAGCGAAAGTGGGTGAGGATATCTAGAAAAGCCTTGTCACTGAGCAGTCGCGCCAGAACAGCCGGGACTTCAGTGTCACTGTAAGGTCGGATGGTATCGAATTCGCCCATCATGTTCTCTTGTTGGAAGCGGCTAGGATTAATACACAGGGCAGGACAAAAATAGGGCCCTGCTAATAGACCGGCGATTATACGCATAAGTCACTCTGGAGACCGCGATGCTTGAAACTGAGAACTACGATTGCCCCTATTGCGGCGAGCCAGGCGAAGCTGTGCTTGATCTGACGGGGGGCGATCAGCAGTACATCGAAGATTGCGCGGTGTGCTGTCGGCCGATTGTGTTTACGCTCCAGACCGACGGCCAGGAGTGGATGCTCGATGTACACAGTGAAAACGAGTAGCAGGCAGGTGATATGCAGCGAATCTACGAGCCAGAGAATTTGATGGAAGCTGAACTTTTACTGGGCATGCTTGCCAGTGAAGGCATCGTTGCGTGCTTGCAGGGGCGTGACCTGGTGGGCGGTACGGGCGAGTTGCCAGCCTTGGGCTTGCTGGGGTTGGCGGTCGCCAATGAGCAAGCGTTACAGGCACGCGAGTTGATCGATGCGTACAATGGCGCCTCGCCGCTGGCGGGTGACGAGCCTGAAAGCTTTGCGGGTGTACTGGACTGCTGAGCAGCCTTTTTTCACTGTATCTATATAGAAGAGTTGTGCAGCCCCATGTGTGGACGTTTTGCCTTGTTTCGTTGGAGTCCTGCCTTTGCAGCCTTGTCCGGGTTCCCGGCGGACCAGCAGGCCCAGTGGAACATTTCACCCAACGACTCGGTGTTGATCCTGCGCGCAGGCCAGGAGCCCGGGCAGCGAGAGCTGTCGCGGGCGCGTTGGGGGCTGACGCCGTCGTGGATGACCGATCTGTCGCGCACGCCTGCCCATGCCCGTGCCGAAACCCTGGCGGAACAGCCGATGTTTCGCGAGGCTTTTCGCCAGCGGCGCTGCCTGATTCCGGCCAACGGCTTTTATGAATGGCGTGGCACTGCGCGCAAGCGGCCTTATTGGCTGACGCCGGGCGTGGGGTCCTCGCTGTTTTTTGCCGGGATCTGGGAGGCGTATCCGGTCGAAGGGCATGTGTGGCTGAGCACGGCCGTGGTGACCCAGGCGGCGGCTACTCAGCGTCGTCCTTTGATCCTCGATGAAGCCGGGCAGCAAGCCTGGCTTGATCCCGAGACGCCGCTGCCGGCCTTGCAAGCACTGCTCGCCAGTCCGCAAGCCGCGTTGCGCGAGCGGCCCTTGGCCAATCTGGTCAACGACCCCAAACTCAATGCGCCTGAGTGCCTGACGCCGGGTTGAGATACGATGCGCGCCACCTTTATGGACCGTCTTTATGGAGAGCCTCGATGGGTAAGTTAGCGGTAATGTGCGCGCTGGGCGCAGGGGTGTTGCTCAGTGGCTGCCAGGCGGTGAACACCACCCAGGGCGGCGCGGTGGGGGTTGAGCGCAAGCAGTACATGTTCAGCATGCTGTCGAGCCAGCAAGTTGACCAAATGTACGCACAGTCCTACCAGGAAACCGTCAGCACGGCCAACGCCAAAGGGGTGCTGGACAAAACCAGTGCCAACGCCAAACGCCTGCAGGCCATTGCCAATCGGCTGATTGCCCAGGCGCCGGTGTTTCGCCCGGATGCCGCGCAATGGAACTGGGAGGTCAATCTGATCAAGAGCGACGAACTCAACGCCAACTGCGGCCCTGGCGGCAAGATCATTTTCTACAGCGGGATCATCGAGCAGCTCAACCTGAGTGACGACGAAATTGCGGCGGTCATGGGCCATGAAATTGCCCACGCCTTGCGCGAACACGGGCGTGAGTCCATGTCCAAGGCGTACGGCGTCGAGATCGCCAAACAGGGCGCGGGCGCCTTGCTCGGCTTGGGCCAGGACAGCATGCAATTGGCCGATACCGTGGTCAATTACAGCCTGACGTTGCCCAACAGTCGCAGCAATGAAAACGAAGCAGATCTGATTGGCCTGGAGCTCGCGGCGCGTGCGGGTTACAACCCGAACGCCGCGATTACCCTGTGGCAGAAAATGGGCCAGGCTTCGCAAAACTCGCCGCCTGAATTCATGAGTACCCACCCGGCCTCCAGCAGCCGGATCGCCTCGCTGGAAGCGGCGATTCCCAAGGTGATGCCGCTTTATCAGCAGGCCCCGAAAACCTGAGGCGTGCAGGCCTTGTGTGGGAGCGGGCTTGCTCGCGATGGCATCACCGCGATCAATGATTCAGACCGCGCCGGCCGTATCGCGAGCAAGCCCGCTCCCACGGTAATCAGGGGCCGGCTACACCCAGCCGCTCGTTACCATTGCCTTGTACACGGCCACCAGAGCCAGCACGAAGAACGCGGTCGCTGCCAGGCGACGGATCAGGGTCAGGGGCAGTTTGTCGGCGGCAAAGTTACCGGCCAAGACCACCGGCACGTTGGCAATCAGCATGCCCAGGGTGGTGCCGATAATCACCAGCCACAAATCCGGGTATTGCGCCGCCAGCATCACGGTTGCGACCTGGGTTTTGTCGCCGATTTCGGCAATGAAAAACGTGATCAGCGTGGTCACGAACGGGCCGTATTTGCGCGCGGTGCTGGCTTCGTCGTCATCCATTTTGTCGGGCACCAGGGTCCACAGTGCCGTCGCGGTAAAGCTCGCGGCGAGGATCCAGTGCAGCATCACATCAGTGAAGAACGTACTGAACCAGGCGCCCACGGCACCGGCTGCAGCATGGTTGGCAAGGGTCGCGACGATGATGCCGGCGATAATGGGCCAGGGCTTGCGAAAGCGCGCGGCAAGAATGAGGGCGAGCAATTGCGTCTTGTCACCGATTTCGGCCAAGGCAACGATTGCAGTTGGAATGAGTAAGGAGTCGAGCATCATCAGGTAATTTTCCAGGGGCGGGTCGACACGGCTATGACACGTACAGCCTTCCCGCCCCGGGTAAGGTGTTCGTGTCATAGGTCTTGTCAAACCCTGGTCCGTCTGTGCGGACGCCTGGGTCGCATGCGCCATGGTCTGTTGACCAAGTATGTTGACGCATGCCGGACGAGCATGTTGCTCGTGGGAGACTACTCCCCTAGGACGGAGCGGATTCTGCCTAGGCAAATCCGATCCGGCAAGCCCTGATTTTCAAAAACTGTCAGCGACGCTTCGCACTGTAGATCCGAAAACCCTGTCCTTCAGCCTTGACGGCGCAGTGCCCGAATTGCTCTTCGATCAGCGGTTGATAGCGCAGGAAGCTATTGGCCACAAGTCGGAGTTCGCCACCTGTTTTCAGATGTTTGACTGCTTTTTTCAGCAAGTTTTCGGTCGCGTGATAATCGGTGTGTACGCCGACATGGAACGGCGGGTTGCTCAAAATGGCATTCAAACCCATCGGCGCAGCGTCGATTCCGTCACCGGTAATAACCTCAGCTTCCAGACCATTGGCAGCCAATGTCAGACGGCTGCTGGCGGTGGCGAAGGCGTCGACATCGAGCAGGGTGACGCTGTTATGAGGATAACGACGCTTGACCGCTGCACCGAGTACACCCGCGCCGCAGCCGAAGTCCAGCAGGTGACCGCTGGGCAGTTTGTCCAGGTGTTCAAGCAACAAGGCGCTGCCGCGATCCAGGCGGCCGTGGCTGAAAACCCCCGGCAGGCTGACGACTTTCAACGGTCCTTCGGCCAGTTCCAGCTCGTAATGCTGTGCCAGTTGCTCAAGCACGGGCGCTGACGGGGCGTTGTCGACGGTGACTTGCCAGAGTTGGCAATGCCGCGCGCTGTCGAGCTTGCGCGGCTTGCCGAACGGGATGAGTTGCTTGGACGCGCCCTCAATGCCGCCTTTCTTTTCGCCGACCAAAAACACATCGGCGCCGGGCAGGCGAGCGGCCACGGCCTTGAGCACGTAATCGCTCAGTTCCTTGGACTTGGGCAGGAACACCACAGCGGTGTCGAAGGCCCGCTCCGGGACTTCTACGCCAAAGTGCACGCGCCCGGCAAAGCGCGCATCGAGTGCCGCCTGATCGCCCGCGTGCCAGCACCAGCCGTGGGCGTTGGGCAGCGCGTTGAGCAATTCGTCAGCCGGTAAACCGACTAACAGTACCGAACCCTGAAAGTAATCAGGCTGACGAAGCAGTACTTCACTGCGCGGATCCATACTGTGCTCCTCAAAAAAGGAGCGCAGTTTATCAACTGACGACGCGTAGCGCTGTACCGCTGAAGAAGGCTTCGGCGTTTTGCGTGAGTTGGTTGACGATTCTCTGCCGCGCCTCACGGCTGCCCCAGGCGCTGTGCGGGGTAATGATCAGGCGCGGAATGTCATCGGCCAGCAGCGGGTTGCCGTCGCGTGGCGGTTCGACGCTCAACACGTCGGTGGCCGCGCCGCCCAAGTGGCCGCTGCGCAGGGCATCAGCCAGCGCCTGTTCGTCAATCATGCCGCCACGCGCGGTGTTCACCACAAACGCGCCAGGCTTGAGCAGCGCCAGTTCGCGGGCACCGATAAAGTGGCGCGTGTGTTCGTTGAGCGGGCAGTGAAAGGTCAGGGCGTCGACCTGTGGCAGCAACTCGTCCACCGTCAGGCGGTCGGCGCGGGCCGGGCGGCCGGGAATCTGCCCGATCAGCACGTTCATGCCGAAAGCTTCGGCCAGTTTGGCCACCGCGCTGCCCAGCTCGCCATGGCCAAACAGGCCAAGGGTTTTGCCTTCCAGCTCAACAATCGGGAAGTCCAGCAGGCAGAACTGCTTGGCCTGCTGCCATTTGCCATCGGCCACGGCCTTGTTGTAATCGACCAGCCGTGTGGCCAGCGCCAGCAGCAGGCCGAGGGTGTGTTGCGCCACCGATGGCGTGCCGTAGCCCTGGCAGTTGGCAACGGTGATGCCATGCGCGCGGGCGGCTTCAAGGTCTACGTTATTGGTGCCGGTGGCGGCGACCAGGATCAGCTTGAGGTCCGGGCAGGCGGCGAGGGTGCTGGCGTTGAGCAGGATTTTATTGCTGATGACGACGCTGGCGCCCTGCAAGCGCTCGATGATGTTGTCTGGCGTGGTGTCTGTGTACAACTGCAGCTCGCTGAACGCATTGCGCAGGGGGCTGAGGTCAAGATCGCCGAGGTCAAGAGACGGGTGATCAAGGAAGACTGCGCGGTGAGTATTCGTCATCAACTGTACCTTTTGTGCTGTCGAGTGAAGGCGTAAGGTGTCGAGCCTAACAGAAGAAACAATTTGTAATGGAGCCGCGCATGTATTGGACAGAATTTTTGACTGTCGCCTTGATTCACTTGTTGGCTGTGGCCAGCCCGGGGCCGGATTTTGCTGTGGTCGTGCGTGAAAGCGTGACCCATGGTCGACGTGCGGGCATGTTTACCGCGCTGGGCGTGGGTTCGGCGATTTTCCTGCATGTGGGGTATTCGTTGCTGGGTATCGGGATCATTGTGTCGCAGTCGATTGTGCTGTTTAACGCGCTCAAGTGGTTGGCCGCGGCGTACTTGCTGTACATAGGCTTCAAGGCCCTGCGCGCCAAGCCTGCAGACCCGGCGGCTGTTGCAGCGGCGTTGCCAGTGGGTGAGCGCACCGCGCGTGGCGCCTTTACTTCGGGCTTTGTGACTAACGGGCTGAACCCCAAGGCGACGCTGTTTTTTCTGTCGCTGTTCACCGTTGTGATCAACCCGCACACACCGCTGGCGATCCAGGCCGGTTACGGCGTGTACCTGGCGGTGGCGACGGGCGTGTGGTTCTGCATGGTAGCCATGTTGTTTAGCCATCAGCGCGTGCGCACCGGTTTTGCCCGCATGGGCCACTGGTTTGACCGCACCATGGGCGCGGTGCTGGTCGCATTGGGCGTGAAACTGGCCTTCACCGAGATGCATTGACCGCACCACCGTCTGTAGGAGCGAGCTTGCCTCGCGATCTTTTCAGCTATCAAAAGATCGCGAGGCAATCGAGCGTCGACCGGCTGCTCCTACAGAGGCTTGGTTGGTAGATGATCTTGTCAAAATCTGGTTTTCCTTCATCCTTGCGGGCTTATTGCAGCGTGCGCACGGAGAAGTATCAATGCCCTCAGTCAGCCGGTTCTGGTGCCGAGCCAAACTGCCCTTGGCAGTCAGCCTCGCCTCGGTGCTCGCCGGGCCCGCTTGGGGCGTGAGCTTTAACATTGGCGAAGTCGAAGGCCAGTTGGACTCCGAACTGTCCATCGGCGCCAGTTGGTCCACCGCCAAGGCCGACAGCAAATTCATCGGCGCTAACAATGGCGGTAAAGGTCACTCTGAAATTTCTGACGATGGCCGTCTCAATTTCAAACGCGGCGAAACCTTTTCGAAAATTTTCACCGGCATGCACGGCCTGGAGCTGAAGGTCGGTGACAGCGGCCTCTATGTGCGCGGCAAGTACTGGTACGACTTTGAGCTGCAAGACGACAGTCGCCCCTTCAAACCCATCAGTGACAGCGGTCGCCGGGCGTCGGCGCAGTCGGCCGGCGCGCAACTGCTGGACGCCTACGTCTATCACAACTACGCGATTGGCGATCAGCCGGGGTCGGTGCGTGTAGGCAAACAAGTGGTCAGTTGGGGCGAAGGTGAGTTTATCGGCGGTGGGATCAATGCGATTAACCCCACGGACGTTTCCGCCTATCGACGACCCGGCACGGCCTTCAAAGATGGCCTGGTTCCGGTCAACCTGTTCTATGTGTCGCAAAGCCTGACCGACAACCTGTCTGCCCAAGCTTTTTATCAGCTCGATTGGGAACAGTCCGAAGCCGATAACTGCGGGACGTTTTTCTCGCAATCTGACGTGATGGCCGATGGCTGCAGCGGCAATTACCGGGTGATGAGCAAGCGCTCTGCACTGAATGTCGCCGACCTCGCCGCGCTGACCTCGGCGGGCGTTGAGGTGAACGAGGAGGGCGTGCTGGTGCGTCGCGGGTCTGACCGTGATGCGCGCAACAGCGGGCAATTTGGCCTGGCCCTGCACTACGTATTTGAGCCGCTGGACACCGATTTCGGTGCGTTCTTTATGAACTACCACAGCCGTGACCCGATCCTCAGCGGTCGTGCAGCGTTGCAATCGGTGTACAACATTGCCTCCGGTGCGGGCGGCGTGGCGCCGATGATCGTGGCCGGCAACGCCAGCTACTACGTTGAATACCCCGAAGACATTCGCCTGTATGGGTTGAGCTTCAACACCACGTTATCCACAGGCACGGTCTGGAAAGGCGAACTGAGCTACCGCCCCAACGCGCCGGTACAACTCAACAGCAACGACCTGCTGTACGCCAACGTGACCTTGTTGCCCGGGCTTGCCGATGCATCCCCCCTGAGCGTGACGCCAGGTGCTGATAACCAGGGATATCGGCGCAAAGAGATCAGCCAGTTCCAGACCTCGTTGCGGCACATCTTCGACAACGCCATGGGCGCTGATCGGCTGACGCTGACCGGCGAGGTCGGAGTGATCCACGTCGGCGGGCTGGAAGGCAGCGCACAGGCGCGCTACGGGCGTGACCCGGTGTTTGGTTCTGACGGCCATGACGGCTTCACCACGGACAATGCCTGGGGCTATCGCGCCCGTGCGGTGTGGGACTACAACAAAGTCTTGCCCGGCCTCGACCTGAAACCCAACCTGGGCTGGTCCCATGACGTCAGCGGCTACTCACCGGGCCCGGACAACACCTTCAACGAGGGCCGTAAGGCCATCAGCCTGGGCATCGATGCCGAATACGAAAACACCTACTTGAGCAGCCTGTCGTATACCAACTTCTTTGGCGGGCGTTACAACACCCTCAGCGACCGCGACTTTGTGGCGTTGAGCGTGGGGCTGAAGTTTTGAGCGGTTTTAAACAGATTTGGAAGCCTGAACCATGAGCACAAAACCCACCCTCATCCGCGAAACCTTTCCCGTCGGGCCGTTGCAGTGCAACTGCACGATCATCGGTGATCCGCTCACTAAAAAAGCCATTGTGGTGGATCCGGGTGGCGATCATGAGTTGATTCTGGCGCGGCTGGAGAAGCTGGGTTTACAGGTGGTGAGCATCATCCATACCCATGCGCATCTGGATCACTTTTTGGCGTCGGGTCAGCTCAAGGAAAAAACCGGGGCGACGCTGCATTTGCACAAGGAAGACCAATTTTTGTGGGACAACCTGGAGATGCAATGCGGCTTGTTTGGCGTGACGTATACGCCGGTGCCGCCACCTGATCGCTGGCTGGCCGACGATGAAGAGTTGGCCTGTGGATGCGGTGTTGCACTGCACACGCCGGGACATACGCCTGGGTCCATGAGTTTTTGGTTTTCTGAGTCTAAGCTGTTGATCGCGGGCGACACGCTGTTTCGTCGCGGCGTTGGGCGCACGGATTTATGGGGCGGTGATCAGGCCACTATCGTGCGTTCGATCAAGCAGCGGCTGTATACGCTGGATGAGGATGCCACCGTGGTGACCGGGCATGGCCCGGATACTCGTCTAGGCGATGAAATGCGGGAGAACCCGTTTGTTCGCGCTTAAACAGCGCTTAAACAAGATGTAATGGAATTTTTACCGTTGGTCGTGTTCCAACGCACCACAGAGGTCTACTGCCAGCGGCCTTTGACCCAGAAAGATTAAGTAGGAGCTTCACCATGTTTATTTCGCGTCGTTTGATTGTTGCTGCAAGTGCGATTGCCTTGTTGGCCGGCTGCGCCTCTCCTAACCCTTACGATAACCAGGGCCAGGCCTCGTCGGGCATGAGCAATACCGCCAAGTACGGTGGTCTGGGTGCCTTGGCCGGTGCTGTTGCCGGTGCTGCCATTGACCACAACAACCGTGGCAAGGGTGCGCTGATTGGCGCTGCGGTCGCGGGCCTGGGGGCTGCAGGCTACGGCTATTACGCTGACAAGCAAGAAGCCGCACTGCGCGCCAGCATGGCCAACACCGGCGTTGAGGTGCAGCGCCAAGGCGACAACATTACCCTGGTGATGCCGGGCAACATTACGTTTGCCACCAGCTCTGCGAACATTGCGCCAAGCTTCTATCAGCCGCTTAACAGCCTCGCCAATTCGCTGAAGCAGTTGAACAACCAGCAGCAGATCCAGATCGTCGGTTACACCGACAGCACCGGTAACAACGCTTTCAACCAGCAGTTGTCGCAACAGCGTGCGCAAAGCGTTGCAACGTATTTGACGTCGCAGGGCGTCAGCGGTCAGTACCTGTCGGTGATCGGTAAAGGCCCGGCAGATCC
The DNA here is from genome assembly GCF_009600325.1 of Pseudomonas sp. FSL R10-2189. NCBI lineage: Bacteria > Pseudomonadati > Pseudomonadota > Gammaproteobacteria > Pseudomonadales > Pseudomonadaceae > Pseudomonas > Pseudomonas sp. FSL R10-2189. Next base: position 155,724 of record NZ_WIVZ01000001.1, read on the forward strand.
GATTGCCAGCAACGCCACCCCGGACGGTCGAGCTCAGAACCGCCGTGTACAAATTACGCTGATGCCGATTCCAGGCATGAACTACCAGCAGCAGGGTCAGGTTCAACAGTACCCGTAACGTGGCAGGTGGAGTCACAACCCTTGGGAGTGACTCCAGCGCCCACTAAAAAAGCCCCGCGATCATTGCTGATCGCGGGGCTTTTTGTTGAGCGTCTGGCCGGGTGAATTACTTCTTCAGGCCGTAGTGCTCATCGAGCATGCCGGGGGCGTTCGGGCTTTTTGGCGCGTAGTCCTTTGGCGGCTCGGAGCTGTGCGGCGGGGTCAGGCGCTCGCGGTGCGGTTGTGGGGCTTCAGAGTGCAGGGCAGCCAGCAAACGTTGGCGTGTTTGCTCGTCCAGGGCCAGGCTGTTGGCGCCCTCGGCGAGGTGATCTTGTACTTCCTGGTAGCTCTGGGTGAGTTTCTTCACCAGATTGGCAGTGGTGTTGAAGTGGGTAACGACTTCACCCTGATAGTTATCAAAACGTTCCTGGATATCGTCCAGCTGACGCTGCGTGCGATTAGGCGCGGCGTTCGGCAGCAGACGAGCGACCAGAAAACCAATGACGACACCGGCAACCAGAGCCAGGGTCGGCAACAACCAAATTAAGAGCGAGCTTTCCACGAGTCCTTCCTCTATAAACGGCTTTGCTTTACGTTAACGGCTCGGACCTGCGCTGTATACCGCGATGCACTCGCAAATATGCCAGACAGAATCTATCAGCTAGACGTGTCGACCCACTTTGAGGTCACGGAGTTCCTTCTTGCTTACCCGCGAAACCCCCGTAGTGATTGATGGCCCGGTTGGCCAATTGGAAGCTTTATACCTCGATTCTGCTGAGCCGCGCGGCCTCGCGCTGCTGTGCCATCCCAACCCGGTGCAGGGTGGGACGATGATGAATAAAGTGGTTTCGACCCTGCAGCGCACTGCGCGCGATGCGGGTCTTGTTACGTTGCGATTTAATTACCGTGGCGTGGGCGCCAGTGCCGGCAGCCACGATATGGGCACCGGCGAAGTCGACGATGCGTTGGCGGCTGCCCGTTGGTTGCGTGCCCAATACCCGGATCTGCCGCTGACCCTGCTGGGGTTTTCATTCGGTGGTTTTGTCGCCGCCAGCCTGGGTGGACGACTGGAGGCGCAGGGCGAAAAGCTCGCACGCCTGTTTATGGTCGCGCCTGCGGTGATGCGTTTGCGTGATGAAGATGCGCTGCCACAGACGTGCCCGATCACGGTTATCCAACCTGAAACCGACGAAGTGATTGATCCGCAATTGGTTTATGACTGGTCAAAAGATCTCTCGCGCCCCCATGAGCTGCTGAAAGTGGCAGAATGCGGACACTTTTTTCACGGCAAGCTGCCCGAACTCAAAGAGTTGGTAGCGCCACGCCTTTTGAATTGATACAGCCTGATAAGCGATTACCCATGACCACTCGTACTCGTATCCTCACCGGTATCACCACCACCGGCACGCCGCACCTGGGCAATTATGCCGGTGCTATCCGCCCGGCAATCCTTGCCAGCCGTGACAGCAACGCCGACTCGTTTTACTTTTTGGCCGACTATCACGCCCTGATCAAATGTGATGACCCGCAGCGCATTCAGCGTTCGCGTCAGGAAATCGCAGCCACTTGGCTGGCGGGCGGTCTGGATGTTGAGCGTGTGACGTTCTATCGCCAGTCTGATATCCCGGAAATCCCGCAACTGGCGTGGTTTCTGACCTGTGTGGCGGCCAAGGGCCTGCTTAACCGTGCGCATGCTTACAAAGCGTCGGTAGACAAGAACCTGGAAAACGGTGAAGACCCGGATGCGGGCATCACCATGGGCCTGTACAGCTACCCGGTGCTGATGGCCGCGGACATCTTGATGTTCAACGCGCACAAAGTGCCGGTGGGTCGTGACCAGATCCAGCACGTTGAAATGGCCCGTGATATCGGTCAGCGCTTCAATCACTTGTTCGGCAATGGCAAAGAGTTCTTCGCCATGCCTGAAGCCTTGATTGAAGAAAGTGTGGCGACCTTGCCAGGCCTTGACGGTCGCAAGATGTCGAAAAGCTACGACAACACCATTCCGCTGTTCACCAGCGCCAAAGACATGAAAAGCGCGATCTCGCGGATCGTGACTGACTCCCGTGCGCCGGGCGAAGCCAAAGATCCGGACAACTCGCACTTGTTCACCTTGTACCAGGCGTTCTCGACGCCTGAGCAGTCGGCTGAGTTCCGCAGCGAGCTGTTGCAGGGTTTGGGCTGGGGTGAGGCGAAAGACCGTCTGTTCAAGCTGCTGGACGCTGAGTTGGGCGAAGCGCGCGAGCGTTACCACGACCTGATGTCGCGCCCTGCAGACATGGAAGACATTCTTAAGACCGGCGCGCAAAAAGCCCGTGCGATCGCAACGCCGTTTTTGGATGAACTGCGCGAAGCCGTGGGCCTGCGTTCGTTTGAGAGCGCTGCACAAACCACGGCGGCAAGCAAAAAGAAGGCCGCCAAAGGCCCGCGCTTCGTCAGCTTCCGCGATGAAGACGGCAGCTTCCGTTTCCGTCTGTTGAGCGCTGATGGCGAGCAATTGCTGCTGTCGCGCAGCTTCGCCGATGGCAAAACGGCGGGGCAGGTGACCAAGCAGTTGCAATCAGGTGAAGCGCTGGATGTTCGCGCAGACGGTTTGAGTTTCAGCGTTTGGCTGGACGGTGCAAATGTTGCCGACAGCCCGGCATTTGCCGATGACGCAGCACGTGATGCGGCAATCGAAGCGTTGCGCTTGGCCTTGGTGCCTGCGCAAGACTGACAAACTGCGACGTTTCGTCCCAGGTTTGATTGCCATTCCCCCGGGCCGTCGCTAAAGTGTCGGCCCGTTTTTGTTGCCCAGCTAGCGAATTATGACGCCTCTAGAACGATATCAAGCTGATCTGAAACGCCCGGACTTCTTCCACGATGCCGCGCAGGAAAACGCTGTGCGTCACCTGCAGCGTCTCTATGACGACTTGGTCGCGTCTTCGCAGAGCAAGCCTGGCCTGCTGGGCAAGCTGTTTGGCAAAAAAGACATCACGCCGGTCAAAGGCCTGTACTTTTGGGGCGGTGTGGGCCGGGGCAAGACTTACCTGGTCGATACGTTCTTTGATGCCCTGCCGTTCAAGCAGAAGGTGCGTACGCACTTCCACCGCTTCATGAAGCGTGTGCACGAAGAAATGCGCACCCTCAATGGCGAGAAAAACCCGCTGACCATCATTGCCAAGCGCTTTGCCGATGAAGCGCGGGTGATCTGTTTCGACGAATTCTTTGTGTCGGACATTACCGACGCCATGATTCTCGGCACTTTGATGGAAGAACTGTTCAAGAATGGCGTGACCTTGGTGGCGACCTCCAACATCGTCCCGGACGGTCTGTACAAAGATGGTCTGCAACGTGCTCGCTTCTTGCCCGCCATTGCGCTGATCAAACAGCACACCGAAATCGTCAACGTCGACAGCGGTGTCGATTACCGTCTGCGCCATCTGGAGCAAGCCGAGCTTTACCACTTCCCGCTCAATGACGCCTCCGAGGCGAGCCTGCGCGAGAGCTTCAAAGCGTTGACGCATAACTCCACTCGGGCGGTCGAGAACGATGACCTGGTCATCGAGAACCGCACCATTCGTGCGCTGCGTACCTGTGATGATGTGGCCTGGTTTGATTTTCGCGAGCTGTGCGACGGCCCGCGTAGCCAGAACGACTACATTGAGCTGGGCAAGATCTTCAACGCCGTGATCCTCAGCGGTGTCGAGCAAATGGACGTTAAAACCGACGACATCGCGCGTCGCTTTATCAACATGGTCGACGAATTCTACGACCGTGGCGTCAAGCTGATCATCTCGGCCGAAGTGGAGCTCAAAGACCTCTACACCGGCGGTCGTTTGAATTTCGAGTTCCAGCGTACGCTGAGCCGTTTGCTCGAAATGCAATCCCACGAATATCTGACACGGGCGCACAAGCCTTAATGTGTTGCCGGGCTTTGGGCTTGGCTCGCGATCTTGTGATTATCAAAAGATCGCGAGGCTAACTCGCTCCTGCAACGAGAGTCAGGCAGCTTGTTGGAACTGTTGCCGATATTGGTTGGGCGACAGTTCGGTGTGCTGGCGAAACAGCCTCGCAAAGAAGCTGGCGTCGTCGTAGCCCACGTCGTAGCTGATGGTCTTGATGCTTTTGCGGGTGGCAGACAGCAAACCCTTGGCGGTTTCGATGCGCAAACGCTGCAGGTAGTGCAGGGGTTTGTCCCCCGTTGCGATCTGGAAGCGGCGCATGAAGTTGCGGATGCTCATGCCGTGTTCACGGGCCACGTCTTCGAAACGAAACTTGTCGGCAAAGTGCTCTTCGAGCCAGTGCTGGATCTGCAAAATAATCACGTCTTGATGCAGCTTTTGCCCGCCGAAGCCAATGCGCCCCGGTGAGTAGTTGCGTTGCACTTCATACAGAATGTCGCGGGCCACGGCCTGGGCGATATTCGCGCCGCAGAAACGCTCAATCAAGTAGATGTACAGGTCACAGGCCGAGGTAGGGCCGCCCGCGCAATACAGGTTGTCGGCGTCGGTGAGGTGCTTGTCCTGATTGAGGTGCACCTGTGGGAAGCGTTCGGCGAAGGTGTTGAAAAAACGCCAGTACGTCGTGGCTTCTTTACCGTCAAGCAAGCCGGCTTCTGCCAGCCAGAACACCCCGGTGGCTGCTGCGCACAGTACGGCGCCGCGTGCATGTTGTTCGCGCAGCCATGGCATGACCTGCGGGTAGCGCTGGCACAGGGTGTCAAAGTCGCCCCAGAAGGCGGGGAGGATGATGATATCGGCGTCATCCAGGCCGCCATCGACGGGCAGCAACACATTGCTGAAACTGCCTACGGGAAGGCTGTCGGGGCTGACGAGACGGGTTTCGAAGCTGGCGTTGAAGCCTTGGCCCAATTGTTTGCCGTGGCGCAGGCTGGCCAGGTGAAAGAAATCCTTGGCTTGCATCAGGGTAGAAGCGAACACCTGATCCGTGGCCAAAACGCTGACGCGCCGCAAGGGCGTGGAGAGTTGAGTAGACATGGTTTGATTATTCTTATAGGTGAAATTGGTCAACTTACGGCTGGATCGTCTTATGTTTTTTCCTGTGTGTCTAGGGGAGGGGGAGTTAAACCGCTGTGTAGGAGCGAGCTTGCCTCGCGATCTTTTAAAGATCAAAAGATCGCGAGACAAGCTCGCTCCTACAGGGGGGTAGGGTTAAGGCGCCGGGTTTGGTTGCTCTTTGTGGATGGCTTCAATGCCCGCGAGCACTTCATCCGAGAGCTTCAGGTCGGCACTGGCGATGTTGCTTTTCAGTTGCTCCAGAGTGGTGGCGCCAATGATGTTGCTGGTCACGAACGGTTGTTGGGTGACATACGCCAAGGCCATTTGTGCCGGATCCAGCCCGTGTTCGCGGGCCAGTGCGACGTAACGCTCGCTGGCGGCAACCGACTGCGGGTTGGAATAGCGCGAAAAGCGGCTGTAAAGGCTCAGGCGGCCTTTTGCCGGGCGGGCGCCGCCGTTGTACTTGCCGGTCAGCATGCCAAACGCCAGCGGCGAGTAGGCGAGCAGCCCGCACTGTTCGCGGATGGCGATTTCCGCCAGACCCACTTCAAAGCTGCGGTTGAGCAGGTTGTAGGGGTTCTGGATCGACACCGCGCGTGGCCAGCCACGGCTCTCGGCCAATTGCAGAAACTTCATGGTCGCCCACGGGGTTTCGTTGGACAGGCCGATGTGGCGGATTTTGCCGGCTTTGACTTGTTCGTCGAGGGCTTCGAGGGTGTCCTCCAGCGGGGTGAAGTCTTCGTCGGCTTTGTGCGTGTAGCCCAGTTGGCCAAAGAAGTTGGTGCTGCGCTCGGGCCAGTGCAACTGGTACAGGTCGATCCAGTCGGTTTGCAGGCGCTTTAGGCTGGCGTCCAGCGCTTGCACGATGTGGGCGCGGTTGTGTTTCAGGTTGCCGTCACGGATGTAGTCGATGGTGTTGCCCGGGCCGGCAATTTTGCTGGCCAGTACCCAGTCGGCACGATCGCCACGGGCCTTGAACCAGTTGCCGATGTAGCGCTCGGTGGTGGCGTAGGTCTCGGCTTTGGGCGGGACGGGGTACATCTCGGCGGTGTCGAGGAAGTTGATGCCGGCGTTTTTCGCGTACTCGATTTGCTCAAAGGCTTCATCTTGGGTGTTTTGTTCACCCCAGGTCATGGTGCCGAGGGCAATGGCACTCACGTTGAGGTTGCTGCGGCCTAGCTGGCGGTAGTCCATCGGTCACTCCTTCGGGGAAAGAATCATAAAAGCAGGTTGTAATTTTTTGCGCAATCTGGATAATCGTCGACCTCTTTCTGCAGTGGAAGTGATGCGCCGCCTGCCGAAGAATCTTGCCGTTGAACGGACGCGCTGACCCGAGCCCCCGATAGCGTCTGTACCCGGCTGCCTTTGACTTGTCAAAGTACGCACTATTCAGTAAGATCCGCCGTCTAATTTACAGGGCGGCCCCTGAGGCTATAAAGAATGAAAACTTTTACTGCTAAACCAGAAACAGTAAAGCGCGACTGGTTTGTCGTCGACGCTGCTGGTCAGACCCTGGGTCGTCTGGCCACCGAGATCGCGAGCCGTCTGCGTGGTAAGCACAAGCCTGAATACACTCCGCACGTTGACACCGGTGACTACATCGTTGTTATCAATGCTGAGCAGATTCGTGTTACTGGTGCTAAGACCTCTGACAAGATGTACTACTCTCACTCCGGTTTCCCGGGCGGGATTAAGTCGATCAACTTCGAAAAGCTGATCGCTAAAGCTCCTGAGCGCGTGATCGAGACCGCGGTTAAAGGCATGCTGCCTAAGAACCCGCTGGGTCGCGACATGTACCGTAAGCTGAAAGTCTATGCGGGCGCTGCTCACCCTCATACTGCTCAGCAGCCCCAAGAACTGAAGTTTTAACGGAATAGTTCATTATGTCGGCGACTCAAAACTACGGCACTGGCCGTCGTAAGACTGCAACCGCACGCGTTTTCCTGCGTCCGGGTACTGGCAACATCTCCATCAACAACCGCTCCCTGGAAAACTTCTTCGGCCGCGAAACTGCCCGCATGGTAGTTCGTCAGCCGCTGGAACTGACCGAGACTGTTGAGAAATTCGACATCTACGTTACCGTTCTCGGTGGCGGTGTAAGTGGTCAAGCTGGCGCAATCCGCCACGGTATCACTCGCGCTCTGATGGACTACGACGAGACTCTGCGTAGCGCTCTGCGTAAAGCAGGCTACGTAACTCGCGATGCTCGTGAAGTTGAACGTAAGAAAGTCGGTCTGCGTAAAGCGCGTAAGCGTCCGCAGTACTCGAAGCGTTAATTCGCAGCTTCGTTCAAAAAGCCCAGCCTCCTCACGGAGCTGGGCTTTTTTTATGGGCGCAGAAAAGTTGCTGTGACAACGTGCCACATCCGCCAACTGCCTGTGCTGCAAGGGCTGCAGCCTGTACCTCCCGGTAATTACCTTGTTTTAGTGTGGTCTTTTCATTACCATTCGGCAAAATTTTTATAAAGATTAGTTTGCTACTTACTAGATGCCTGATTTAACAGGCCGCAAAGCTGATGGGAGAGGACGGAATGAGCAAAGTCGACGTTAATGTCGGTCGGCGTCGCTTCCTCGTGGCAGCCACATCCGTGGTGGGTGCTGCAGGAGCGGTGGGGGCGGCGGTCCCGTTCGTGGGGTCGTGGTTCCCCAGTGCCAAGGCCAAGGCCGCTGGTGCGCCGGTAAAGGTCAATATCGCCAAGGTCGAACCGGGCCAGCAAATGGTTGCAGAATGGCGTGGTCAGCCAGTGTTCATCGTCCGCCGAACAGAAGAAATCCTGGCCAATCTGAAGAAAATCGATGATCGGCTTGCGGATCCAGACTCCAAACAGTCAGACCAACCGACCTACGTAAACCCCGAATTACGCTCGATCAAGCCCGAAATCCTGCTGCTGATCGGCATCTGCACCCACTTGGGTTGCTCGCCTACTTTCCGTCCTGAAGTGGCCCCTGCCGACCTTGGCAAGGATTGGGTGGGAGGGTATTTCTGCCCGTGTCATGGTTCGCACTATGACCTGGCGGGCCGCGTCTACAAGGCTCAGCCTGCCCCGTTAAACCTGCCTGTGCCGCCTTATTACTATGAGTCGGACAACATTATTGTCGTTGGCCTTGATGGGGAGACCGCGTAATGAGCAAGTTCATGGATTGGATTGATGCTCGCTTCCCGGCCACCAAAATGTGGGAAGACCACCTCAGCAAGTACTACGCACCGAAGAACTTCAACTTCCTCTACTTCTTTGGCTCTCTCGCCTTGCTGGTGCTGGTCAACCAGATCGTTACGGGCGTGTGGCTGACCATGAGTTACACGCCGACGGCAGAGGACGCATTTGCTTCTGTCGAATACATCATGCGTGACGTCGAATACGGTTCGATTCTGCGCCTGTTGCACTCCACCGGTGCGTCGGCGTTCTTTATCGTGGTGTATCTGCACATGTTCCGTGGCTTGCTCTACGGCTCTTATCAGAAGCCGCGCGAGCTGGTCTGGCTGTTCGGCATGATGATTTATCTGGCCCTGATGGCAGAAGCATTCATGGGCTATTTGCTGCCATGGGGGCAAATGTCCTACTGGGGCGCCCAGGTGATCATCTCGCTGTTTGGGGCGATCCCGGTGATCGGTAACGACCTGACGCAATGGATCCGCGGTGACTACCTGATCTCCGGCATTACCCTGAACCGCTTCTTCGCGCTGCACGTTGTCGCACTGCCCATCGTGATTTTGGGGCTGGTGGTGCTGCACATTCTGGCGCTGCATGAAGTGGGCTCGAACAACCCTGACGGCATTGATATCAAGAAGTACAAGGACGAGAACGGCATCCCGCTGGACGGCATTCCGTTCCACCCGTACTACACCGTGAAAGACATTGTCGGCGTTGTGGTGTTCTTGTTTATCTTCTGCTCGATTGTGTTCTTCTTCCCTGAAATGGGCGGCTACTTCCTCGAAAAACCGAACTTTGAGCAGGCTAACGCCTTCAAGACGCCGGAGCATATTGCCCCTGTGTGGTACTTCACGCCGTTCTACGCGATCTTGCGGGCCATCCCGGACAAGCTCATGGGCGTGATCGCCATGGGCGCAGCGATTGCGGTGCTGTTTGTGTTGCCCTGGCTGGACCGCAGCCCTGTTAAATCCATGCGCTACAAAGGCTGGATGAGCAAGATCTGGTTGTGGGTGTTCTGCATCTCGTTCGTGATTCTGGGTGTGTTGGGTGTGTTGTCGCCGACCCCGGAGCGCACGTTGTTGTCGCAGGTGTGTACGTTCCTGTACTTCGCCTACTTCATTCTGATGCCGTTCTACACCCGGCTTGAGAAGACCAAACCGGTTCCGGAAAGGGTGACTGGCTGATGAAAAAGTTATTTGCCGTATTAATGCTTGTGATGATGCCGGTGCTGTCCTTTGCGTCCGAACAGGGCGTGCACCTGGACAAGGTCGACATCGATGTTTCTGACAAGGCCGCGTTGCAAGATGGTGCGCGTACCTTTGCCAACTATTGCATGGGCTGTCACAGCGCCAAGTTTCAGCGTTACGAGCGGGTGGCTGACGATCTGGGGATCCCTCACGATGTCATGCTGAAGAATCTGGTGTTCACCGGCGCCAAAATTGGCGATCACATGAACATCGGCATGCAGCCTGAAGACGCCAAGGCGTGGTTTGGCGCGGCGCCGCCTGACTTGACCCTGGTTGCTCGCGTGCGCGGTACAGATTGGCTCTACAGCTATCTGCGTTCGTTCTATGAAGACCCGTCGCGCCCTTGGGGTGTGAACAATACGGTCTTCCCGAATGTGGGCATGCCAAACGTGCTTGCGCCGCTGCAAGGGCGTCAAGTTATCGGTTGCAAGCAAGTACAGATCGTCGAAGACGGCAAGAAGCAGTATGATCCGCTCACCGGCACGCCTTTGACACATGAAGCGTGCGACCAGCTGACAGTGTTGCCCAAGACCGGCACGCTGACTGAAGAGCAGTTCGACGAGAAGATCAAGAACCTTGTGACCTTCCTGGCCTATTCGGCCAACCCGGTGAAGCTGGAGCATCAGCGCATCGGTACGTACGTGCTGCTCTATCTGGCCTTCTTCTTCGTCTTCGCTTATTTGCTCAAGCGCGAATACTGGAAGGATGTGCACTGATACCGTTACATGCATTGCTGTTAATCGTGCGCGCCCAAGGGTGTCTCTAAAAAGGTAACAGTGCAGGACACAGTGAAAGCGGGGCCAACTTGGCCCGCTTTCGCGGTTCTGCTGTTATGGGAGGCATTTCTTGGGCGCGTTCGTTTTTCCGCTCCTGATAATTTCAACAAGCGAGGAGGACCGCCATGGGCGTGACCAATCGGTTGGCCTGTTACTCCGACCCCGCCGACCACTATTCCCACCGAGTACGTATTGTACTCGCCGAGAAAGGTGTCAGCGCCGAGATCATCAGTGTGGTGGCGGGTCGTCATCCGCCAAAACTGATCGAAGTGAACCCGTACGGCAGCCTGCCAACCCTGGTCGATCGCGACCTGGCGTTGTGGGAATCGACTGTCGTGATGGAATACCTGGATGAGCGTTACCCGCATCCGCCGTTGTTGCCGGTGTACCCGGTAGCGCGGGCCAACAGCCGTCTGCTGATGCACCGGATCCAGCGTGACTGGTGCAACCTGGTCGACTTGATCCTCGATTCGCGTACCAAAGAGCCGGCACGTGTGCAGGCGCGCAAAGAATTGCGCGAGAGTCTGACCGGCGTGTCGGCATTATTTGCAGACAAACCTTTTTTCCTAAGTGACGAGCAAAGTCTGGTCGACTGCTGCCTATTACCGATACTCTGGCGCCTGCCTGTTTTGGGTATTGAGTTGCCGCGGCCTGCCAAGCCGCTGCTTGACTATATGGAGCGCCAGTTTGCGCGTGAGGCTTTCCAGGCAAGCTTGTCTGGTGTCGAACGCGACATGCGCTAAGGCTTTAGGAGCCCTTGATGAATTCAAGTCGACCTTATCTGGTGCGTGCGCTCTATGAGTGGATTGTGGATAACGATTGCACTCCGCACTTGCTGGTTAAATCGGACTACCCGAAGGTGCAAGTGCCTCAGGGTTTTGCCAGTGACGGACAGATTGTCCTGAACGTATCCCCGAGCGCCGTGCGTAACCTGCACATGGACAACGAAGCAGTCAGTTTTGACGGGCGTTTTGGAGGTGTGCCACACACGTTGTACGTGCCGGCAGCTGCCATTCTGGGTATTTACGCCCGGGAAAACGGCCAGGGCATGATGTTTGATCTTGAAGAAGCGTTTGACGTGGATGACGAGATTGAGCCGGACGACGACAGCCCGCCACCAGACACCGAGCCGCCGCGCCCTAGCGGACGGCCAAGCCTCAAAGTGGTGAAGTAACAAAAAAGGCGACCTGCAGAGGTCGCCTTTTTTATGGTCGCTGTCCCGTCCTGTAGGAGCGAGCAATCAGTCGATGTACTCAAAGAGTTTGACGATCTTCTGCACGCCGGACACGCCTTGTACCAGGTTGGTAGCGCGGGCGGCTTCTTGCTGGGTAACCAGGCCGAGCATGTAAACAATGCCGTTCTCGGTCACGACTTTGATGCGCGAGCCCGGAATGGCGTTGTCAGTCAGCATTTGGGTTTTGATCTTGGTGGTCAGCCAGGCATCGTTGTTGCGCGCCAGGATCGAGGAGGGCGCCATGACTTGCAGCTCGTTGTTGACCTTTTTGACCCGCTGCACAGCCGCAGCGGCTTGTTCAGCCTGGGCCTTGAGGTCGGCGCGTGGGGTCTGGCCTGCCAGCAGCACGATACCGTTGTAGCTGGTGACCACGATGTGCGAGCCGTTATCCAGATCCGGGTTGGCCTTGGCGACGTTGACGGCCACTTTGGTTTCAATCAGCGAATCATCGATTTTGCTGCCGAACGTGCGGGTGCCACGGTCGTCTTCAATCGGCGTGTCACGGGTTGCGGTCAGTACTGAGCTGCAACCTGCGGTCAGGCCGAGGCACAGCGTCAATGCCACGAGGCTAAGGCGCTTAAAAGTCATTCTTCACTCCCAAACAGTTGGCTGTCGATCAGATCGCACAGGCAGTGGATCGCCAGCAGGTGGACTTCTTGAATACGTGCAGTGACAGTGGACGGAACGCGGATTTCCACGTCCTCAGGCAGCAGCAGCGAGGCCATGCCGCCGCCGTCGCGGCCGGTCAGGGCGACTACGATCATTTCGCGATCATGCGCCGCTTGAATAGCCTGAATGATGTTGGCTGAGTTGCCGCTCGTGGAGATCGCCAGTAGTACGTCGCCGGGTTGGCCGAGGGCGCGGATCTGCTTGGAAAAAACCTCGTTGAAGGTGTAGTCGTTGGCGATCGAGGTGATCGTCGAGCTGTCAGTGGTCAATGCAATGGCAGGCAGGCTTGGGCGCTCGCGCTCAAAGCGGTTGAGCAGCTCGGACGAGAAGTGCTGGGCGTCACCGGCTGAGCCGCCGTTGCCGCACGAGAGCATTTTGCCTTCGTTGAGCAGGGCGTTGACCATCACTTGGCTGGCAAGCTCGATGTGCGGAGCAAGTACCGCCATCGCCTGCTGCTTGGTGTCGATACTGGCCTGAAAAAGCTGGCGAATCCGGGATTGCATGTCCATCTATGTGACCTTAATTAGGGCGGCTGGTCGGGCGTGATCCAGGTGTTCCTGAGTGACTTCCCGGCACAAAAATGTGCAGCCCGCAAAGCAAAGCAAAATCGTTTTAAAAAGGGTGCTGAAATTGGCCCTGCAGCGTTTTAGCTGTCAAAGGCGTTTCGTAGCCAGTTCAAGTGAGGTGTTGCGCTATCCATGGCTACCACGTCGAATCGGCACGGGTAGTTGGCCCAGCGTGATTCACGTTGCAAGAAGTACTGGGCGGCCATAATCAGCTTCTGACGCTTACGAGCATCAACGCTGGCGAGTGCGCCACCCCATTGCGCATGTTGTCGGTAACGAACTTCGACGAATACTACTGTATCGCCGTCAAGCATGACCAGATCCAGCTCGCCGCGCTTGCATAGCCAATTTTGCGCCAGCAAGCGTAAACCGTGTCGCTCAAGATGCCGCAGCGCAGTGCGCTCGGCATCTTTGCCTGTTTGCTGGCTTGAGCGATCGGGCATCAGTTGGGTGTGTCAGGCAGGCGATGAATCTGCCCGTTGGCGAACTCGGCCCATGGCAACTGACGCTGAATGTGTTGGCTGGAGTCCATGCTGAGGCTGCCGGACAAGCCGTCGACACGGTTTTCAGGCAGTGCCTTGAGCTGACCCAGGCGCGACGACAATTCGAAAGCGTCTACGCCCATGGCGTACAGACGGCCCAGGCTACCACCGGCTTGTGGCCATTGCGCTGCTACTTGCTGGCGTAATGGGTTGGCGGTGTCGAGCAGCCAAGGGGTTTCGCAAAAGCGGATGCCGTTCATGTCGTTGTACTGGTTCTGGTCGCCGCTGGCACTGAAGACGTGCGAGGTGGCGTAAACCGGGATGTCACCGGCGTACTGGTAGTTCAGGGTCGGTTTGATCTGTTGGGCTTGCTGCGGTGTTGCGGCCAGGAAGATGAACTCCATGTCCTGGCGGCGCGATGGCTGGCCAGAGCCGCCAGCGTTACGCAGTTGCACCAGATCGGCAACCTGTTGTGCCAGGGCAACCGGCTTGTCGATGTGTTCGACGCCGACAATGGTGCCGCCGTTAGCTTCCCATTCCTGACGGAAGGCTTTAAGTACGCGGTCACCCCATTCGCCTTGCGGCACCATGGCGCCTGCGCGAGTCAGGCCGTCGGCATGGGCACGGCGAGCCACTTCACGAGCTTCGTCTTCAGCCGCCAGACCAAACTGGAACAGTTGCGCCGGGCCTTGACCGCCTTCGCTGTAGTTCAGGGCCAGGGTAGTAATCGGCAGTTGCTGGTGCATGTTCAGTTGCTTGACCAGGGATTTCTCCAGCGGGCCGACCACCAGTTGCACGCCATCGGCCTGGGCCTTGCGATAGAAGTCATCCAGCGAGGTCAGGCGCGAGCTGTCATAGAACTGAACGCTCGGCGGGTTTTGACCGGCTTGCTGTGCCTGATAGTAGGCCGCCATGAAGCCGTCGCGCAGTGCTTTGCTGACAGAGGCCAGTTGGCCGTCCTGGGGCAGCAGCAGGGCGATCTTGGTCAGCGGTTGGCTGGCGAGTTCCTTGAGCTTGATCAGCGTGGCTGGCAGTTGAATGGCTGCCGGGTGCGCCGGGTTTTGTGCGCGCCATTGATCGATGGCGTTTTGCTGGTCTTGCAGGCTGCTGGCGCTCTTGATCGCCAGCGCCAAAGACATCCAGCCGCCCAGTACGCCAGGCTCGGGCGTGCGCAACTGGTCAGCCGGCAAGGCGGCAACCAGTGCCCAGATGGCCTCGTTGTTGCTGTTGGCGGCCTCGCCGGTCAGGCTTTGGCTCATGGCAACACGCTCGCGCGCGGCGGCCAGGGTTTGACCGTCAGCCTCCAGTGCCAGGGCGCGAACCTTGTGGGTGCGCATTTGCAGGTCGGCCGGCATCTCGTTGAGGCGCGAGACGCTTGGGTGGTTCAGGGCGACCAGCGCGTCTTTGGGCTGATTGCGGCTCATCGCCAGTTCAGCGGCCAGGGTGCTGGCAAACACTTGTTGTGCAGGCTTGAGCTGATCCAGCGGCACTTGCGCCAGAATTTGCGCAGCGCGCTGGTTATTGTGTTGGCGTATGGCAAGGTCGGTTGCGGACAGGCGCAGCAGCGCTGCCTTTTCCGGGTCCTTGCTCGCAGAGGCCTCTTGCAGCAGCTGTTCAAGGCTGGCATCGGGCGTACGTGGGAGTTCGCCAAGGCTGGACGAGGGCGAGCTGGCGCAGGCCGCCAGCAAGGCAGCGAGGCAGAGGGCAGTGAACAGCCGCAGGCAAGCGATCATGTAGTGTTCCTGATACTCGAACAAAAGAGTGGCGAAGTGTACCCAAGCGCTGGCCGGGACGCGATCTTACTGGTGATAAAGCTTCACTTTAGATGAGTTCTGGCCACTGCGATGGGCAGTGTTTTGCCGGTTGAGACTTTTGGCCGCTCCTTTAAGGGTGCGTCCGGCCAGGCTCTACGCGTTACAATGGCGCCTTTAACTCTCATGAGGTGCGCGTTTTGACTGCTCCAGGTGCTTTGAATTCCGTTGTTGGCTCACTTTATGTGGTGGCCACGCCCATCGGTAACCTGGACGACATCAGTGCGCGTGCGCTCAAAGTGTTGCGCGAGGTATCGCTGATCGCGGCCGAGGACACGCGCCACTCGCTGCGCCTGATGCAGCATTTTGGTATCGCGACGCCGCTGGGCGCCTGCCACGAGCATAACGAGCGGGATGAAGGAAACCGCTTCATTCAGCGCTTGCTCGCCGGTGAGGACGTGGCGTTGATCTCCGACGCGGGCACCCCGTTGATCTCTGATCCGGGCTACCACCTGGTGCGCCAGGCACGTGCGGCCGGGGTTAAAGTGGTGCCGGTGCCGGGGGCATGCGCCTTGATTGCCGCCTTGTCGGCCGCTGGCTTGCCCTCTGACCGTTTTATCTTCGAAGGCTTCTTGCCCGCCAAGGCGGTGGGCCGTCGCTCGCGTCTGGAAGCAGTAAAGGAAGAACCGCGCACGCTGATTTTCTACGAGGCGCCGCACCGTATTCTGGAATGCCTGCAAGACATGGAGTCGGTGTTTGGTCCTGATCGCCCGGCATTGTTGGCGCGGGAGTTGACCAAGACCTTTGAAACCCTCAAGGGCTTGCCTTTGTCCGAACTGCGCGCTTTTGTCGAGGCAGATAGCAATCAACAGCGTGGCGAATGCGTGGTGTTAGTTGCTGGCTGGACTGCTCCCGAGACTGATCAAGTTGTCAGCAGTGAAGCCATGCGCATTCTGGATTTGTTGCTTAAAGAGATGCCGCTCAAGCGTGCTGCTGCATTGGCCGCTGAAATAACCGGTGAGCGCAAGAATGTGTTGTACCAAGTTGCGCTTGATAAGCAGAAAGCTGAGCAGTGAGTAGTGGCATTTGGCCTTGATTTAATAATCGAGCTTTAAATATAGCCGCAGAAGTTTGGTTGTCGGGCGCTAATGCACGCTTTAAAGCTTGTTCTATACGCTGCGTACAGTTAACCTTCGCGCCGGAGAGTCGATTGGACAGTCGCTGCCCTCTATGAAAATTAGAGGGGGGAGGAAAGTCCGGGCTCCATAGGGCGAAGTGCCAGGTAATGCCTGGGAGGCGTGAGCCTACGGAAAGTGCCACAGAAAATAACCGCCTAAGCGTTTCGGCGCCGGTAAGGGTGAAAAGGTGCGGTAAGAGCGCACCGCACGTCTGGCAACAGTTCGTGGCTAGGTAAACCCCACTTGGAGCAAGACCAAATAGGGTCCCAAGGCGTGGCCCGCGCTGGGACCGGGTAGGTTGCTAAAGATGTCCAGTGATGGCCATCGTAGACGAATGACTGTTCACGACAGAACCCGGCTTACAGATCGACTCTCCACCTTTTTCCCCCTGCTTGTTTCGCAAGCAGATAGGCATGTAGAAATGCTCGCTTCACCCCCTCGCTTTAGTTGCATGAAGAACCGCTCATCTTAATGTCAAAAAAACCTCACTCTTAAGAAAGCACTTTAAGTTTGAAGTCCTGCGCATTGAATTAGCTGCGGATCGCCCCTCCAAAAAAGCTTTCGCTTATTGCTGTACGTCTATTTACCCACCTAAATCTCCGTAATGTAAGGATTTTCCTTCGGGCCGCGCCTTGACGGTGTGGTAGGGGCATTCCTATAGTGTGCGCAAGTGGCGAAAAGTGGCATAAAGTGGGTTTTCCAGACGTAAAACGCTAATATTTGGAGTGCCGCCTCGTGTTTCGCGGAGCTAACGCAATCAGTCTCGATGCCAAGGGCCGTCTCGCAATGCCGAGCCGGTACCGTGACGAGCTGAATTCGAGAAGCTCCGGGCAACTGATTGTGACCATTGATGCGGTGGATCCCTGCTTATGTGTGTACCCGCTCGATGAGTGGGAATTGATTGAAACCAAGCTGCGGGCGTTGCCGTCGTTACGTGAAGAAAACCGACGTTTACAGCGCTTGTTGATTGGTAATGCCGTCGATCTTGAGCTCGACGGCAGTGGTCGTTTTCTGGTGCCGCCGCGTTTGCGTGAGTATGCCAAGTTGGACAAGCGCGCGATGTTGGTGGGCCAGTTGAACAAGTTTCAACTGTGGGACGAGGATGCCTGGGAAGCCGTTTCTGCCGCTGACCTTGCAGCCATTCAACAACCGGGCGCGATGCCTGATGAACTGCGTGATTTAATTCTGTGACTATTGATAGCGACTTCAACCACATCACCGTACTGCTCGATGAAGCCGTAGAGGCTCTCGCCGTACGTCCTGATGGATGCTATCTGGATGGCACCTTTGGTCGCGGCGGACATAGCCGCCTGATACTCCAGCATCTTGGCCCCCAGGGGCGTCTCCTCGGGTTTGATAAAGATCCACAAGCGATTGCGACCGGGCAAGCGCTAGCGGCCGAAGACGGCCGCTTTGTCATTGTGCAGCGCAGCTTTGCTGAAATGGGATCCGAAGTGGCCGAGCGCGGCCTGGCCGGCAAGGTCAGCGGTGTCTTGCTCGACCTGGGCGTGTCTTCGCCACAGCTTGACGACCCGGAGCGTGGCTTCAGCTTCATGAATGACGGCCCGCTGGACATGCGCATGAACCCGAATACGGGCATTAGCGCGGCGGAGTTCGTCAACACCGCCTCCCACGAAGAAATTACCCGTGTGTTCAAGGAGTACGGCGAAGAGCGTTTTTCCGGTCGCATGGCCCGTGCCGTGGTCGAGCGCCGTGAAATCACGCCGTTTGAGCGCACTGGCGATCTGGCTGAAGTGCTTAAAGTTGCCAACCCGGCTTGGGAAAAGGGCAAGCACCCTGCGACCCGTACGTTCCAGGGCCTGCGTATTCACGTCAATAACGAACTCGGAGACCTGAAGGCCGGTCTTGAAGCGGCGCTGGAGTCGCTGGAAGTCGGCGGCCGTCTGGTTGTTATCAGCTTCCACTCCCTCGAGGACCGTATCGTCAAGCTGTTCATGCGCGATTTGGTCAAAGGTGAACCGGACAACCTGCCGCGTGGCTTGCCTGTCCAGCACAAAGCCTTTGAACCCAAGATCAAAATTCATGGCAAGGCGCAGTTCGCTTCTGAAGCCGAACTCAAAGCCAATCCGCGCTCGCGCAGCGCTGTCATGCGCGTTGCGGAGAAGCTTCGTTGAACAAGCTTTACGCCAAACCCCTCCCCGGCGGAAGCTTCTTCATGCTGCTGCTGTTTGTTGCCGTGCTGGTTTCAGCCGTGGGCGTTTCCTACAGCGCGCACTGGAACCGCCAATTGCTCAACACCCTGTACGGGGAACTGAGCGTGCGTGACAAGGCCCAGGCAGAGTGGGGCCGCTTGATCCTTGAGCAGAGCACCTGGACTGCCCATAGCCGTATCGAAACCCTGGCCAGCGAACAACTGAAGATGCACATCCCCGGTGCAGCAGAAGTTCGGATGGTGACGCCATGATCAAACTCGAAGGCGCGCTCTATCCGTGGCGTTTTCGCGTGGTGCTGGGTTTGCTGGCGCTGCTGGTAGGCGCGATCGCCTGCCAGATTATCTACCTGCAAGTGATCGACCACGATTTCTTGAAAGGTCAGGGTGATGCCCGCAGCTTGCGGCACATCACTATCCCGGCACACCGCGGGTTGATTACCGACCGTAATGGCGAGCCTTTGGCGGTCAGTACGCCGGTGACCACGCTGTGGGCCAACCCAAAAGAAATGCAAGCGGGTAAAGATCACTGGCCGGCATTGGCACGCGCGCTTGGGCAAGACCCTAAGGTGCTGACTGCGCGCCTTGAGCAGCAAGCCAACAAAGAATTCATTTACCTCGTTCGTGGCCTGACGCCCGAGCAGGGGCAAGTCGTGCTCGATCTCAAGGTTCCGGGCGTTTACGGCATTGAAGAGTTCCGCCGTTTCTACCCGGCCGGTGAAGTCACCGCGCACATGGTGGGCTTTACCGATATCGATGACAAAGGCCGTGAAGGTGTCGAGCTGGCCTATGACGAATGGCTGGCCGGTGTGCCGGGCAAGCGACAGGTTATCAAGGACCGACGCGGTCGTCTGATCAAAGACATTCAAGTCACTAAAAACGCCAAGGCAGGGAAGACCTTGGCGTTGTCGATTGACCTGCGCCTGCAATACCTGGCCAACCGCGAACTGCGCAATGCGCTGGTCGAAAACGGTGCCAAGGCGGGCAGCCTGGTGATCATGGATGTGAAGACCGGCGAAATCCTCGCCATGGTCAACCAACCGACTTACAACCCGAACAACCGTCGCAACCTGCAACCGGCGATGATGCGTAACCGTGCCATGATCGACGTGTTCGAGCCGGGCTCAACGGTTAAGCCGATCTCGATGAGCGCGGCACTGGAAACCGGTCGCTGGAAACCCACCGACAAGGTTGAGGTGTACCCGGGTACCTTGCAGTTGGGCAAATACACCATCCGTGACGTATCGCGTACTGAAGGCCCGGTACTGGACCTGACCGGCATCCTGATCAACTCCAGTAACGTGGGTATGAGTAAGGTCGCCTTCGATATCGGTGGCGAAGCGATTTTCCGTCAGATGGCGAAAATGGGTCTGGGCCAGGACACCGGTCTGGGCTTCCCCGGCGAGCGTGTGGGTAACCTGCCGAACTACCGTGAGTGGCGCAAAGCCGAAACCGCGACCCTGTCTTACGGCTACGGTGTTTCCGTGACGGCCATACAGTTGGTTCACGCGTTCTCGGCATTGGCCAACAACGGCAAGCTGGCACCGCTGACCTTGCTCAAAGCCGACAAGGACAAGCCTGTACAAGCCACGCAAGTCATGCCGGAGCAGGTCGCCAAGACCTTGCAGGGCATGCTCCAGGAAGTGATCGAAAACCCGCGTGGTGTCTGGCGTGCCAAAGTGCCGGCGTATCACGTCGGCGGCAAGTCGGGTACGGCGCGTAAAACCTCGTCCGGCGGCGTTAAAGGCTACGCAGTCAACTCTTACCGTTCCCTGTTTGCCGGGTTTGGCCCGATGAGTGACCCGCGCTACGCGATCGTGGTCGTGATCGATGAGCCGAGCAAAGCGGGCTACTTCGGTGGTCTGGTATCGGCGCCGGTCTTCAGCAAAGTGATGTCTGGCACGTTGCGCCTGATGAACGTGACCCCGGACAACCTGCCGACCGCAGCAGAGCAACAAGCTGCGACCGCTGCAGCAGCCAAAGGAGGGCGCGGTTAATGTCCCTGAACCTGATCAAGATTTTCCCTAACGCGGGTCACGACGTGATGATCCGTGAGTTGACCCTCGACAGCCGCAGTGTGCGTGCCGGTGATTTGTTCCTCGCGGTGCCGGGCGCCAAGCTCGATGGCCGCGAACACATCGCCGATGCCTTGCAGCGTGGCGCAGCCGCCGTGGCCTATGAAGTCGAAGGCGCTTCGGTGTTGCCGATTACCGATGTACCGCTGATCCCTGTCAAAGGCTTGATCGCCCAACTGTCTGACCTGGCCGGGCGCTTTTATGGTGAACCAAGCCACGCCCTCAATCTGGTGGGTGTTACCGGCACCAATGGCAAAACCAGCGTGACGCAACTGGTCGCCCAAGCGCTTGATCACCTGGGCCAGCACTGCGGCATCATTGGCACGCTGGGTACCGGTTTTTACGGTGCGCTGCAAAGCGGGCGCAATACCACGCCGGACCCGATTGCGGTGCAAGCCATGTTGGCCGATCTGAAAAAGGCCGGGGCCAGAGCCGTTGCCATGGAAGTGTCGTCCCACGGGCTGGATCAAGGTCGGGTCAGCGCGTTGGCGTTCGACGTGGCCGTGATGACCAACTTGTCCCGCGATCATCTGGACTATCACGGCACCATGGAAGCTTACGCAGCCGCCAAGGCCAAGCTGTTTGCCTGGCCAGATCTGCGCTGCCGGGTGGTGAACCTGGATGACGAGTTCGGCCGTCAACTGGCGAACGAAAAGCACCCCTCGAAACTGATCAGTTACAGCCTCGAAGACAGCAGCGCTTACCTGTATTGCCGTGACGCGGTGTTCGATGACGATGGTGTGCGCGCCACGTTGGTAACCCCGCAAGGCGAGCACCTGTTGCGCAGCACTTTGCTCGGTCGTTTCAACCTGAGCAACGTCCTGGCGGCGGTTGGCGCGCTGCTCGGTCTTGACTATGCGCTTGATGAAATTCTCAAGGTCTTGCCCAAGCTGGAAGGCCCGGTGGGTCGCATGCAGCGCCTGGGCGGCGGCAGCAAGCCGCTGGTCGTGGTCGATTATGCTCACACCCCGGACGCCCTGGAAAAAGTACTGGCAGCCCTGCGTCCTCACGCCAAAGGTCAATTGCACTGCCTGTTCGGGTGCGGCGGTGACCGTGATCGCGGCAAGCGCCCGATCATGGCCGAAGTGGTCGAGCGGTTGGCTGACGCCGTACTGGTGACAGACGACAACCCGCGCAGCGAAGACCCGGCGCAGATCTTCAGCGATATCCGTGCAGGCTTTGCCAACGCTGACAAGGTGACCTTTGTCGCCGGTCGCGGTGCTGCCATTGCCCAGATCATCGCCAATGCCGACGCCGAGGACGTCATCGTGCTGGCCGGTAAGGGGCACGAGGACTATCAGGAAATCAACGGCGAACGCCACGATTTCTCAGACCTGGTCGAAGCTGAAAAAGCCCTGGACGCCTGGGAGGCTGCGCATGCTTAAGCCTTTGTTGTTGAGCGAAGTGGCAGCCACTCTGAACGGCCGTGTGGTCGGTGCAGACGCGTCTTTCAGCGGCGTCAGCATCGACAGTCGCGCCATTGCCCAGGGCCAGTTGTTCATAGCCCTGACTGGCCCGCGTTTTGATGGCCATGACTATTTGAATGATGTAGCCGAAAAAGGCGCCGTCGCCGCCCTTGTTGAGCGCGAAGTGCCTGAGTCGGCCTTGCCTCAACTGGTGGTCAAGGATACCCGTGTCGCATTGGGCCAATTGGGCGCGCTGAACCGTGCCGGCTACGACAAGCCTGTTGCGGCCATCACGGGCTCCAGCGGCAAAACCACGGTCAAGGAAATGCTTGCCTGCATCCTGCGCACGCGCGGCCCGGTGCTGGCGACCAAGGGCAACTTGAATAACGACTTGGGCGTGCCGCTGACCCTGCTCGAACTAACTCAGGAACACACCTCGGCGGTCATCGAACTGGGTGCTTCACGCATCGGCGAAATCGCCTACACCGTGGCCATGACCAAGCCCCACGTTGCGGTACTGAACAACGCCGGTACCGCCCACGTGGGTGAGTTCGGCGGCCCTGACAAAATCGTCGAGGCCAAAGGTGAAATTATTGAAGGCCTGGCCGCAGACGGCGTCGCTGTGCTCAACCTCGATGACAAGGCTTTTGCCATCTGGCACGCCCGTGCCGCCGGTCGCCAGGTGCTCAGCTTCTCGCTGAAAAACCCTGAAGCAGATTTTTACGCCAGCGATTTGAGCCTGGATGCGCGGGGTTGCCCAGGTTTTACCTTGCACAGCCCGCAAGGTGTCGAGCCGGTTCAAATCAACCTGTTGGGCATCCATAACGTGGCCAACGCCTTGGCCGCCGCGGCTGCCGCCCATGCGCTGGGTGTGTCGTTGTTCGGCATCAAAACCGGCCTTGAAGCCGTGCAGCCGGTCAAGGGGCGGGCGGTCGCGCAAGTGACTGGCACAGGC
Organism: Pseudomonas sp. FSL R10-2189; assembly: GCF_009600325.1. Classification (NCBI taxonomy): domain Bacteria; kingdom Pseudomonadati; phylum Pseudomonadota; class Gammaproteobacteria; order Pseudomonadales; family Pseudomonadaceae; genus Pseudomonas; species Pseudomonas sp. FSL R10-2189. The sequence goes on from NZ_WIVZ01000001.1 coordinate 178,483, forward strand.
CTGCGAATTATTGATGACACTTACAACGCAAACCCCACCTCAATGTGCGCTGCCGTTGATATACTCGCCGCCTTTTCCGGTCGTACCGTCCTGGTACTCGGAGACATAGGCGAGTTGGGTGAGTGGGCGGAGCAAGGACATCGTGAAGTAGGCGCTTATGCCGCCGACAAGGTTTCAGCGCTCTATGCGGTGGGACCGCTGATGGCTCATGCCGTCGCTGCATTTGGACACCAGGCTCGTCACTTTGCCAATCAGGCTGACCTGATCACGGCACTTCGCACTGAGCACGAAAAAAACACCACTATTTTGATCAAGGGCTCGCGCAGCGCAGCGATGGAAAACGTCGTTGCGGCACTGTGCGGTTCCTGCGGGGAGAAACATTAATGCTGCTGCTTCTAGCGGAGTATCTACAACAGTTCTACAAGGGCTTCGCAGTCTTCCAGTACCTGTCCCTGCGCGGGATTCTGGGCGTACTGACCGCGCTGTCGTTGTCGTTGTGCCTGGGCCCGTGGATGATCCGCACCTTGCAAAACCGTCAGATCGGCCAATCGGTGCGTAATGATGGTCCGCAATCACACCTGTCCAAATCCGGCACCCCGACCATGGGCGGTGCGTTGATTTTGTCGGCCATAACCATCAGCACCTTGCTGTGGGCTGACCTGAGCAACCGTTATGTGTGGGTCGTGTTGCTGGTGACCCTGCTGTTTGGCGCCATCGGCTGGGTTGACGACTACCGCAAGGTCATCGAAAAGAACTCGCGCGGGCTGCCAAGCCGCTGGAAGTACTTCTGGCAATCGGTGTTCGGTCTGGCTGCGGCGATCTTCCTGTACGTAACCGCGCCAAGCGCCGTCGAAACCACCCTGATCCTGCCGATTCTTAAAGATGCCAGCATTCCACTGGGCATCGGCTTTGTCGTGCTGACCTATTTTGTGATCGTCGGTTCGAGCAATGCAGTCAACCTGACTGACGGCCTCGACGGCCTGGCGATCATGCCCACCGTGATGGTCGGCGGCGCGCTGGGTATCTTCTGCTATCTGTCGGGCAACCTGAAATTCGCTGACTACCTGCTGATCCCGTATGTCCCGGGCGCCGGTGAGTTGATTGTGTTCTGCGGCGCACTGATTGGCGCCGGTCTTGGTTTCCTGTGGTTCAACACCTACCCGGCACAAGTGTTCATGGGCGACGTCGGCGCACTGGCACTGGGTGCTGCGCTGGGCACCATCGCGGTCATCGTGCGTCAAGAAATCGTGCTGTTCATCATGGGCGGTGTGTTCGTGATGGAAACCCTGTCGGTGGTCATCCAGGTCGCGTCGTTCAAGCTGACTGGCAAGCGGGTGTTCCGTATGGCGCCGATTCACCACCACTTTGAACTCAAGGGCTGGCCTGAGCCACGCGTGATCGTCCGTTTCTGGATTATCACCGTGATCCTCGTGTTGATCGGCCTTGCCACGCTGAAGCTGAGGTAGAACCTGTGTCTCTGATCGCTTCTGACCACTTCCGCATCGTTGTCGGCCTCGGCAAGAGCGGCATGTCCCTGGTACGCTTTCTGGCGAGCCGGGGTGTGTCGTTTGCCGTGGCAGACACGCGGGAAAATCCCCCGGAGCTGGCCACGCTGCGCCGTGACTATCCGCAGGTGGACGTGCGTTGTGGCGAGCTGGACGTCGAGTTCCTGTGCCGCGCCGACGAGCTCTACGTGAGCCCCGGCCTGGCTCTGGCGACGCCTGCGCTGCAAGCGGCCGCTGCCCGTGGGGTGAAACTGTCGGGCGACATCGACCTGTTCGCGCGTAACGCAAAAGCGCCCATCGTGGCAATCAGTGGTTCCAACGCGAAGAGCACTGTGACCACGCTGGTGGGCGAAATGGCCGCGGCGGCCGGCAAGCGTGTGGCCGTGGGCGGCAACCTCGGCACCCCGGCGCTGGACCTACTCAGCGATGACATCGAGCTGTACGTGATGGAACTCTCGAGCTTCCAGCTCGAAACCACCAACGATCTCGGCGCCGAAGTCGCCACCGTGCTTAACATCAGCGAAGACCACATGGACCGCTACAGCGGCCTGCCGGCGTACCACTTGGCCAAGCACCGGATTTTCCGTGGCGCTCGCCAAGTGGTGTTCAACCGTCAGGACGCGCTGACCCGTCCGCTGATGGGCGAAGGCCTGCCGTGCTGGTCGTTCGGCTTGAGCGTTCCCGATTTCAAGGCGTTCGGCCTGCGCGAAGAACAGGGCGAAAAATACCTGGCCTTCGAATTTCAGAACCTGATGCCCGTGCGTGAACTGAAAATCCGTGGCGCGCACAACCAGGCCAACGCCCTGGCTGCGCTGGCGCTGGGGCATGCCGTGGGCTTGCCGTTCGACGCCATGCTGTCGAGCCTGCGCACGTTTGCCGGTCTCGAGCACCGCTGCCAATGGGTCCGCGAACTGGACGGCGTGAGCTATTACAACGACTCCAAAGCCACCAACGTCGGTGCTGCCCTGGCCGCCATTGAAGGCTTGGGTTCGGACATGGACGGCAAGCTGATCCTGATCGCCGGCGGTGACGGCAAGGGCGCTGATTTCAGCGGCCTGCGCGATTCCGTCGCCAAGCACTGCCGCGCCGTGGTGTTGATGGGCCGCGATAGCGGTCTGATCGCTGATGCGTTGGGTGATGCGGTTCCGCAAATTCGTGCCACATCGCTGGACGACGCCATTGCGCAAAGCCGTGCACACGCTCGCCCAGGTGACGCGGTACTGCTGTCGCCCGCGTGCGCCAGCTTTGACATGTTCAAAAATTACGAAGAACGCGGCCACCTCTTTGCACGTGCAGTGGAGGCATTGGCATGATCTTCGGTTTCCTGAAACCTTACCCTTCGCCCTTGATCACGGGCCGTGGCATTGACCTCGACTTCCCGCTGCTGGCCGGTTGTCTGGCGCTGCTGGGCCTGGGGCTGGTGATGATCACCTCGGCATCGTCCGAAGTGGCGGCATTGCAGTCGGGTAACACGCTGTACCACATGATCCGGCACCTGTTTTACATCGTGCTCGGTCTGGGTGCGTGCGTGATGACCATGATGGTGCCGATTGCGACCTGGCAGCGTATGGGCTTCATGCTGCTGATCGGTGCGTTCGGCTTGCTGGTCATGGTGTTGCTGCCGGGCATTGGCCGTGAGGTCAACGGTTCGATGCGCTGGATCGGTTTCAGCTTCTTTAACGTGCAGCCTTCGGAAATCGCCAAGGTGTTTGTGGTGATTTACCTCGCCGGCTACCTGGTGCGTCAGCAGAAGGAAGTGCGCGACAGCTGGATGGGGTTTTTTAAACCCTTCATCGTGTTGCTGCCCATGGCTGGTCTGTTGCTGATGGAGCCTGACTTCGGCGCCACCGTCGTAATGATGGGCGCTGCGGCGGCCATGTTGTTCCTCGGCGGTGTGGGCCTGTTCCGCTTCGCATTGATGGTGGCGTTGGCGGTGGGCGCGGTGTTCGTGCTGGTTCAAGCACAGCCGTACCGGATGGCGCGTCTGATTACCTTTACCGACCCATGGTCCGACCAGTTTGGTTCGGGCTATCAACTCACCCAGGCACTGATCGCGTTCGGTCGCGGCGAGTGGTTCGGGGTGGGCTTGGGCAACAGCGTACAAAAGCAGTTCTACCTGCCTGAAGCGCACACCGACTTCGTGTTCTCGGTATTGGCTGAAGAACTCGGCGTGGTCGGTTCGTTGCTGACCGTGGCGCTGTTCGTGTTCGTCTGTGTGCGCGGCATGTACATCGGCATGTGGGCAGAGCGCGCCAAACAATACTTCTCGGCTTACATGGCGTACGGCTTGTCGTTCCTGTGGATCGGCCAGTTCCTGATCAACATCGGGGTTAACGTCGGTTTGCTGCCTACCAAAGGCCTGACCTTGCCATTCCTCAGTTATGGCGGCAGTTCGTTGGTGATTTGCTGTGTGTGTATGGGTTTGTTGCTGCGCATCGAGTGGGAGAGTCGAACCCACCTGGGCAGCGAAGAGACCGACTTCAAAGAAAGCGACTTCGCAGAGGAGCCGAACCATGGGCGCTAATGTGCTGATCATGGCGGGCGGCACCGGCGGGCATGTGTTCCCGGCGCTGGCTTGCGCGCGTGAATTTGAAGCGCGTGGCTACACCGTGCACTGGCTCGGAACACCGCGAGGCATCGAAAACGAACTGGTTGAACCGGCAGGCTTTACCCTGCACCGGATCAACGTCACCGGCCTGCGTGGCAAAGGCAAACTGTCGCTGCTCAAGGCACCGTTTGTATTGCTCAAGGCCTTGTTCCAGGCACGCGCAATCATCCGCCAGCTCAAGCCCGTGTGCGTGCTCGGCTTTGGCGGCTATGTGACCGGGCCTGGTGGCCTGGCGGCCAAAACTTGCGGCGTGCCGGTGATCATTCACGAGCAGAACGCCGTGGCCGGTACCGCCAACCGTTTGTTGGTGCCGATGACGAGCCGTGTGTGTGAAGCCTTCCCGCAGACATTTGCCGCCTCCGACAAACTGCGCACCACCGGCAACCCGGTGCGCCCCGAGCTGTTCACCCTGGCGCCCCGCGCTGCACTCGAAGGGCGCAAGGCGCGCTTGCTGGTGCTGGGCGGCAGCCTGGGTGCCGAGCCCCTGAACAAATTACTGCCTGAAGCCTTGGCCAACGTAGCGGCTGAGCTGCGCCCTGAAGTGTTTCATCAGGCGGGCAAACAACACGATGAAATCACCGCCCAGCGTTACACCGCGGCCGGTGTCGAGGCGGATGTTCAGCCCTTCATCAAAGACATGGCCCACGCTTATGGCTGGGCCGACCTGGTGGTTTGTCGCGCAGGCGCGCTGACCGTCAGTGAACTGGCTGCGGCCGGTCTGCCTTCGCTGCTGGTGCCGTTGCCCCACGCGATTGACGACCATCAGAGCCGTAATGCTGACTTTTTGGCACGGGAGGGCGCGGCCTTCCTGATGCCGCAAGCAACAACTGGCGCGGCCGAACTGGCGGCTCGCCTGACAGAGGTATTGATGCAACCGGAACGACTCAACAGCATGGCGGCCAACGCGCGTCGCCTGGCCAAACCTGATGCCACCCGTAACGTTGTCGACATCTGCCTGGAGGTGGCCAATGGTTGAGAATCAAAAAGCCATGCCGCAACCGGAAATGCGCCGCATCCGTCGTATCCACTTCGTCGGTATCGGCGGCGTGGGCATGTGCGGGATCGCTGAGGTATTGCTGAACCTGGGCTATCAGGTGTCGGGTTCTGACCTCAATGCATCGGCTGTCACCGAACGCCTTGAGTCGTTTGGCGCGCACATCTTTATCGGCCACCGTGCCGAGAACGCTGCCAACGCCGATGTACTGGTGGTGTCCAGCGCTGTAAACACCTCCAACCCGGAAGTCGCCAGTGCGCTTGAGCGCCGCATTCCGGTAGTGCCACGGGCCGAAATGCTGGCTGAGCTGATGCGCTATCGCCACGGCATCGCCGTTGCCGGCACGCACGGCAAAACCACCACCACCAGCCTGTTGGCCTCGGTGTTCGCGGCCGGTGGCCTGGACCCGACGTTCGTGATCGGTGGCCGTCTGAATGCAGCAGGCACCAATGCCCAGCTGGGCACCAGCCGTTACCTGATCGCTGAAGCTGACGAGAGCGATGCCAGCTTCCTGCACCTGCAACCGCTGGTTGCGGTCGTCACCAACATCGACGCCGACCACATGGCGACCTACGAAGGCGACTTCAACAAACTGAAGAAAACCTTCGTCGAGTTCCTCCACAACCTGCCGTTCTACGGCTTGGCTGTGCTGTGCCTGGACGATCCGGTGGTGCGTGAAATCCTGCCGCTGGTTAAACGTCCAACCGTGACCTACGGCTTCAGCGAAGCCGCTGACGTGCGCGCAATCAATGTGCGCCAGCAGGGCATGCAAACCTTCTTTACCGTACTGCGCCCAGACCGCGAGCCGCTGGATGTGTCGGTCAACATGCCGGGCAACCACAACGTGCTGAATGCCTTGGCCACCATCTGCATTGCCTCCGATGAAGGCATCAGCGATGAAGCCATCGTTCAGGGCTTGTCGGGCTTTCAGGGCGTGGGTCGACGTTTCCAGGTCTACGGCGAACTGCCAGTCGACGGCGGCAGCGTGATGCTGGTGGACGACTACGGTCACCACCCGACCGAAGTTGCTGCAGTGATTAAAGCCGTGCGCGGTGGCTGGCCTGAGCGCCGCCTGGTCATGGTCTATCAGCCGCACCGCTTTAGCCGGACCCGCGACCTGTACGACGATTTCGTGCAAGTGCTGGCCGACGCCAACGTGTTGCTGTTGATGGAAGTCTACCCGGCGGGCGAAGAGCCGATTCCGGGCGCGGACAGCCGTCAGCTGTGCCACAGCATCCGTCAGCGTGGCCAGTTGGACCCGATCTACATCGAGCGCGGCGTTGAGCTGGCGCCGATCGTCAAGCCGCTGCTGCGTGCGGGCGACATTCTGTTGTGCCAAGGGGCGGGCGATATCGGCCGTCTGGCACCGCAACTGATTAAAAGTCCGTTGTTCGCCGGCGCTGTGATCGCTGCCAACGAGGGGAAACTGAAATGACTGCTGCCTACGCCACGCTGTTTTCGACCATCGCCCCCGCCGATTTCGGCCGGGTAGCGGTGCTCTTTGGCGGCAAAAGTGCTGAACGTGAAGTGTCCCTGAAATCGGGTAATGCCGTTCTCAAGGCACTGCTGGACGCAGGTGTGAATGCCTTCGGTATCGATGTGGGCGATGACTTCATCAGCCGTATCACTGCTGAAAAAATCGACCGCGCCTTTATCATCCTCCACGGTCGTGGCGGTGAAGACGGCAGCATGCAAGGCCTGCTGGAATGCTTGGGCATTCCTTACACCGGCAGCGGCATTCTGGCGTCGGCCTTGGCCATGGACAAGCTGCGCACCAAGCAGGTGTGGCACAGCCTGGGGATTCCAACGCCGCGTCACGCCGTGTTGAGCAGCGAAGCCGATTGTATTTCTGCGGCGAAGGAACTGAGCTTCCCTTTGATCGTCAAACCGGCCCATGAAGGTTCAAGTATCGGTATGGCCAAAGTGAACAGTGCAGACGAATTGATCGTCGCCTGGACTGACGCCAGTAAGTACGACTCGCAAGTGCTGGTTGAGCAATGGATCCACGGTCCTGAGTTCACCATCGCCACCCTGCGTGACCAAGTGTTGCCACCTATCGCACTGGGCACGCCGCATACGTTCTACGACTACGACGCCAAATACGTGTCTGAGGATACTCAGTACCGGATTCCGTGCGGCCTTGATAGCGACAAAGAGCAAGAGCTGATGGAACTCACGGCCAAAGCCTGTGAGGCGATCGGGATTGCCGGTTGGGGCCGTCTGGACGTGATGCAAGACGTCGATGGCCAGTTCTGGCTGCTTGAGGTCAACACCGCGCCGGGCATGACCGACCATAGCCTGGTGCCGATGGCGGCCAAGGCGGCGGGCCTGGATTTCCAACAACTGGTGCTGTCGATTCTGGCCGCCAGTGTTGAGTCACGAGGTTAAGACCATGCCAGGCGCATCGCTTCGTCATCAGCAACCTGTCCCCGGCCGCAAGCCGGTGCCACGGGGTGCCAGCCGGATGGTGGCTAAAGAGCCGATGTCGGTGCGTGTGCCAAAAGCCAATTTTGGCTTTTTGAAAGTGCTGTTTTGGCCTGTGTTGCTGGTGGCCCTGGGGTTCGGTACGTACGAAGGCGCACAACGCCTGATGCCGTACGCGGACCGCCCGATCACCAACATCAATGTGCAGGGTGACTTGACCTACATCAGTCAGCAGGCCGTGCAACAGCGTATTGCTCCTTATGTGGCTGCGAGTTTCTTCACGGTCGATCTGGAAGGCATGCGCACTGAGCTGGAACAAATGCCATGGATTGCTCACGCCGAAGTCCGTCGGGTGTGGCCGGACCAAGTGGTGATTCGCCTTGAAGAGCAACTGCCGGTTGCGCGCTGGGGCGATGAAGCATTGCTGAATAACCAGGGCCAGGCGTTCACCCCGCGTGAGCTGGCCAACTACGAACATTTGCCGCAGCTGTTTGGCCCACAACGGGCCCAGCAGCAAGTGATGCAGCAGTATCAGGTGTTGAGCCAGATGCTGCGTCCGATGGGTTTTTCAATTGCCCGGCTGGAATTGCGTGAGCGCGGTAGCTGGTTCCTGACCACCGGAGCCGGCAGTGCAGGGCCTGGGATCGAGCTGCTGTTGGGGCGCGATCACTTGGTAGAAAAAATGCGTCGCTTCATAGCCATCTATGAAAAAACGCTGAAAGAACAGATTACAAACATTGCGCGCATTGATTTGCGTTATGCCAACGGATTGGCCGTCGGCTGGCGGGAACCTGTGGCACCCACGATAGCCCAACCCGCTGTCGCGAAGAATTAAGAAGAGGCAGGACCCATGGCAAATGTGCAAAGCGGCAAAATGATCGTTGGTCTCGATATCGGTACCTCCAAGGTGGTGGCGCTGGTAGGCGAGGTTGGTGAAGACGGCACGATCGAAATCGTCGGTATTGGCACGCATCCGTCCCGGGGCCTGAAGAAGGGCGTGGTGGTCAACATCGAGTCCACCGTGCAGTCGATCCAGCGCGCGATTGAAGAAGCGCAGCTGATGGCCGGTTGCCGGATCCACTCGGCGTTCGTCGGCGTTGCGGGCAACCATATCCGCAGCCTGAACTCCCACGGCATCGTTGCCATCCGTGATCGTGAAGTGAGCACGGCTGACCTTGAGCGCGTACTTGACGCTGCCCAGGCAGTGGCCATTCCGGCAGACCAGCGTGTGTTGCACACCTTGGCGCAGGACTACGTGATCGACAACCAGGAGGGCGTTCGTGAGCCGCTGGGCATGTCGGGCGTACGTCTGGAAGCCAAAGTGCACGTGGTGACTTGCGCGGTAAATGCTGCGCAGAACATTGAGAAATGTGTGCGTCGCTGTGGCCTTGAGGTGGATGACATCATCCTCGAGCAACTGGCGTCGGCTTACTCGGTATTGACCGATGACGAGAAAGAGCTGGGCGTGTGCCTGGTCGACATCGGCGGTGGCACCACGGATATCGCGATCTTCACTGAAGGCGCTATTCGTCACACCGCGGTGATCCCGATTGCGGGCGATCAGGTCACCAACGACATCGCGATGGCGTTGCGTACCCCGACCCAATATGCCGAAGAAATCAAAATCCGTTACGCCTGCGCACTGGCCAAACTGGCCAGCGCGGGTGAAACCATCAAAGTACCGAGCGTGGGCGACCGTCCTCCGCGCGAGCTGTCCCGCCAGGCCCTGGCCGAAGTGGTTGAGCCGCGTTACGACGAATTGTTCACATTGATCCAGGCAGAGCTGCGTCGCAGCGGCTACGAAGACCTGATCCCGGCCGGCATCGTGCTGACCGGTGGCACTTCGAAAATGGAAGGCGCTGTCGAGCTGGCGGAGGAGATCTTCCACATGCCGGTTCGCCTGGGCGTACCGCACAGCTTCAAAGGCTTGTCCGACGTTGTGCGCAACCCGATTTACTCCACCGCTGTGGGCTTGTTGCTGTACGGGCTGCAAAAGCAGTCAGACGGTATTTCCATATCGGGTATCAGCAACCGCGACAGCTACAGCAGTGAAGAACAAAAAGCCCCTGTGTTCGAGCGCCTCAAGCGCTGGGTTCAGGGCAACTTTTAAAGCTTGAGCAGTAAAAGATTCAAAAGCAGTAGAAGTAGGCGAAATAACTAGAGAATGTAAGGAGAGGGACCATGTTCGAACTCGTAGACAACATCCCGCAGAGCCCGGTAATCAAAGTTATCGGTGTTGGTGGTGGCGGTGGCAATGCTGTTAACCACATGGTTAAGAGCAACATCGAAGGCGTGGAATTCATCTGCGCCAACACTGACGCACAAGCGCTGAAGAACATTGGCGCGCGTACCATCCTGCAATTGGGCACCGGTGTGACCAAAGGCCTGGGTGCAGGCGCCAATCCTGAGGTCGGTCGTCAGGCCGCTCTGGAAGACCGCGAGCGCATCGCTGAAGTGTTGCAGGGCACCAACATGGTGTTCATCACCACGGGCATGGGCGGTGGTACCGGTACCGGTGCTGCGCCGATCATTGCCGAAGTGGCCAAGGAAATGGGCATCCTCACCGTTGCGGTGGTGACACGTCCGTTCCCGTTTGAAGGTCGCAAGCGCATGCAGATCGCTGACGAAGGTATTCGTCTGCTGTCCGAAAGCGTTGACTCGTTGATTACGATTCCGAACGAAAAACTGCTGACCATCCTCGGTAAAGACGCCAGCCTGCTGTCGGCTTTCGCCAAGGCCGATGACGTACTGGCCGGTGCCGTTCGCGGTATCTCCGACATCATCAAGCGTCCGGGCATGATCAACGTCGACTTTGCCGACGTGCGCACCGTGATGAGCGAAATGGGCATGGCAATGATGGGCACTGGCTGCGCCAGCGGTCCTAACCGTGCACGTGAAGCGACCGAAGCGGCTATCCGTAACCCGTTGCTCGAAGACGTGAACCTGGAAGGCGCTCGCGGCATCCTGGTAAACATCACGGCCGGTCCTGACCTGTCTCTGGGTGAGTACTCCGACGTGGGCAGCATCATCGAAGCGTTCGCTTCTGAACACGCAATGGTCAAGGTCGGTACGGTTATCGATCCGGACATGCGCGACGAACTGCACGTGACCGTGGTTGCTACCGGTCTGGGCGCGAAAATCGAGAAGCCGGTCAAGGTTATCGACAACACCGTTCAGGCATCGTACGCAACGGCTTCGGCCCAGCCAGCGCCTTCGCGTCAAGAACCGCGTGTCGAGCGTCAGGAGCTGCCAGCGGTTAACTACCGTGATCTGGATCGCCCAACCGTGATGCGTAATCAGGCTCAACATGGCGCAACAGCGGCTGCGAAGCTGAATCCGCAAGATGATCTGGACTACCTGGACATCCCGGCATTCCTGCGTCGTCAGGCTGATTAATGAAATCAATCAGGGGGATTCAGGTGATTGGTGTTCAGCAAAGGCTCGGTCTGCTATTATCGCCAGCCTTTGTTGATACCAGTTCGCAATTTGCGCTGAAGCGGCCAATGCCATGATTAAACAACGCACCCTGAAAAATATTATCCGTGCCACAGGTGTCGGCCTGCACTCCGGTGAGAAGGTCTACCTGACCCTCAAGCCTGCGCCTGTGGACACCGGCATCGTGTTTTGTCGTGCAGACCTTGACCCTGTGGTGCAGATTCCTGCTCGCGCGGAAAACGTCGGCGAGACGACGATGTCGACCACGTTGGTCAACGGCGACGTAAAAGTAGACACGGTAGAGCATTTGCTCTCGGCCATGGCTGGCCTTGGGATCGATAACGCCTACGTCGAACTCTCCGCGTCTGAAGTCCCGATTATGGACGGTAGCGCCGGACCTTTCGTGTTTTTGATTCAATCTGCCGGCCTGGAAGAACAGGACGCGCCGAAGAAGTTCATCCGTATCCTGCGTGAAGTGACAGTGGAAGATGGCGACAAGCGCGCTACTTTCGTCCCTTTCGAAGGCTTCAAGGTGAGCTTCGAGATCGATTTCGATCACCCGGTTTTCCGTAACCGCACCCAAAGTGCAAGCGTGGATTTCTCAAGCACTTCGTTTGTAAAAGAAGTCAGCCGCGCGCGTACCTTTGGCTTCATGAGTGACATCGAGTACCTGCGCAAGCACAACCTCGCACTCGGCGGCAGCGTGGAAAACGCGATCGTAGTCGACTCCGATGGTGTACTGAACGAAGACGGCCTTCGCTACGAAGACGAATTCGTGAAGCACAAAATCCTCGACGCCATTGGCGATCTCTACCTGTTGGGCAATAGCCTGATTGGTGAGTTCAAAGGCTTCAAGTCTGGCCATGCCCTGAACAACCAGCTGCTTCGCAAGCTGATTGAGCAGACCGATGCATGGGAAGTCGTGACCTTTGAAGACGCCAGCACTGCACCGATCTCGTACATGCGTCCGGTTGCGGCAGTTTAAGTAAAACTTCATTCTCTAGTTTTTGAAGGCCACCCTCGGGTGGTCTTTTTTTTGGACTAGTGTCTAACGTAAATGTGCAGGAGCGAGCTTGTCTCGCGATCTTTTGATCTTAAAGATCGCAACTGCCTACAAAGGTCAGGGCTCTTGCCTACACCAATGGCGGCTTCACCGCATTCAACCCCGTCTCATTGATGTTCACGACCCGGTTGCGCCCGGCTTTTTTGGCTTGATACAACGCCTTGTCAGCGGCGCTCAACAACGCGTCCTGGGTTTCACCCGGCTTGGCATAACGGGTGCACGAGCCCAGGCTGATGGTCAGCTTTTTATGCTCCGGCAACATCGGGGGCATTTGCTCGACGGCGAGGCGGAGTTTCTCGCACAGCAGGCGCGTATTGGCGGCCTCAGTTTCGGTCAGTACCACGGCAAACTCTTCGCCCCCGTAACGGGCCGCCAAGTCAGAAGGGCGTCGCACATGGGCCTTGATCACGGCGGCGACCTGGCGGATGGCTTCATCCCCTGCCTGATGGCCGTAGAGATCATTGAAAGCCTTGAAGTGGTCAATATCTATCATCACCAGCGACAGCGGGCAGCCTGTGCGTTGCGCCCGGCGCCATTCCAGATCCAGGGCCCGGTCCAGTGTACGGCGGTTGGCCAGCCCGGTCAGCGGGTCGGTTGACGCCAAGGCAGCGAGATCACGCTCGGCATGAAGGCGCAAATTCAATTCGCGAATCAGCAGCCAGGTCAGCCACAACAGGCCCAGGCATAACAGCAGCGTGACGCTGCCGATCACTAACGCCGTGTGCTGCCAATTACTGAAAATGCTCGAGGCCGCTATCGCCACCACCACGATAATGGGCAGGTCGTGCACCTGAGCGAAGGTGTACAGGCGCTCGTGATGATAAATACCGGACATGGCGATAAAACTGCCAAAGCGCTCATTTAAAAAACGCCGGAAGTTGGGCGCCTGGCTGAGGTCTTGGCCGATTGAGATTTTACTGGTCGGCGGGTACTGCAACATCAGCGTGCCATCCGTGTCGAGCAAGCTGATATTGCCGCTGGGGCCAATGTCCAGGCCTCTAAACAGATTCTGGAAATACGATATTTTCAGTTTTCCGACAGCGACCCCGGCAAAAGTCCCGTCCTCAGCCACCAGCCTGCGACTGAGATAGATGATCCATTCGGGGCTGTCTGAACTGGCGAGATAGGGGTGACTGATGAACAGCTCATCGCGGGTGCTGTTTTGTTGCACGCTGAACCAAGGCTGTTGGGTGGCATTCGGGGGGATGCTGACGACTGGTTTTGAGCGGGCAATCAGCTTGCCTTGAGCATCCAGCACAAAAAAACCGAAAGATGAGGGTGCTTCATTGGTTCTGTCGAAGAGCAGGGATTGCCGGGTCTGGGCAGGCAGCGTCGCCAAGGCCTGGGTGTGCAGCAGGTCGATGAGGTTAATCAGTGCGGAATCATAAATAGAGAAGGTGTTGCGAATGTCACGATTGATCAGTTGCACGATGTTCAGGGCGGAACGCCTGGCATCTTCTTCGGTGTTGCGGTATTCCCGGACCAGCAAATAGCTGACGATGCCGAGAATGACCAAGGCCGAAAATGTCGTTGCCCTGATCAGTGTGCGGCGGGTAATGACAGGAGTGCGCGCGGAATACTTAATGGCTTTACCCTCAAGGCTATAAATCGTGCCTGCTCCTAAGGTACAGCCCTTGAGGTTTAAGGCCAGCTAAAAAGCTGGCCTTAAGGTCACGATTTAGAAGATGTTCAGAGGATAGTCAACAATCACGCGGTATTCATCGACATTGTGATCGACTGTTTCATACGCCGCATTACCACGGTTGGTTGCCCAGCGCAGGGTAAAGCCCAAGTCTTTGGCCTTGCCTTCCTGAACCACGTATTTGGCGCTCAGGTCACGCTCCCAGTGGAACGCGTTTTTGCCATTGGGGTTGTACCAGTTGCTGTAACCGATGCTGTTCGGGTCCGCCTTGGTCAGGTCCACTTCACCGCGTGAGTACGAGGCGCTGGTGGTCAGGCCAGGAATGCCGAGGCCTGCAAAGTCATACTCGTATTGCAGTTTCCACGAGCGTTCGTTCGGGCCGTTGAAGTCCGAATACTGCTGCGAGTTATCCAGGTAAATACTGTCGCCCTGGTTAATGTAGTCAAACGGCGTGTTGCCGTTGACACGTTGGTACACCGCGGTGACTTTGTGCCCGTCCATCCCCACTGCAAAGTGCAGGCTGAAAGTGTTGTTGTTGATGGCTCCCAGCAGCGCGTTACCCGTGTCCTGCGTGTGGTAGTAGTGGAAACCAGGGTTCAGGGTGATGCCGTTGCTCAGCGAATGGGTGTAGTCCAGATCGTAGTAGTACTGGTTCCAGACGTTTTGCAACTGCGAGGCATACAGGTTGCTGGTGACCCCCGGGATACCGCTGAAGGCTACGCCAGCCCAAGTCAGGTGCTTGGTGGTCTGGTCATTCAGATTGCCGTAGGTGGTGGTCAGGCGGCGCATGCCGCTCTGGTTGTAGGGCTTGTCGTAGGTGACTTGACCGCCTTCCAGCATCCAGCCCGCAAAGCTGTGGTTGGTCAGGCTGATGCCCTGGAACGTCTGCGGCAACATGCGGGTTTCACCGCCTGCGATCACCGGGTTGGTGATGAACAGGTCACCGGCTTTCAGCTCGGTATCAAACGCGCGAATTTTTAGCGCCGCACCACCCGACGAGAAGTCGGTGGGCGCATTACCGTTGCCGCCACCAATCGGCAGGATACTGCTGCCGCTGGTACCGCCACCGCCATCGAGTTTGAGGCCGAGCATGGCGTACGCATCCAGACCAAAACCGACCACACCAGGGGTATAACCCGAAGCGAACTTGGCAATAAAGCCTTGGCCCCACTCCTTACCGTCATGGGTGTCCGGACTGTGGATGTCGTGGTTCATGTAGTAGTTACGCAGATGCAAGTCGAGGGTCGAGCCGTCGATGAACCCCTCTTTGGACGTGTCGTCATCTGCCTGTGCAAACAACGGGATCGTTGCAGTCAGTGCGATGAATAGAGGACTGAGCTTTAGCGCTTGTTTCATCAGTCGGTTGCTCCTTTAAAGTGACGGCAGTTTTTATTTTCTTTGAAAATTCAGTTCTTATTTTTAGGCGCTTCATGGTCGAGACGCCTTTTTTTAAAACAAAAAAAAGCCGCTATCATAGCGGCTTTTGAAACAATCAGTCACATACGTGTCATCAGACTGACTGGGTCGGGAAATATTTGCACGTGAAATCAGCTGTCTTTTGGTTCATCTGCCGGGCTGACTTTGACCTGTGTTTGCTGGGATTTGACATCATTTTGATGGCTGGCTGCGAGCTCGGTTTGACGCTGTTCAAAAGCCGCTGCGCGGGCCTCGTTCTTGGCGATGAACGCAGGGGATTCTTCTGCCATGGCCAGAGGCGACAACATCATAGACGACAAAACGAAAACGCTAGCCATACCCATACTGGTGGACATTTCAGTACCTTCTTGCAGAGCAAGTGTTGTGTGATGGGCTAAATCTATAGTGCCAGCGGTGAATGAAACAGCGTGAATCCGTACAAGGACTGTTGCGGTTTAAGTAACAAACAGGCGTGGATTGACAGCCGGGCAACACCCGGCTGTCTCTAGAGCTTATGGCGTTAAGTCCTTGGCATCACAAATGTGTTGAGGGTGGATTCGCCTGAAACGCCGTAACTGTTTGTGCCATATAGCTCAATGTTGTACGCCTTGCCCGGCACGAGATTCGGTACCGAAGCTTTGGTGGTTGTGCCGGACACTCGTACATGTTGCTTGGTGCCCGTGTCTTTTTCTTCAACGATTAAATTTATGGCCTCTGAGGAATGTATGTACTCCCAAGCGAACGTTGCAATGCCGAGATGAGCGTAGGTAAACACAATTGACTCTTTGGTCGGGCGATAAGAAGGCGTGTCCTTGTTGGAGGTGTCTCCATGGTACGCGGCTGTTCTGGATCGGTTGCCACTGGTATCAACAGCATAAACATGCACTTGATAGTTGATATCTTTAGCCAGTGAGACAGTTAATTGAAAAGCGCCCAGGACGGGAGGATCCAGTACCTTGTAGAGTTGGTTGTTAATGATGACTTCGTAGTGCGATATTCCAGTATTGTCCGAAGAGGCGTTCCAAAAAACGTAGAGTCTGCCTTCCCGGTAGCGATAGCGGCCTAGCAGGTTAGAAGGCACGGTTGGGTATTCCTGGTCCCAGGCTGGATCACCATGCAGATAGGTATAGTTGGAATTGTAGGCTCTTTCTCCCACGGTTCCGTAAGCATTAATACCCCAGACGAACACATGATAATTTTTGAGGGGAGTTAAGTTATCAAATATATAGGTCAGGTCGCTGCCTGAATAAAATGCTTCTCGAAGCGGTTGTCCGATAATTTTTCCGTCCACACCGCTTTCCCCACCTTGAACATCTTTGGTGTCGTAAAGGTGGATTTTATATTTGACAATGTTATGGCTGCCCTTCCAGGTGGTAACGCCAGTCGTGAGTTCCTGACGAAGTACTGTTTGCCCATTGATACTGATTGCTGCGTGGCTGCTGGTTTCTTTTGTACTACCAGTGTAGGTGATTGAGGTGGAATGATTACCCTCTTGGTCTACGGCGAACAGAGTCAGGGTAAAGTCCCATGAACGATTCACGGGTATAGTGTTGCCGCTGTAGAAAGATTCATAGGTTTTTTCGGTATCCGTTTTAATGATCAACGTGTGGGTGCGGTAAATTTCCCCTCCGTCAAAATTAACCGTTAATTGCTGAGTGATCGGGTCATATGAAGTATTCAGATTGGACGGCGGGGGCGGAGGCGTCACACTGGGTTGATAGGCGTTAATGCGCTTGATGGCGTAATCGCTAGTCAGGCCGAAACTGTTTACTGCATGCGCGGTTATCAGACAGGCGTCATAGTTGGGGAGGTTGGTAAACACCACACCTAATGCCCAGCGAGAGGCAATATTCCATAAAATTGGCTCTCCCACGGGTTTGCCGTCTACGACGTCTTTCTCTGCATATATTTCAAAAATATAGTGGTCGGCGTTATAGATTGAGTGCTTGATAAGCATTGAGCACGCATATTTTCCGTCACGTTGGGAATAAACAATGTCAGGGGGTAACGGTTTATCGCTCCCTGTTGGCGGATCCATTCCTTTAAGAGATTTGACCAGCGGTGTAGAGCGGTTACCGGCCACGTCGACGGCATACAGTTTTAATTCGTACTCTTGACCTTTGCGAACCTCGAATTCTAGCTGTTGCTGCGGGGTGCGAAGGTTATCAAGCTTGATTTCATCTCCACCATTGAGTGAGTAGAGGTAGTGGTCAACATCAAAATTGTCAGTAGAGGCATTGAAGTTTATGAAATAGGTGCTCCACCCGCCATGCCAGAATTCATTGTAAACGGTGGGCTGAGACGGGGGCTCTTTGTCATTCAGTCGTTCAGATTTATACAGGTTGGCGCTGATGCAGTAGGGGACAATGGAAGAGTTTTCAATAAAATCCACATTAATGATGTTGCTGTTAATTAATGCTTGAGCGTGAGGCTCGAATTTTTTGTTGATGTAGTCTGAAATGTCCATGGCGCCATAGAGTTTTTTATACCTGACGACTTGCAATGACCATAGCTTGGGTTTATAGGTCTCAACGGTATTCTTATCAATATAGATATCAAGTTCTTGCTCGGAGGGAATGTCCTTGCCTACCCAGTAGTGTGGGATGTTACTCCAGATCGCAGGCTGTGCGCCAAACGCGTTCGTCGCGATGATAATGTTGTGGCCTGCGTAGCGGGTGCGAATGTCCCCGAGTGTTAAGTTGGAGGCAGATCTGGGCACAATTTTTGTTGAACTGTCAGTGCCTGAAAACCCTTGAGTCAGTTGTGTTAGCAAGCGCTCATAGTCGCTGGGTCGAAAGTTTTTAAATTCTTGAAAATGTAAAATAATGAGTTCGTGTTTTTTCGAGATGTAGTCGGTTTTGAAGAATTCATTGCAGTCCTTAATGAGCCCAAGCACAGATCGGTTAGATGAAAAGGGACCATGGAAAAAATCGAAGCCATATAACGTTCCATTGTAAACTCTTGCGTTGACACGCAAATCGAACACACGTGCACCCTGTGCGATCTGGAAAGGAAAAGTATCATTTTGACAAGTTACCCAGCCCTCTACAGGGCCTGATATCCCTTTTTTATCCATCCCTGCATTGTGTGTAGAGGGGAGGCTGAGCTGGTGTAGTTTTAAATTGTCGAGA
Source organism: Pseudomonas sp. FSL R10-2189 (assembly GCF_009600325.1). NCBI lineage: Bacteria > Pseudomonadati > Pseudomonadota > Gammaproteobacteria > Pseudomonadales > Pseudomonadaceae > Pseudomonas > Pseudomonas sp. FSL R10-2189. The sequence goes on from NZ_WIVZ01000001.1 coordinate 196,701, forward strand.
CTGCTGCCGAGGTCGGTCATCCAGGTGGATAAATTATAATCAGGTGTCTTATTTGATATTTTTTTCATGGTGAAAATGGCTCTTAATGAGTGGGGCAAATTAAAAGCCTATCGACAGGCATAGGGTATTTCTACTGGTGCTTCTGATAGGTGTCTGAAGCTTTTGCCGATTTTGTAATGCTTCTAGTTTGGTTTTTTCCGTGATGTTAGTAGTCGTGACTTGGGTATAAGTTCGTACGGCGATGCCCGCGGTAAATGCCCAGGTGACGTTAAGTGACTGTCTAAGTTGTTGTTTTGGCGCTAATAAATAAAAGTGCGCTGGAAAACTTCGTTACTTAACTGAATCGAAACATTCAGTCATCGGGATAACGCATATTTTAAATTTCATCATGTTGGCAAATGCAGCCCAAAGGTATTGCGCCCTTCGCCAGTGCGCACAAACACTTCGCCGCCATGCATCTGCGCGATGGCTTTGACGATGGCCAGGCCAAGGCCGTGGTTGGCAACGCTGTTGTGGCGTGACGCGTCCACGCGGTAGAAGCGCTCGAACAGGCGCGGTAAATGCTCGTCGGCAATCGGTTCGCCCGGGTTGCTGATGCTGATGCTTGCCTGATGCGCGTTTTGCTCGATCTGTACATCAATCTGCTGCCCGGGTGCGGTGTGCTGCACGGCGTTGCTCAGCAAGTTGATCAGCGCCCGGCGCAGATGGGCTTTCTCGATGTTGACCTGGGCATCGCCGCTGACCCGTACCGCAACGTGGGCGTCTTCGAGAATGAACTCCAGATAGTCCAGGGTGGTGGCCACTTCATCCGCCAGCGAGGCGCGGGTCAGTTTGCTGGCTTTGCTGCCTTGGTCGGCACTGGCCAAAAACAACATGTCATTGATGATGCTGCGCAGACGCTCCAGCTCTTCGAGGTTGGATTGCAGCACTTCAAAGTAATGCTCCGCCGAGCGCCCGCGGGTCAGTGCCACCTGGGTTTGGCCAATCAGGTTGGTCAGCGGTGAACGCAGTTCATGGGCCACGTCGGCATTGAACGACTCAAGACGGGTATACGCCTGTTCAACCCGGTCCAGGGTTGAGTTGAAGCCATTGACCAAGTGATCCAGTTCAGGCGGCAGCGGTGACAGGTGCAAGCGCCCGGACAAACGCGGCGGCTCAAGTTTCTGGGCTTTGTCAGACAGCGTGATCAGCGGCTTTAGCCCGATGCGCGCCACCCAATAACCCAAGGCAGACGCCAGCAAAACGCCAATGATCGCCAGGCTGATGAGTGCCATCAGCAGGTGGTGCTGGGTTTGGCGAAAGGTCTCGGTATCGATGCCGATCAGAAACCGCAGCGCCGGGCGTTGTTCCTTGGCCGGGATCTGGCTGATCAACACCTTGAACGGGTACGCCTCGCCGGGCAATTGCAGGTCGCGCACGCCCGTCGGGCCTTGGGCGAACGCGCGTATTTGCGCGTCAGGCGAGCCATATTCGTAATGGGGGTCATTACTGATGGCCCAAAAGCGGATGCGTTTGTCTTCTTCACTGAGCAAGGTGAATTTGGAGGTGATCTTGGCCCAGTGATCGGGGTTGCCGAAGCGATTGATCGACGATTCCAACACGCTGAACCGTGCGTCCAGTTCGGCTTCGGGCAGCATGCTGATGCCCTTGTCGACTTGCTGGTACAGCGCCCCGCCAATCAACACAAACACCAGCAAGGCCACCAGCGTGAACAATACGCTCAGGCGCATCGCGATGGAGTTCAGGCGGTTAAACACCGCGACGCTCCAGCACATAGCCCATGCCGCGAATGGTGTGCAGCAATTTGTGTTCGAAAGGCCCGTCCAACTTGGCCCGCAGGCGCTTGATTGCGACCTCTACGACGTTGGCATCGCTGTCGAAGTTGATGTCCCAGACCATCTCGGCAATCGCCGTTTTAGAGAGGATTTCACCCTGGCGCCGGGCCAGTACGCTGAGCAGCGCAAACTCTTTGGCGGTCAGGTCCAGGCGGCTTCCGGCGCGGCTGGCCTTGCGGCTGATCAGGTCGATCCACAAGTCATCGACCGTCACCTGCACTGGCTCATGGCCGCCGCTGCGTCGGGTCAAGGCTTGCAGCCGGGCGACCAGTTCCAGAAACGAAAACGGCTTGCCCAGATAATCATCAGCGCCTTCGCGCAGGCCGCGCACCCGGTCTTCAACCCGCTCGCGTGCGGTCAGCATGATCACCGGTGTTTGCTTGCGCGCACGCAAGGCGCGCAACACACCAAAGCCGTCGAGTTCCGGGAGCATCACGTCGAGCACAATCACCGCGTAATCGCTTTCCAGCGCCAGGTGCAACCCCTCGACGCCATCGCGTGCGACATCCACCGTGTAGCCCTGCTCTGTCAGCCCGCGATGCAGGTAGTCAGCGGTTTTTTCTTCGTCTTCAATAATTAGAACGCGCATAACCTGCCTCAGTGATCCGTCGCCATTGAGCGGGCGGGTTGGGATCGATGGAACATCCGTTCGAGCCACAAGTATATGACGGGCGTGGTGAACAGCGTCAGCGCCTGACTTACCAGCAAACCGCCGACCACGGCAATACCCAGCGGCTGGCGCAACTCAGCGCCGGTGCCGTAGCCGAGCATCAGCGGCAAGGCGCCCAGCAGGGCGGCGAGGGTGGTCATGATGATCGGGCGAAAACGCGTCAGGCAGGCTTCATAGATTGCCTCTTCAGGGCTCAGCCCGCGGGTGCGCTGGGCATCAAGTGCAAAGTCGATCATCAGGATGCCGTTTTTCTTGACGATCCCGATCAGCAGCACCAGCCCGATCAACGCCATGATCGAAAAGTCCTGGCCACATATCCACAGCATCATCAGCGCGCCCAGCCCTGCCGAGGGCAGCGTCGAGATGATCGTCAGCGGGTGCACGAAGCTTTCGTACAGCACTCCCAGAATGATGTACACCGCCACCAGCGCGGCCAGAATCAGCCACGGCTGGCTGGCCAGCGAGCTTTGGAAGGCTTGCGCAGCACCCTGGAAATTGCCGCTGATGGTACTTGGCATGCCAATCTCGTTTTTCGCCTGATTGAGCATTAGCACCGCGTCACCCAAGGCCACGCCGGGGGCGAGGTTGAAGGACAGGTTGGCGGCCGGGAACATGCCGTCATGGCTGATCGACAGCGGGCCGCTGGTGGGCGCATCCACCTTGGCCACCGCTGAGAGCGGCACCATTTCGCCGGTCAAGGGTGAGCGCAGGTAGAAGTAGTTCAAGCTTTCGGCTTTGCCACGCTGCTTGCTGTCGACTTCCAGGATCACGTTGTACTGGTTGGTTTGCGTCTGGAACTCATTGATCTGACGCTGACCAAACGCGTCGTAGAGAGCTTCGTCGACATCGGTGGCGGTGAGGCCGAAGCGTGCGGCGGCTTTGCGGTCGATGCTGATGTGGGTGATGCTGCCGCCCAGTTGCAGGTCATTGGACAGGTCGCGAAAAGCCGGGAGGGTGCGCAGTTTTTCGGTCAGGCGCTGGGTCCAGGTGTTGAGCGTCGGCCCATCGTTGCTTTTGAGCACGTACTGGTACTGGCTGCGGCTTGGCCCGGAGCTCAGGTTGATGTCTTGCCCGGCGCGCAGGTACAACACGATGCCCGGCACCTTGGCCAGTTGCGGGCGGATACGGTCGATAAATTCGCTGGCCGACACATCGCGCTCGCCGCGGTCTTTGAGGGCAATCCAGAAGCGCCCGTTGGCGATGGTCTGGTTGCTGCCGGTCACGCCCACCGAATGCGAAAACGCCTGCACCGCCGGGTCGGCGCCAACAATCTTGGCCAGCGCCAAATGTTTCTGGGTCATGTCCGAGAACGAGATATCCGAAGCGGCTTCGCTGGTGCCCAGCACAAAACCGGTGTCTTGCACCGGGAAGAAGCCCTTGGGGATCAGCACATAGCCGGCAATGGCCATCGCCAACGTCACGCCGAACACGCCCAGCATCAGCCGCTGGTGGGCCAGTGCGCGTTTCAGGCCGGTGTCATATAGGGCCAGCAACCGCTCGCCAAAGCCGGGTTTGGCGTCGGCGTGATGCACCGGCGCGCGCATAAACAGCGCGGCGAGGGTGGGCGCCAGGGTCAGTGACACCAGCACGGAAATAACGATAGTTGAGGTGGCGGTCAGGGCGAACTCTTTAAACAGTCGCCCGACTACACCGCCCATAAACAGCAACGGAATAAACGCCGCCACCAGAGAGAAGCTGATCGATACCACGGTGAAACCAATCTCGCTGGAGCCCTTGATCGCTGCATCGCGCATGCTTTCGCCTGCTTCGAGATGGCGGTGGATGTTCTCCACCACCACAATCGCATCGTCGACCACAAAGCCCACGGCCACCACAATCGCCACCAGCGTCAGGTTGTTCAGGCTGAACCCGAGCACGTACATCAAGGCAAAGCTGGCAATCAGCGACACCCCCAGCACGGCAGACACAATCAACGTGGCAGACCATTGGCGCAGGAACAGCGCCATGACCGCGACCACCAGGAGCACCGCGATCAGCAGGGTGATTTCCACTTCATGCAACGAGGCGCGGATGGTCTGGGTCCGGTCGCTCAGCACCGTGACCTCGACCGAGGCCGGGAGCATGGCTTGCAGGCCGGGCAGGGCAGCTTGAATGCGGTCGACGGTCTCGACAATGTTGGCCCCCGGCTGGCGCGAAATCACCAGGTTGACCCCTGGCTGGTGGCCCGACCAGGCTTGCACGTAATCATTCTCGGAGCCGTTGATCACCCGCGCCACGTCGCGCAACTGCACCGGGGCGCCGTCTTTGTATGACACGATCAACTGGCCGTACTCGTCGGCATTGAACAATTGGTCGTTGGTCGCCAGGGTCGAGATGCTCGATGGGCCGTACAGCGCGCCCTTGGCCAGATTGAGGCTGGTTTGCTGCAACGCCAGACGAATATCGGCGAGGGTCAGGCCAATGGCGGCCAATTTGTCAGCGCTGGCCTGGACCCGGATCGCCGGGCGTTGCTGGCCGGTGATGTTGATCTGCCCCACGCCGTCGATCTGGCTGATTTGCCGGGCGAGCAGGGTTTCGACGTAATCGCTGAGTTCAGTGCCGGGCATTTGCAACGAACTGATGCTGAGGATCAGCACCGGGCTGTCCGCCGGGTTGACCTTGCGCCAGGTCGGCAGCGTGGGCATGTCTTTGGGCAACTTGCCGGACGCGGTGTTGATCGCCGCCTGGACTTCCTGAGCAGCGGTGTCGATGCTTTTGTCGAGGGTAAATTGCAGGGTCAGGGTGGTTGACCCCAGTGCACTGCTGGAGGTCATTTGGGTTACGCCGGGGATGGCGCTGAACTGCACCTCCAAGGGCGTTGCGACCGATGAGGCCATGGTGTCCGGGCTGGCACCGGGCAGTTGCGCCGACACTTGTATGGTCGGGAACTCCGCCTCGGGCAGCGGCGCAACGGGCAAGCGTGGAAAGGCAATCAAGCCCAACAGCACTAACGCAAAGGTCAGCAGCACGGTGGCAATCGGGTGATCGACGCACCAGGCCGAGAGTGAGCGGCTGCGGGTCATGGCTGCACCGGCTGGGCGTGTTCGGTGTTAGCCAGGGCGGGCTCGCTCAGGGTTTCAATTTTTGAGCCGGGTTTGAGCCGCGACTGGCCGTCGCTGACCAGCGTATCGCCCGGTTTGACGCCGCTGACAATGTTCAACTCCGTGTCCTGATAGAGGACCTGCACGGGCACGGTTTCGACCTGGTCGCCATTGACCCGGTACACGAAGTAAGTGTCCAGCCCGCGTTGCACAACGGGCGGGGGGACGACCAGGGCGTTTTGATCCAGCCCGGTTTGAATCTCGACATTCACCAGTTGCCCCGGCCAGAGCGCATGGGTCGGGTTATCGAACTGTGCCTTGACCTTGATGGTGCCGGTGGCGGCTGACACCTGATTGTCGATCAGGCTCAAGCGCCCTTCGCCCAACGGCGTACCGCTGTGGTCCGCGTCGCCAATAAAGGCTTTGACCAGGGCCGGATCCTTGGCGTTGAGCAGTTCATGCAGGGTGGGCAGCAACTGCTGGGGCAGGGAGAACTCGACGGCAATCGGGTCGAGTTGGGTCACCGAAAATAACCCCTGGGTATCACTGACCCGCAGGAAGTTGCCCGGATCCACAGCGCGGATCCCCACACGGCCAGTGACCGGCGAGTGAATTTGCGTATACGACAGTTGCACCTGCGCCGCTTCAATTGCCGCTTGATTGCCTGCCGCCGTGGCTTTGAGCTGATTGACCAGCGCCTGTTGCTGGTCGAGGGTTTGCTTGGACACACCGTTGTCGACGCTCAGCAACTGGTAGCGCTTGAGGTCGATCAGTGCGCCTTGCAACTGCGCCTGATTTTGCTGCAGTTGGGCTTTGGCCTGGTCCAGGCTGGCCTTGATTGAGCGGTCATCCAGGGTCGCGAGCAAATCACCGGCCTGTACCGCTTGCCCTTCTTTAACCAGCAACTGGGTGAGGATGCCATCAATCTGTGGGCGAATGACCACGCTGTGAAGCGACAGCACGGCGCCAATCCCGCTGACCGTGCGCGGTACGTCTTGCTGCACCACTTGAATGACCCGCACCGGCACGGCGGTAGATGCGACAGCGGTGTGCGAAGCCGGGCGCTTGAGTAGCCAGAGGCCTGCGCCGAGCAGAGCAATCACCAGCGTGCCGAGGACTATTTGTTTGGTTTGAATGCGCATGCCAGGCCGTGTGCGTGGAAAGGGGGAAGTCAGGGTTATAGCGGTTGAATCCGGTCAGCAGAGTGACTGCAAACTGACATTACGGACAGCAACATAAAAATAGTGTGATAACCGTCAAGAAAGAGCTGCCCACGTCGATAGTTTTGTAGAGGGTGCGCTCCAGCGTTCCCGCTCAGGGGGCGTGAACGATGAAGAAAATGGCGCTAAGTTGTGCTGCGTGTGCGTTGATGTTGTTGGCTAGTGAAGCTGAGGCGCAGTCGGTTGTCAGAAGCGGGATGATTCACTTCCAGGGCGCTATTGTGGAGTCTTCCTACGAGATCGCCCCGGCCAGCGAGATGGGCACGGATGAGTCCATCAAGCTGATAGAGGTCGAGCCCGGTGTTGTCATTGCGGTGAATATGGCCTCGCGAGGCGCAGGTGGCAGCGAGCCGCTCTTTTCCACGGCCTTTGAAGCGCTTAAAAACGAGCCACTAGCCAGTGATAACGTGTTGGCCAGCAAGCGCGGCGTGCTGACTATTTCCTACCGGTGACTGCTCGGCGGGTTGATCGGGCAGGTATACTGCGCGTCTTGCGCCAACTGGCCGATCACTCCCCCGTACTCCGGAGCTTTCATGACAACTCCTGCACAACCGGCTGCTCCTGATGCCGTGAGCGCCGAACCCACTGAAAACGAATCGACTGTCGATACCGCACAAAAGCCGGTGATCCCTGCGTTCACGTTTCCGTTCAAGCCTGCTGAATTTGCCAAGAACAAAGCCAATTCCAAAGGCCAGACCCATTACAAAAAAGGTGAAGGTCACGGCCATACCAAAACCCCTGGCGCAGCGCCTCCCGGTACTCGTCGCTCCATGGGCAAACGCTGATTGATGCTACAAAATGTGGCTTTGTGCCACTATTGGTCGGATAGGCCGTATTAATGCCTTTTGATATGCGCTAGATCAGTATTTGGTTAATTGGGGAGCATAAAGTCGACGCCCCGCCGACTCTTACTCCCTAATAACTGAGCGTGCTGTCATGAAAATCAATCTACCGATTACCGGCCGAGCTGTTGATTTCGCACCCGACGCCAACATCCTTTCTACCACTGACCTGAACAGTGCCATCACCTACGCCAATGATGACTTCATCAAAGTCAGCGGTTATTCGCTGAGCGAGTTGCTCGGCAACCCGCATAGCCTGCTGCGCCACCCCGATATGCCGTCTGCAGCCTTCAGCCACATGTGGCAGACCCTCAAGGCCGGGCGCTCATGGATGGGCATGGTGAAAAACCGCTGCAAAAATGGTGACCATTATTGGGTCAGCGCTTACGTCACGCCGGTGATGAAAAACGGCGAAATCGTTGAGTATCAATCGGTGCGTACCTGCCCAAGCCCCGAGTGTGTGCAACTGGCCGAGGCCGATTACGCCGAGTTGCGCTCGGGGCGCACGCCGCTATGGCAGCGTCTGCCGCGGGTCAGGCTGGCGGGCAAGCTGGCGCTGTTTGTCAGCGCCGTGTTTGCCGGGGCGACGGCGCTGGGCACCGTTTTGCTGCCGTCTATCGACTGGCAGGCCGGCGTGGTCATTTGGTTGACCGGCAGCCTGTTGAGCTCGGTGGCGATTGCCTGGCTGCTGCGCCCACTTAACGCCTTGACCCGCCGCGCTCAAGACGTCGGCCATAACCCGCTAAGTCAGCACATCTATACCGGGCGGCGAGATGAGATGGGGCAGATCGCATTTGCCCTGCAGATGCTTGAAGCCCAGACCGGCGCAATGGTGGGACGTATCGGTGATGCGTCGCAACGCTTGGCCGGGCATGCCAGTGAGCTGGTGCAGCACCTCCAAAGCAGCCACTCCAGCACCCTTAGTCAGCAACATGAAACCGATCAGGTGGCCACGGCGATTCATGAAATGAGCGCCAGCGTGGCGCAAGTCGCGAACAATGCCCAGCAAGCCTCGCAAGCGGCTGACCGGGTCGAAAACGAAACCCGTGAAGGGCATGAGTTGGTGATGCAGAGCCGCAGTTCGGTGCAGCACCTGGCAGGCGAGCTGGTTCGGGCAACCGAGGTGATCCACCACCTGGAAGGCCACAGCAGCGACATTTCATCGGTGCTGGAGGTGATTCGCAGCATCGCTGAGCAAACCAATTTGCTGGCGCTGAATGCGGCGATTGAAGCCGCCCGGGCGGGTGATCAGGGGCGTGGCTTTGCCGTGGTGGCTGACGAAGTGCGCAGCCTGGCGCAGCGCACGCAGCACTCAACCAACGAAATCCAGCAGATGATCCTCACCTTGCAAGACGGCGCCCGGGCCGCCGTGCAGGTGATGCAGCAAAGCAGCCAGCATGCTGAAAACAGCGTCAGCCAGGCGCAGTTGGCCAGCAGCGCACTGGACGAGATCACTCAACAGGTGAAAAAAATCACCCAGATGAGCGTACAAATCGCCTTGGCGGTGGAAGAGCAAAGCGTGGTCAGCGAAGACATCAATCGCAACATCGCGGGTATTCGCAGTGCCGGGGATGTCACTGTGCTTGCCGGGCAGCACAGCCATCGCAGCTCCGGTGATGTGGCAGAGTTGGCTGTCAGCCTGCGTTCATTGGCGCAAGAGTTCTGGCAGACGCGGCGTTAGCGCTTACAGCGCTTCGCGCCGGATGAGTTGCATGCCGAATTTGGCGTAAAGCTGGCGGGCGGGGTGATTGTGTTCCATGACCTTGAGGTCGACACAGGCTTCACCGCGCTGCTGGAACGCACTGAACACCTGATTGAGCAGTGCGCCGCCCAAGCCGCGCCCTTGCAGGCGCGGGTGTACCACCAGGTCCTTGAGGTAAGCGCTGGTCCAGGCCAGGGCCACGCCGACCACCTGGCCGTCGAGCAGGCTGACAAAACACAGCTGCGGGTCGTATTCAGCGTCATGTTGCAGGTCGTGCTGCCAGCGCTCCAGCGGTTGCAGGTCACCCTGACCTGCGCCATAGCCCTGTTCCAGCAAGGCGTGCACGCGGGGCAGCAGCGCCGGGGTGAGGGCGCTCAGCGCAATGCCCTGCGGCCACGGCACGGGTGTCAGAGGCTGGCGCAGGTCTTTGCGCAGCAGCAAACAGTGGTCACTCATTGAACTCAGACGCCTTGCTCGGCCACGGTACGGGCGGCAAGGATCAGGCATTGCGTGAGTTCCGGCGAGGAGAATTTGGTCAGCACCGCATTGGCCCCGGCCAGACGGGCTTTTTCGCTGTTCATCGCACTGTCGAGCGAGGTGTGCAGCAGCACGTACAAATGCGCAAAGTCCGGCGTTTCGCGCACGGTGCGGGTGAAGGCGTAGCCGTCCATCTCGGACATTTCGATGTCAGACACCAGCACATTGATTTGTTCAGGCGTGCCGTGCAGCTCCAGCAAGCGCTCAATAGCCTCTTTCGCGCTGCGGGCCGTGTGGCAATGCAGACCGAGGTTGCGCAGGGTGATCACCGATTGTTGCAGCGCCACCTGGCTGTCATCGACCACCAGGATTCGCGCCTTGGCCAGCAATTGCGCGTCTTCACGGCTGAGGGCTTCAGTGTTCGGTTCAATCCGGGCGGGCGTGATGCCATGGATCACTTTCTCAATGTCCAGCACCTGCACCAAAGCGCCGTCCACTTGCGTGACGCCGGTGATGTACGAGCGCTTGCCTGAACCGTAGGGCGGCGGGCGGATGTCGGTGCTCAGGCAATGCACGATTTTGCTCACCGCTTGCACGTGCAAGCCCTGCTTGGAGCGACTGACATCGGTCACGATCAGGCAGCCGCCGTCGGGGTCGAGCAACGGTTGTTCACCGATGGCGCGGCTCAGGTCAATGACCGACAGCGAGGTCCCGCGCAACACCGCAATGCCTTTCACATGGGGATGCGACTCGGGCATTTTGGTCAGCGGCGGGCACGGAATGATTTCGCTGACCTTCAACAGATTGATCGCCATCAGCTTGCCGCTGCGCAACGTGAACAGCAGCAAAGACATCGAGTCGGCGCGGGCGTGGGTGGATGACATAAATACCTTCTGAGATAAGGGCAGCAATACAGGGTTATCGACCCGAACGCCGAATCCTGTAGGCGATCTCAACCTGTAGCCGCTGTCGAAGAATGAGGCTGCGATGGGTTGCGTAGCGACCCCAGGCGGAGGTCCTGCGACCAGCATCGCAGCATCGCAGCCTCGTGCCTCGGTAGCGGCTACAGGGGGGTTATTTCAACCCCAAACGCTTGGCCATTCGGCCCAGGTTCGCCCGGTCCAGGCCCAGTTCGCGGGCGGCGCTGGCCCAGTTGTGTTGATGGCGCTCAAGGCAGGCACTGATCAACTGTCGCTGGTAGTTCTCCGTGGCCTGGCGCAAGTCACCGATGACCGGCGGTAGCGGTTCTTGCTCTGCCACTGCAGGGCCATCCTGCGGCGTCGGCAAGTCCAGGTCCGCGGCGGTCAGGGTCAAGATGCGCGGCCGGGTTTTGCAGTTACCCAATGCCTTGAGGGTGCTGCGGCCGATCAGGTGTTCCAGTTCGCGCACATTGCCCGGCCATGAGTAATGCAGCAGCGCGGCCTGGGCATCCGTGCTCAGGCGCAAGCTGCCCAGGCCCATGCGTGAGCGGTTTTGCTCCAGAAAGAAGCCGCTCAGTAGCAGCACATCGCGCCCGCGTTCGCGCAGGGCGGGCACGTTGAGCGGGTAGACGCTCAGACGGTGATAGAAGTCGGCGCGGTAGCGACCGCTGCGCACTTCTTCTGCCAGGTCGCGATTGGTCGCGGCAATCAGGCGCACATCGACGTGGTGTTCCTGATCCGAGCCCAAGCGCTGCAATTGCCCGCTTTGCAGCACGCGCAGCAGTTTGGCTTGCACTGTCAGTGACAACTCGCCCACTTCGTCCAGAAACAACGTGCCGCCATTGGCCAGTTCAAACTTGCCACGGCGGTCGCTGGTGGCTCCGGTAAAGGCGCCGCGCACATGGCCGAACAGTTCGCTTTCGACCAGGGTGTCGGGCAGGGCGGCGCAGTTCAGGCTGATCATTGGCTTGTCGGCGCGTGGCGAGGCGGCATGAATGGCTTGGGCGACCAGCTCTTTGCCGACCCCGGTTTCGCCTGTGATCAACACCGTCAGGTCGCTGTTGCCGACCAAGGCAATTTCTTCGAGCAGGTGTTTATGGGCGGCGCTCTGGCCAATCAGCTCTTTATTGGGCAAAGGATGAGCCTGGCGATACAACTCGGCTTTTTGCTGCTCATCGGCCACCCGCAGGGCCAGGCGCTCGATACGCTGGGCCACATTGACCGTGGCGGCAGCCAGACTGGCAAAGGCTTGCAGGGCATCCAGCTCAATGGGTTCGAAGCGTTTTGGGTCCAGCGCATCGAGGGTCAGCAGGCCCCAGGGGCGCTCGTCGACGAACAGCGGGCAGCCCATGCAGTCGTGGATCTCCAAGTGCTCGGCCAGCCCGTCGACCAGTCCGTCATACGGGTCGGGCAATTCGCAGTTGTTGGGAAAACGCGTAGGGCCGGGGCTGCTGAGCAGGATTTCAAAGCGCGGGTGCTCGCTGATTTTAAAGCGCCGCCCCAGCGTATCCAGGCTCAGGCCGTCTACCGCCAACGGCACCAGCCATTCGCCGTCCAGGCGCAGCAGGGCCGCGGCGTCGCACGGCAGCACAGCGCGCATGGCTTGCAACAAGCGCCGGTAACGTTCGCTTTCGGGCAGGTCGCGGGACAAGTCCGCTACCAGCGGGAGCAGGGCTGTGAGAAGCAATTTTGCAGTCATTTTGACCTCGTGTAGTCGAAGTGACTATAGAACATGGTGTGTCATAGTGACTACATTGTTTTTAAGTATTTGATTTTAGAGGGTTTTAAGGTTGGCACGAAAACTGATGGTTAAACGGTAATCCATTTTTCCCTACGTGTTCAGGAGTCAACTTTATGCTTACTGCTCAAGACCGTGCCATCGTTAAGTCCACTGTGCCGCTGCTCGAAAGTGGTGGCGAGGCGTTGATGACACACTTCTATAACATGATGCTCACCGAATACCCGCAAGTGCGTCCGCTGTTCAATCAGGCTAACCAGGCCAGCGGTGACCAGCCGCGCGCCTTGGCCAATGGCGTCTTGATGTACGCCCGGCACATTGACCAACTGGATCAGCTGGGCGACTTGGTGGCGCGAATCATCAACAAACACGTTGCGCTGCAAATCCTCCCGGAACACTACCCGATTGTCGGCAGTTGCCTGCTGCGGGCCATTGAAGAAGTGCTGGGCAGCGACATTGCGACCCCGCAGGTGCTGGCCGCCTGGGGCGCCGCTTACAACCAACTGGCGGATATCTTGATTGGCGCAGAAGCCGCCATCTACGACGAAAAAGCCGCTGCACCGGGTGGCTGGCGCGGTGGCCGGGCATTCAAGCTGGCCGCCAAGCTAGAGGAAAGCGCAGAAATCACTTCGTTCTACTTCCGCCCGGTAGATGAGCAGCCGATCCTTGAGTTTGAACCTGGCCAGTACATCGGCATCAAGCTCAACATCGATGGCCAGGAAGTGCGTCGCAACTATTCGCTGTCGGCGCTGGCCAAAGTGGGTCGCTACCGGATCAGCGTCAAACGCGAGCCGGGCGGTGTGGTGTCGAACTACCTGCATGACCGCCTGCAAGTGGGTGACATCGTTGAGCTGTTTCCGCCTGCAGGTGAGTTCACCTTGGCTGCCAGCGAAAAACCTCTGGTGTTGATCAGCGGCGGGGTGGGCATCACACCTACGTTGTCGATGCTTGAGGCGGCACTGGCCACGCAACGGCCGATCCGCTTTATTCACTGTGCGCGAAATGCACAGGTGCATGCCTTCCGCGGCTGGATCGAAGAACTGGCCGCGCAGCATCCGCAATTGCAGCGCTTTTATTGCTATGAGCAGGCAGACCCTTTGGCTGACCATGTGGGGCTGCTGACGGAAGAGGTGCTGGGCGAATGGCTGGGCGAGGAGCGCGATGTCGATGCGTACTTCCTGGGCCCTAAAGGCTTTATGAGCGCCGTTAAGCGTCATTTGAAGGCGCTGGGCGTACCTGAGCAACAAAGCCGTTATGAGTTCTTTGGGCCGGCTGCGGCGCTGGAGTAAGCGGCGGGGTTGAATACGTCGTTGCCGGCGATAAAGAGGGTTGCGGGGGCTTTGAGATAACGGCTTGCTCCGCAACCCTTCGCAGCCTTCGGCAGCGACTACGGGTTTGTGTACGACGACTTAATCATCTATTAATCCTTCTGCGACACCTTGCCTACACAGTTCTCCTACATTCAGGTCGATGTTCTGGGTGTAAACTGCGCGCCTTAGTGGCTGCGGCTTAACTCCAAAATAACCTGGCAAAGGGAAGCAGGATGACGGATGAAATGATACGACTGAGCCGCGAGAAGCGCTTTTTGGTCTTGCTCGGGGTTATCTGTCTGGCGCTGATTGGTGGCGCGTTGTACATGCAGATCGTGCTCGGTGAGGCGCCTTGCCCGCTGTGCATCCTGCAACGCTACGCATTGCTGTTGATCGCGATCTTTGCCTTTATCGGCGCGGCGATGCCGACACGGCGCAGCCTGACCATTTTTGAAGTGCTGGTGGTGCTCAGTGCCATAGGCGGGGTGATAGCGGCCGGGCGGCACGTGTTTATCCTGGCCAACCCTGCGGTGAGCTGCGGCATTGACGTGCTGCAACCGATCGTTGACGGCCTGCCGCTGGCGACGGTGTTCCCGCTGGGCTTTCAGGTTGAGGGCTTCTGCTCTACGCCATACCCGCCGGTGTTCGGGCTGTCGCTGGCGCAATGGGCGCTGGTGGCCTTTGTGCTGACCAGCGTGCTGGTGCCGTTGGGAATCTACCGGAACCGCAAAAAACACGGCTAAAACGCCACGTTTGGATTGATCCGCCCCGCACTTTTCCTGAGAATGCGGGGCGTTTTTTTGTCCGCGCAAAAATGTCAACAGGATGTGAATCGGCACACTAAAGTGATAGCTGACTTGTGCGACATATTGTCACGCTAAAAGTGTCGCAGAGAGCGATTCCTGTAGGACAGGCGAGCACGAATTACGTTCGGAGCGATTTATCCCCTGATCGTTTTTTTTGCGGATCAGATGATTGAAATTGCCCTTGGGCGTCTCCATGGGAATCGGCTGTAAGCCTCTTCACTTGGGCGTTTGGGGGGATTCACCTGCCCTGTGCGTGCGCCAAAAAGGGGCATATCAGCTGCGGGCTTTTGACGTGCTACATGCATTTTAAGGAGGCATATGCCTGCGTAATGGGCAACAATAGTGAGGGATTGTTACTGGAGTCGAGAAGAATTATTTCTGGATGAGACATGGTTTGTAGAGAGCTTCCTAACTACAATCGCCTCCACTGAACGTCCAGCCTGCTCACCTCCGAGCCCAAGCGGGTAGTCGGCGGTCGTCTGGGCAGTTCACAACAGGCGTCACATGCGACTCCCAGGTACTGGCAACCCTTCTAAGTTCCGCCACAAATGGAATTGTCTGTAGTAAGGCGATTGACCACGTATCGAATAAGAAATCACTGCTAACCCGGGATTGCGTATTCACCTGAAGGTGATGAGCAGGCATTTATTCAAGCCCGGAAAAGAGCCAACCCTTGGTAGGGTGAAGTGTTGGCGAAAAAAACCAACTGCATTGTGCAAGCTGTTTTAGAGGTCGTGAGATGACTAAAAAAAGGTACCCCAGACTCCTTGGCTTATTGCCACTTTTCGGCACGTTGCTGCTGGGAGGCTGCAATTGGACATTGCTCGATCCGGTGGGGCAGGTAGGGATCGAAGAGCGGAATCTGATCATCACTGCAACATTGCTGATGCTTCTGGTCGTGGTCCCGGTCATCTTGATGACCCTGATCTTCGCGTGGAAGTATCGCGCGTCGAACAAAAACGCCACATACGCTCCAAAATGGTCGCACTCCACCAAGATCGAAGTCGTGATCTGGACTGTGCCAATTCTCATCATCATCGCCCTGGGCGTGATTACGTATAAGTCGACCCACGCGCTGGACCCTTACCGTCCGCTTGAGTCCGACGTCAAGCCGGTCACCATTGAAGTGGTAGCACTGGACTGGAAATGGGTATTCATCTACCCGGAGCAAGGTATCGCTACCGTTAACAAGATCGTGTTCCCAGCCAACACGCCTGTTAACTTCCGCATTACCTCTGACTCTGTGATGAACTCGTTCTTCATTCCAGGTCTGGGTGGTCAGATCTACGCCATGGCGGGTATGACGACTAAGCTGCACTTGATTGCCAACAAAAACGCAGAGATGGATGGCATTTCGGCCAACTACAGCGGCGCTGGCTTCACTGGCATGAAATTCAAGGCGATCGCGACTTCCGAGGAAGATTTCAACGCCTGGGTAGCTGAAGTCAAAGCATCACCTAAACAGCTTGATAACGCTGAGTACGCGGCGTTGGAAAAACCAAGCGAGAACAACCCTGTAGAGCTCTACTCCACCGTTACTCCGAACCTGTTCCAGCTCATCATCGACAAGTATGAAGGGATGAACCCAGGCAAGTTCGTGAAGCACGAGAAGAAAGAAGAGTCCGGGACCCAAGGTTTGGACAACACCTCGAATTCAGCTGCCGGGGCAGAGGAGTAAACGATGTTTGGTAAATTAAGTCTGGACGCCATACCGTTCCACGAGCCGATAGTGATGGTTACCGTCGCTATGATTCTGCTCGGCGGATTGGCGCTCGTCGCTGCAATCACGTATTTCAAGAAGTGGAACTACCTGTGGTCCGAATGGCTAACGTCAGTCGACCATAAGAAAATTGGCGTGATGTACATCATCGTTGCCATGATCATGCTTCTGCGTGGCTTTGCCGACGCCGTCATGATGCGTACCCAGTTGGCCATGGCCACCGAGGGTTCACCTGGCTACTTGCCGCCTGAACACTATGACCAGATCTTCACCGCTCACGGTGTGATCATGATCATCTTCATGGCGATGCCATTCTTCACCGGCCTGATGAACCTTGCAGTGCCGCTGCAGATCGGCGCGCGTGACGTTGCCTATCCATTCCTGAACTCCCTGAGCTTCTGGCTGCTGGTATCCGGTGTGGTACTGGTCAACCTGTCGCTGGGCGTCGGCGAATTCGCCAAAACCGGTTGGGTTGCTTACCCGCCTCTGTCGGGCCTGCAGTACAGCCCTGGCGTGGGTGTGGACTACTACATCTGGGCGCTACAGTTATCAGGGCTAGGTACGACGTTAACCGGGGTGAACTTCCTGGCGACCGTGCTGAAAATGCGCGCTCCAGGCATGAAACTGATGGACATGCCGATCTTCACCTGGACCTGCACCTGGGCAAACGTTCTGATCGTGGCTTCGTTCCCGATCCTGACCGCTACCCTGGCACTGCTGACGCTTGACCGTTACTTGGATTTCCACATTTTCACCAACGAACTTGGTGGCAATCCAATGATGTACGTGAACCTGTTCTGGGCGTGGGGTCACCCTGAGGTATACATCCTCATTCTGCCGGCGTTCGGGATCTTCTCTGAAGTCATCTCGACCTTCACTGGCAAGCGTCTGTTCGGTCACCACTCGATGGTTTACGCCTCCGGTGCGATCTCGGTACTGGGCTTCATGGTTTGGCTGCACCACTTCTTCACCATGGGTTCGGGTGCAAGCGTCAACGCCTTCTTCGGTCTGGCGACGATGCTGATTTCCATCCCGACGGGTGTGAAGCTATTTAACTGGCTATTCACCATCTACCGCGGCCGTCTGCAGTTCACCAGCCAGGTCATGTGGACCTTGGGCTTCATGGTGACCTTCGCAATCGGTGGTATGACCGGCGTACTGCTGGCCATCCCGGGTGCTGACTTCGTTCTGCACAACAGCCTGTTTGTAATTGCTCACTTCCACAACGTGATCATCGGTGGTGCTGTATTCGGCTACATCGCTGGTTTCAGCTTCTACTTCCCTAAAGCGTTCGGCTTCAAACTGAACGAGAAGTGGGGCAAGGCTGCATTCTGGTTCTGGATCATCGGCTTCTTCATCGCCTTCATGCCGCTCTATGCACTGGGCTTCATGGGCATGACCCGTCGTCTGAACGCCACGACCAACCCTGAGTGGGTGCCTTACCTGTACGTTGCTGCGGTTGGTGCTGCCCTGATTGCTGTGGGTATCGCTTGCCAGTTGATCCAGCTGTACGTCTCGGTTCGTGACCGTAACAAGCCAGAGAACGCCTGCGAATTCGGCGATCCATGGAATGGCCACACCCTGGAATGGTCGACTTCGTCGCCACCTCCGTTCTACAACTTCGCTGTTGTGCCAACCGTTCACGGTATTGACGCATTCACCGAAGCCAAAGAAGACGGTACTGCTTACAAGGCTCCGGCCAAGTACTCGCCGATCCACATGCCTAACAACACCGCTACCGGTGTGGTAATGGGCGCACTGCTGACCGTGTTCGGTTTCGCAATGATCTGGCACATCTGGTGGCTGGCTATCGCGAGCCTCGCTGGCACCGTTGTGTACTTCGTTATACACGCTGCCCGTGATGACCAAGGCTACATGGTGCCGGTGGAAACCATCGAGCGCATCGAAGCCGAGCAGCACAAGCGTCTGTTGGCCGCCAAAGTAATTCCGGCCGACCGTGTTGAAACCAAGTTGGGGCAGGCATAAACCATGTCGAACATAGCGACCAATGCTGGACACGCCCATGACCATGGGCACGATGACCACCATCACGACGCGGGCGAGACTACCGTATTCGGTTTCTGGCTCTACCTGATGACCGACTGCATCATCTTTGCATCGCTCTTCGCGGTATACGCAGTACTGGTAGGTAACGTAGCGGGTGGCCCGTCGGGCCACGACATCTTTGAACTGCCGTACGTGCTGGGTGAAACCGCACTGCTGTTGTTCAGTTCGATCACGTATGGCTTTGCCATGCTCGCGTTCTACAAAGGCAACAAAGGCGGCGTTCTTGGCTGGTTGGCCATTACCTTCCTGCTGGGTGCCGGCTTCATCGGCATGGAAATCAACGAGTTCCACCTGTTGATCTCCGAAGGTTACGGTCCGCACCGTAGCGGCTTCTTGTCGGCGTTCTTCACCCTGGTCGGTACCCACGGTCTGCACGTGACCTGCGGTCTGATCTGGATGGCGATCATGATGTATCAGGTCAACCAACACGGCCTGACTTCGACCAACAAAACGCGTCTGAGCTGCCTGAGCTTGTTCTGGCACTTCCTGGACGTGGTGTGGATCTGCGTATTCACCGTTGTTTACCTGATGGGGACTCTGTAAATGGCTAACGCACATTCTGACGGCGCGAACCACGGCAGCGTGAAGTCCTACGCAACTGGCTTCATCTTGTCGGTGATCCTGACCGCAATTCCGTTTTGGCTGGTGATGAACCCGATCCTCGCCAAATCGACCACTCTGGCGATCGTTCTGTTGACCGCAGTGATCCAGGTTGTTGTTCACCTGGTGTACTTCCTGCACATGGACCGCTCCCCGGAGCAACGCAACAGCGTTGCAGCGCTGGTCTTCTCGGCGCTGGTTATTGTTCTGCTGGTGGGCTTGTCCCTGTGGATTATGTTCAGCATCCACGCTGAAATGATGGCGAAGTGAGGTAAACCCGATGTCCTTTAAGCACTTTATCCAAATCACCAAACCGGGGATCATTTTCGGTAACGTGCTTTCTGTGGCAGGTGGGTTCTTCCTGGCCTCGAAGGGGCATTTTGATCTTGCCCTGTTCCTGGCCGCGGTGATTGGTACCTCCTTGGTGGTGGCGTCCGGTTGCGTGTTCAACAACTGCATCGACCGTGACATCGACATCAAGATGGACCGCACTAAAAACCGCGTACTGGTGCAAGGCCTCATCTCGGCCAAGGTGGCGTTGCTTTACGCCACCTTGCTGGGGGTTGCAGGGCTTGTGCTGCTGTATCGCGTGGCCAACCCGCTGGCGGCCTTGTTCGCCGCGATTGGCTTCGTGATCTACGTTGGTTTGTACAGCCTGTACTTTAAGCGCAAGTCGGTTCACGGCACGCTTATCGGCAGTCTGTCGGGTGCAATGCCACCGGTTATTGGTTACGTCGCCGTGAGCAATCACTTCGACATGGCCGCACTGACTTTGCTGGTGATGTTCAGCCTGTGGCAGATGCCGCATTCGTACGCTATCGCGATCTTCCGCTTCAATGATTACCTGGCCGCATCGATTCCGGTGTTGCCAGTGAAGCGCGGGATCAAAGTGGCCAAGAAGCACATCCTGCTTTATATCCTCGCGTTCCTGATCGCGACCCTGATGCTCACTCTCGGCGGTTACGCCGGCATGAGCTACATGGCCGTGGCAGCTGCGATGGGCATGTACTGGCTGTACATGGCGTGGACCGGCTACAAAGCCGTCGACGACAAGGTCTGGGCACGCAAGCTGTTCGTGTTCTCGATCTTCACCATCACCGCCCTGAGCGTCATGATGTCCCTGGACTTCAAAGTGCCGACCGAGTTGCTACTGACTTACGCGCACTAAGCCACCAAGCTTGAAAAACCCCGCCTTCGAAAGAAGCGCGGGGTTTTTTTATGGCGGTTGAAAACCCATCAGTCATGGATGCAGGCATATGGCTGGGGGGGAAATCTTCGGAAAGCTACGCGTACTACAAACCAAACGGATCCTTCTGACAGGGCCGTTCCCCACCCCCTCGGCATACTGGCTGGGCGCCGCTAACTGGCAATTTGACAGTTAGTGGGCACTCAACTTTCCTCCACCAGGATGCCGACATGCCTCTATTACACAACAACGCTAACGACTTGCCCGGTGCCTGCGTATGAAGCGCATGAACATCACCGTCGGGTCCAGGACCACGGTGGGCGGCGTGGTGGTGACGGGCTGGGAGCTGATGACAATCAACGACCAGATTCTGGCCCGCGAAGGTGACAGCATCGAGTGCCCGGTGTGTGGTAGCACAGGCGTTATCGTGCTGTGCGGTCCGCGCCATGATGAATCACTGGGAGGGCGGCAAGCCGCGCTGGAAGGCGACTTGTGCCAGTGCCTCTGCCGCCCTGCGCCGCGACTGATCCCTGACCAATACATCAGAGGCCAAGTGTTGGGAGATGCCAGAGGGCCTCAGCAGAGTTACATGGAGTATTTGGCTCAGTGGCCCGAATCGCCGGCACCTAAAAAAACAGCCCCCGCCAGTGCCAATCCCGAGCTGGAAGAAGAGGACGAAGAAGAGGAACTGGAGTCCGGCATCACCTTGCATGTGGGCTTGTTCTTCGATGGCACCGGGAATAACCAGGGCAACAGCGAAGCGGCGAAAGGGTGCCTGGCCATTAGCTTGGGCATAGGTGAACAGGAAGGCGCGGATATTCGTCAGCATTGCGCGAGCTTTGGTTTTGACGGTAAAGGGAACTCGCCGGATAACAGCTATGGCAACGATGTCACCAATGTGGCGCGGCTTTATGAGCTGTATCCGGATCATGCGGATACGCAATTGCCGCAGGAAGCGGAAGAGGCTTTTTTAAAGGTCTATCTCGAAGGTATCGGTACAGTCACCGGGCAGGCTGACTCGCGCTATAGCCAGGGCAGCGGTCAAGGCAGCTCAGGGATTGTGGCGCGAATTGAGCAAGCACCTGCCTTGATTTTGGAACAGCTTCGAACACTACAAGACAACAATCCCGGTCTGACCATTTGGCGAATCGTCTTCGACCTGTTTGGTTTCAGCCGTGGCGCTGCTGCCGCACGGCATTGCGCCAATGATTTGGTAAAGGGGGCAGACAGTCTGCTGGCCAAAGCCTTGCCCGCCGGTTCTCCCTTGTTGGTGGCCAGCTTCAAATGGCGCCACCGAACAGATTTCAATCTCAACTTTATCGGTCTGTTTGATACGGTACCTGGGGTGGTTGCCCCTTTAAGCGGCGACTTTAGCCCGCACAACGCCAGTAACCCGGGCCTTGACCTGTACCTTGCGCCCGGCATTGCACGCCATGTGGTGCAATTTGTGGCACGCCACGAATATCGTCATAACTTCTCACTGGTTCGTACCGACAATGACGTCGAGCTGCCCGGCGTCCACTCCGATATTGGTGGCGGTTATTTGCCTTTGGCCACTGAAAAAGTGCTGCTGAGTAAACCCCAGAGCAGTCAGGTGCCTGTCGACATGCCGGAAACCTCCACGATCGCTTATGACCGAGCCAGGCAGTTGCTGGGAGTTATGCTGCCAGACCTGGAGCCCTATCTGCAGCGCTGGAGTGTCGACACATGGGCGGTGGTTCTGCCTTATAACAAACGCCGTGACATGTTTGCCGAGAAACGCGTGTACGCCGCCCTTCGCAGTGAGCGGCAAGTGCATGGGCAGTTGTCACTGATTTACTTGCGGGCCATGCGCGAGCTGGGGATACGAAACGGGGTTCCTTTCGTATCCATTGATGATCGAAACCCTGCCTTGGCTCTTCCTGCTGATCTGCACGACATTGCCATCAAGCTGCAAGCGTATGCCGTCGGCGACAGCTTTCCCGGACTGACCCATGAAGAGATAGCCTTACTACAGCGCAAATACGTCCACTTATCGGGCAATTGGAATGCCGCCTGGGGCAAGCACAACAGCGACATTGAGGTGCTGTTTATCAATCGGCCGGCTGCGGGCGGTAAACGGGCGGTGCATCCCAATGAGTAAATTCAAGCTGCTATGGGTGTGCGCTGTGTTTGGGCTGATGGTGGGCTGTGCCAAGGGCAGTAATGGGCTGCCCTATGATGGCTGGCGGCTTGGACTGTTCGCTCCCAACTATATGGAAGTGTGGATCGAAACCGCAGATGCGGTGGATGTGCGAGACCGTGTATTCAAACGAGCCATGAGTGGAGTAGCCGCTATCCAGACTCCTAAAAACCTCAAGGGCAACCCGCGCGGCTGGCCCAGCTACCCCGGTTGGGGCGCAGGCAAGTATGTTTATGGGGCGGCAGTACCACGTCTGATTTATGTGCGCTGGCAATCATTGGTGGAGCCACAAACCTACGAGGCTTACATCGTTATCCCCGAAGCCATTCAGCAGGCCATGGTCAAGCCTGAAAAAGCCTTTTGTGCCGCCGATGCCAAATGGATCACCGGTTACCGTAAAGGCGTGACGGTAGGGCTGGCCCCCGGCGGTATTGCCAAAGTGTGGATCTCGGGCCCTTGCGTCAGCCCAATCGAAGTGACCAGGGTTCAGGGAGAAATCGTGAAAGAAGGACCTTATGGCGGGAAGTCCGAAGGCCATCATTTCCCGCTTGGCGAAACGTCAAAAGCCTACATCGAAAAATACGGGGTGCCTTATGGCTCTTGGTAAAGGGCCGCCGCACACGTGCGGAGCATCCCAATGACTACATTCAAGCTGCTATGGGTGTGCGGTGTACTTGGGTTGATGGCGGGCTGTGCCAAGGGCAGCAATGGGTTGCCCTATGATGGCTGGCGGCTTGGACTGTTCGCTCCCAACTACATGGAAGTGTGGATCGAAACCGCAGATGCGGTGGATGTGCGAGACCGTGTATTCAAACGAGCCATGAGCGGAGTAGCCGCTATCCAGACTCCTAAAAACCTCAAAGGGAATCCTCGCGGTTGGCCAAGTTATCCCGGTTGGGGTAAAGGTAAATATGTTTACGGGGCTGCTGTACCACGCCTGATTTATGTGCGCTGGCAATCATTGGTAGAGCCACAAACCTACGAGGCTTATATCGTGATCCCCACAGCCATTCAGCAGGCCATGGTCAAGCCTGAGAAAGCCTTTTGCGAGTTCGATGGCAAATGGATCACTGATTATCGCAAAGGTGTGACGGTTGGACTGGCACCCAGCGGTATTGCCAAAGTGTGGATTTCAGGCCCTTGCGTCAGCCCAATCGAAGTGGCGAGGGTTCAGGGCGAAGTCGTTAAGGAAGGGCCTTCTGGCGGCCAGACTAATGGCAAATATGCCTTGCCGTTAGAGCCAGAAACAAAAGCCTACATCGAAAAATACGGGGTGCCTTATGGCTCTTGGTAAAGGGCCGCCGCACACGGGTGGTGCATCCCAATGAGTAAATTCAAGCTGCTAGTGATGTGCGGTGTATTTGGGTTGATGGTGGGCTGTGTCAAGGGCAACAACGGGTTGCCCTATGATGGCTGGAGGCTTGGACTGTTCGCCCCCAACTATATGGAAGTGTGGATCGAAACCGCAGATGCGGTGGATGTGCGAGACCGTGTATTCAGGCGAGCCATGAGTGGAGTAGCCGCTATTCAGACGCCTAAAAAACTCAAAGGTAATCCTCGTGGCTGGCCCAGCTACCCCGGTTGGGGCGCAGGCAAGTATGTTTACGGGGCTGCTGTACCACGCCTGATCTATGTGCGCTGGCAATCACTGGTGGAGCCGCAAACTTACGAGGCTTATATCGTGATCCCTGAGGCCATTCAGCAGGCCATGGTCAAACCGGAGAAAGCCTTTTGTGAGTTTGATACCAAATGGATCACCGGTTACCGTAAAGGCGTGACCGTAGGGCTGGCTCCCGGCGGTATTGCCAAGGTGTGGATTACTGGCCCTTGCGTCAGCCCAATCGAAGTGGCCAGGGTTCAGGGCGAAGTCGTGAAAGAAGGACCTTATGGCGGGAAGTCCGAAGGCCATCATTTCCCGCTTGGCGAAACGTCAAAAGCCTACATCGAAAAATACGGGGTGCCTTATGGCTCTTGGTAAAGGGCCACCGAGGCGACACTGTGGTGTTCAGCAGCGGATGACTCACTACGCGCCACTGACCATGGCTTTAGCGTGTTAGTGCGCGACAGGGTTTGTGTCAGCTTTCAAGCCCGCCTTCCAGGACGTGTATTCAATTCGGTGCACCAGGCTGGTCAAATCCGTGGCCTTGAAGCCCGGCATGGCGCTCATGTCGGTCTGTTTGCAGCGGGCGATCAGGGCGCGGAGTAAAACATCGTCCTGCTTGAACTCGGCTCGGCGCAGTAGATGAGGGGCAAGGCTGGCCGCGCATTCCTGTACATGGCCACTGTTGTCGGTCATGACGATCAAGGTTGCGACACCGATGCTGTCGACAGGCAGCGGTGCGAACAGTTGCCGGTACAGAAAATCGTCTTGCGCCTTGCCTAGCACTGCCTCGTCGCGTTTGAGACGTTGCTCGTCGCTCATCCCGGTCAGTGGGCCAACCGCTATCGGCGCAACCACTGTTGCCGTGCGCTTCTTTGGGTTGATTAATGACGATGGCAATTCGGGGAGTACGGCCGTCCAGCAGATTGGCAGCAGGTCTTTGGCCAGTTTTGCGTTGTAAGGGTAGAGTTTCGGGTCGAATTTGCGGTTGATCTGGGTATCGCAACCGATCACCCGATTATGTTCATCCAGGGTGATTTTCAGATTAAAACTGCCAGTGCGGCCCTCGGTATTGGCCAGATTGCCTGCAGGGCGCAGCACCCTGGTCATCAGCACTTCGTACAGTGCGCGTTGCCGGGCCTGTTCATTTTCCTGCGTGGGAGTGAGCGTAGTCGCGCGGGTATCCGTGGCAGTGGACTGGCAGCCCGTCAGCAGCAGGCCAGCAAGCGTGAAGGGGAATGCGCGTTTGAACATGACGATCCTTGTGCGAGAGACAGGCCCGGTCGAGTGTTTGTCGACGTTTAGCGGGCCGCAGTCTATCTCAGTCAGGGCGCTTCATGCACATGAGATCTATTCGTATTTATTGGGGCGTAGCGTCATTGCCGTTTGAGGTCGAACGCGGGCCTGCAAACCGGAGGCGCCTGAGCGCCTCCGGTTAACCGCAATGGATCAGAACAACCATTGGGCGCCGATGGAGTAGCCGGTCTGGCTGCCTTCATCGTTGCCCAGGCGGCCATTGATCTCGGCATACAGGCCCAGTTGCGGGGTGATGGCGAGTTGGCTGCCGAGCTGGGCACGGCCATAGCTCTTGTCGACGCTGCCCAGGCGCGCGCCGCGTGCCTGACCGTCGGCGCGGCTGGTGAGGAGGATGTCATCCAGACGCCCGTCGCCCATTTCCTTTACCCAGGCGATGTCGCCGTAAGGTTGCAGGCTCATACCGGCCGGCAGGTCGAACGTGCCACGGGCACGCCAACCGAGGCTGGCTTGCACAGAGTCGAAGCTCTGCTCTTCGTAGCTCAGGGCGGTGCGCAGGTCTTGTTTTTCGTGGAATTTGTCGATGCGGTAGTGGCTGTAATCCAGGCCTGCGAACGGGCCGCTTTTGAGCGCGCCGAAATCAAAGTCATAGCCGCCGATCACGCGGGCACCCAGGCTGAGTGCGTCCGTCTTGCCGGTCAGTTTCTGGCTCAGCAGCACAGGGCCGCCGTTGGCCTGAATCACCAGATTACGTTTGCTGTCGAACTGGGTAGTGCCAGCGCTCAAGTCACCGGCCAGCCAGAGTGGGCCGCCATCGTTGAGCAAGGCGTAGACCGCTGCCTGCCAGCTTTCGCTGTCGAGTTTGCCGCCGCGTTCCAGTTTGTCGCGCCCGTTCAGGTAGCTCAGGCTGGCGCCTACGCTCAGGCTGGAAGTCAGTTGGTAGTCGCCCAGCGCATGCAAGCCAAGACGGCGACCTTCGTTGAACGGGCCGCTGTCTGCGCTATATTCGCCATCGATACCGATTTCGCCATCAAAACTGCCGACGTCGCGGCTGGCCGCTTGCAACGTCAACCAGCGGCGATCCAGCAGATTGACCTGGGCCTGATGCTGGCGTTGCAGGTTGTCTTGTTGAGCGCGTGCGACCGCGCCGCCCGAGGCGGTGGAAGCCATCAAGTCAGCGTTGGTCAACTCCAGCACCAGACGGCTTAGCAGTCGCGAATAGTCGCGCAGGCGCTGGTCGATGCGTTCCTGGCCGAAGGCGTTGGTGAGCACGGCTTCGTTATCTTTCTTCGGGTCATGCCAGGTCGAACCGCCAGGAATGGCCGGGTTATCGGTCTGGGTGTAACCGTCCAGATCCCCCAGTTCCCAGTTGGTGGCCTCGACGTAGAGCACCGGGATATTCAGCTTTTCAAACGATTCGCCATCACTGCAGCAACCGGTGCCAGCCGGGTAAGCGGCATCGAGGCCAGGGTTGCTGAACAGGTTGATGTTGAGTTCTTTGGCGAGCTTGAACGCGTGCTCACGCAATGAGGCCAGGCCCGGATTGCTGACGCTGTTTTTGCCGGAGTGGGCGTACATCATGTCGCCGGTAATCAGGCTGTCGAGGTTAATCATGGCCAGCATGTTCTCGCGCTGGCTGGCGCTCAAGCTGTTGACGAAGGCTTTGGAGCCTTGCAGGCCTTCTTCTTCCGCACCAAAGCCAATCACTTGCAGGCCGTATTCGAGCGGCACGCCGTTGAGGTTACGGGCGATTTCGGTGAGCACGCTGGCGCCAGAACCGTTGTCATCCAGGCCTTGCAGGGTCGGGCGGCCAAAGTACGTGTCGAAATGCGCACCGACCACCACGTATTGCGGTTTAGTGCCCGCCGCGTAGGCCACCACATTTTGCGAGCTGCGGCTGTTACCGGCCCCCCAGGAAAAATCCTGACGGCTGATGCTGTACGCATCGCCCATCTGGCTTTGCATCCAGTCGGCGGCACCGGCAAAGTTGGCCGTGCCCCGGTAGCGGCCAGGGTACTCGTTAATCAGCTTATCGAGGGTAGTTGCGGCATGTTCGCCGTAGTTATAGGCATGGCCTTGGGTTGACAGCAGGGCGCCGGCAACGCTGACAGCGAGTGCGAGGGGTTTGATCACAACGTCTTCCTTGGAGTTATTAGAGGTTTAGCGATTTATCCTGTTGCAGGATGTGCGCCCTCTATTGGGCGTGTATGGCAGATTGGCGCACTGTATTAAGCCTTTGTCGCTCCTGTATAAACGGGCGCACTTTTTTGCGCCCGAACACGATCATCCCGATCAGGGCGTGACTCAAAATCGGGCAGGATTATGCGGCAGTGATGCGAAAAGTAGCACTGTGCTATCGGCTGGTCAGCCTATAAACGTCAAATAGACCGAGCCCTTGTAGGAGCGAGCTTGTCTCGCGATCTTTTGATCTTTAAAAGATCGCGAGGCAAGCTCGCTCCTACAGCAGGCTGCAGCCTATGGAATCAATGCAAGATCTGGCTCAAGAACAGCCGGGTCCGTTCATTTTGCGGGTTATCGAAGAAGGCATCAGGCGCTGCCTGCTCGACGATTTCACCTTTGTCCATGAAGATCACCCGGTCGGCCACGGTGCGGGCAAAGCCCATTTCATGGGTGACGCAGAGCATGGTCATGCCGTCTTCGGCCAGGCCGATCATGGTGTCCAGAACCTCTTTGACCATTTCCGGGTCCAGTGCTGACGTTGGCTCATCGAACAGCATGATTTTGGGCTTCATGCACAAGGCGCGGGCGATGGCCACGCGCTGCTGTTGACCGCCAGACAACTGGCCGGGGTACTTGTGGGCTTGTTCCGGAATACGCACGCGCTCCAGATAATGCATGGCGATTTCTTCGGCCTGGCGCTTGGGCATCTTGCGCACCCACATCGGCGCCAGCGTGCAGTTTTGCAAAATGGTCAGGTGCGGGAAGAGGTTGAAGTGCTGGAACACCATGCCCACTTCACGGCGAATCGCTTCGATCTGTTTGAGGTCGTTGGTCAGTTCCACGCCATCGACCACGATGCGCCCTTGCTGGTGCTCTTCAAGGCGGTTAAGGCAGCGGATGGTGGTGGATTTACCCGAACCCGACGGGCCGCACAGCACGATTCGCTCGCCCTGGTTGACGTTCAGGCTGATGTCTTTCAACACGTGGAACTGGGCGTACCACTTGTTGACGTCCTGCATCTGGATAATCCCGGCAGGGCTGACAGGGTGTTTGATTGCTTCATTCATCGCAGAACTCCTAACGCTTATGACCGGTGTCGAGCTTGCGTTCCAAATGCATGGAGTAGCGCGACATGCCAAAACAGAACATCCAGAACACCAGGGCGGCAAACACATAGCCTTCGGTGGCCATGCCCAGCCATTTAGGGTCGGCGGCGGCTTGCTTGACGCTGTTGAGCAGGTCAAACAGACCGATGATGATCACCAGGCTGGTGTCCTTGAACAGCGCAATAAAGGTGTTCACGATGCCCGGAATCACCAGCTTCAAGGCTTGCGGCAAAATCACCAGGCCCATGCTGCGCCAGTAACCCAGGCCCATCGCCGCGGCTGCTTCGTACTGGCCTTTGGGGATGGCTTGCAGACCGCCGCGCACCACTTCAGCCACGTAGGCTGACTGGAACAGAATCACGCCGATCAGCGCCCTAAGCAGCTTGTCGAAGTTCATGCCTTCGGGCAGGAACAGCGGCAGCATCACCGACGACATAAACAGTACCGTGATCAATGGCACGCCGCGCCAGAACTCGATATAGGTCACGCACACCACCCGGATCGCCGGCATGTTCGAGCGGCGCCCCAATGCCAGCATGATGCCTAAAGGCAACGCGCCTGCAATGCCGACGGTGGCGATCACCAGTGTCAGCATCAGGCCGCCCCACTGGCTGGTCGACACGCTGGTCAGGCCCCAATAGCCGCCATGCAGCAGGGTGAAGGCCAGAACCGGGTACACCACCAGAAAGCCCAGGCCGTAAATGGCTTTGTGCGTAAAGCGTGAGATAAACAACGGCGCTGCGCCGATGATGGCTAACCAGACGGTCAGGTCGACGCGCCAGCGCAGGTCAGCGGGGTAGTAGCCATACATGAACTGCCCGAAGCGCTGCTGAATGAACACCCAGCAGGCGCCTGACCCGGTGCAGTCGGCGCGGGTGCTGCCTGTCCAGTTCGCGTCAAGGATGGCCCACTGCACCAGCGGCGGCACTGTCAGGTACAACAAGTAGAACGCCAGCAACGTCAGCAGGGTGTTGAAAGCACCGCTGAACAAGTGGGTGCGCATCCATGCGAGGGGGCCGAACACTGTGTTCGGGGGCGGCAGGTCGGGTTTGAAATGATGAGTCGCCATGGCCGTCTCCTTAGCGTTCGATCAGCGCAATGCGCTTGTTGTAAACGTTCATCAGCAAAGAAATGCTGATGCTGATCGCCAGGTACACGCTCATGGTGATCGCAATGACTTCAATGGCCTGGCCGGTCTGGTTGAGCACCGTTCCGGCAAACAACGAGACCATTTCCGGATAGCCGATCCCGGCCGCCAATGACGAGTTTTTTGCCAGGTTGAGGTATTGGCTGGTCAGCGGCGGAATGATCACCCGCAGGGATTGCGGGATGATCACCTTGCGCAGCGTCGGCCCGGGGCGCAGGCCCAGGGAGCGTGCGGCTTCGGTCTGGCCGTGGCTGACCGAGGTGATGCCCGAGCGCACGATCTCGGCGATAAACGCTGCGGTGTACACCGTCAGGGCCAGGGTAAGCGCCAGCAGTTCCGGGATCAGCACCCAGCCACCGACAAAATTAAAACCCTTGAGCTCGGGCATTTCCCACTGCAGCGGCGCGCCAAAAATCAGCGCGCATGCCCCGGGAATCACCAGCAGCATGCCCAGCCCGGCCCAGAACTTATGAAACAGTTGGCCGGTGGCTTCAAAGCGTTGGTTGGCCCAACGCACCATCAACCCGACAGCGACGAGGGCAAGCAGCACGCTGCATGCAAAGGGCCAAAAGCCGTCAGCGGCCAGCGCCGCGGGCATGTTCAGGCCACGGCTGCTGACAAAGAAGGTGTCATTGAAGTGATGGCTATTGCGCGGCCCCGGCATGCTCAGGAACACGGCGAAGTACCAGAACAGGATTTGCAGCAGCGGCGCAATGTTACGGAACACCTCCACATACACCGTCGCCAGCTTGTTGATCATCCAGTTGGGGGACAAACGCGCCACGCCGATGATGAAGCCGAGGAGGGTGGCCAGAACCACGCCAATCACCGTCACCAGCAAGGTGTTGAGCAAGCCGATGACAAAGACTCTGGCATAGCTGTCCGATTCTTTGTAATCGATTAAATGCTGCGCGATACCGAAACCGGCACTGCGCTCAAGAAACTCGAAACCCGAGGTGATCCCTCGGTGTTGCAGGTTGGTCTGGGTGTTATTGAACAGGTACCAGCCCAGTGAAACGACCGCCACAATCGTAATGATCTGAAACAGCCACTCACGCACTTTGGGATCGCTGAAGCGCAGCTTCTGCTTGGGTGCGTCGATTAGGTTTTGCATGGAATGCCCCGGAAAAAAGCAACAGAACATCGCCCGGCGATCAACCGCCGGGCGACAACACGCATAGCAATCAGCGCACAGGCGGTGCGTATTGAATGCCGCCGTTGTTCCACAGTGCGTTCAGCCCACGGTCGATTTGCTGAGGGCTGCCTTTGCCCAGGTTTCTCTCAAAGACTTCGCCGTAGTTGCCGACCTGCTTGACGATCTGCACCACCCAGTCCTTGCGCAGCTTGAGGTCTTTGCCGTATTCGCCGTCGGCACCCAGCAGGCGGGCTACGTCGGGGTTCTTGCTGGTTTTGGCTTGAGCTTCCACGTTCTTCGACGTAATGCCCGCTTCCTCAGCGTTGAGCATGGCGTAGCCCACCCAGCGCACGATGGCCAGCCAGTCGTCGTCACCGTTGCGCACGATTGGGCCCAAGGGCTCTTTGGAAATGGTTTCTGGCAGGACGACATACTCCTCCGGGTGGGCCAGTTTGCTGCGCTGTGCATAGAGTTGGGACTTGTCGGAACTCAGTACGTCACAGCGGCCGGACTCCAGCGACTTGGCGCTTTCATCGGAGGTGTCGAAGGTGATCGGGCTGTACTTCAGCTTATTGGCGCGGAAGTAGTCCGAAACGTTCAACTCGGTGGTGGTCCCGGCGAGGATGCACAGGGTTGCACCGTCCAGTTCCTTGGCACTTTTTACGCCGAGCTTTGTGTTGACCAAAAAACCAACGCCGTCGTAATAGGCGATAAATCCGGGGAATTTCATGCCCATTCCTGCATCGCGGGAGCTGGTCATGGTGGTGTTGCGCGACAAGATGTCGATTTCGCCCGATTGCAGGGCAGTGAAACGCTCCTTGGCATTCAACTGGCTGAATTTGACCTTGCTGGCGTCACCAAACACGGCGGCCGCCACCGCGCGGCAGACGTCAGCGTCAATGCCCAAAATCTTGCCGTGGGCATCCGGTACCGAGAAGCCCGGCAAACCATCGGAGACACCGCATTGGATAAACCCTTTCTTCTGGATGGCGTCCAGCGTGGCGCCCGCCGAGGCCCCATTGGCAAGACCCATCAGGGACGTGGCGGCGAGTGTGAGCCCAGCAAGTTTCAATCTATTCATTCCAATGCCTCAAGTGATGTTTCATTGTTGTTATCAGTTGCTTGAGTGTCTTCGCGTTCAGATAAATATTGAGCGAAGCAGGTGCCAGCCTCATTAAATGTGCGGCACTAAGTCGATAAAGGCTTAAATGCGCTGACAAGAGCGCGTTTTATAAACCGCCTTTAATAGTGTTTTTTATTCACAGTAATGCCAGAGAGTGTCGATGACCTTGCTTGAATAAGTTCTTGAACCAAGGAGGCCCACACTAAACCCTGTGTTGTTCCACCGGCATAAGTTGCTCCGGCGGCAACACGATTAAATGCACACCAATGCACAATCGACAGCCCATCTTGAGTACCGGGCCGGGCACATTCAATGATCTGTAAGTTGTCACTTTCAATCGCCTTGGCATAGGTGTTTGGGAAGTGCCGGGCAACAGCGGCCAGGCAGGCGGCGAGTATCTGTTGTTTATCCGCCGGGCTTGCATCGGGTGGCACCTGGCCGCCGGAGACCAGAATGTGGCCTGCGTCCAGGCGGCAATTCATGACGCCGATTGGCAACGCGTAATGCAACTTGACCCCGCGCAGGTCGGCGCCTTCGTTGCCGACAGCGATCAATTTGAAAAACCAGCCGGTGATCGGTAAGACGTCTGGTTGCTCAACGCCCATGGCGGTGATGACGAAGTGCTCTCTGCTCAGTTCGGTAATCTGCCCCCGGCTCAGACGCTGAGGCCGGAACTGAACCCCGGCGCGCTGCAAAAGCATCACCAGCTCGGCCATCACCTCGACAAACGCCAGGTCGTAGCCCGACACCTCAATGGCGCGGCTGATCCCGGGGATTGCATACCTGGCCTCAAATTGCTGCTGGCTGATCTCAACAAGGTCACCGCCCGGCCTGCCACTTGGCCAGGGTGAGCGTTCAATCGCGCGTTGTTCGCCAATTGCCGCGTCTACGCCTTCGTCACCTTCCCGATAGGCGCGCACAATCCCCGCCTTGGCGAAGGGGCGCAGTGACGGGTTGTCAGCCAGGAGCTTTTCAAACAGCTCGATGCCTGCGCGGTTGCACGCAATCGCCAAGTGTTGATTAGCGGGGAGCAGGTAGTCGTTATGCAGCGGCTTTGCCGCCGTCTCCGTTGCAGACATATGGCGCATATTGACGTTCTTGTGACTGGCGCCATCGCTCTCCTGATCCCCGCCGTAGACCGTGACCTGATAATTCGCCAGGCGGCACATCACCGCCTGGAGCAGGCCATTGATCCCCCTGCCAATGATCGACACGCTGGGCGCTCCGGCCTGTACCGGCTTGGTCGGAATCATCAATGAGCGGGCACATTGACGCCTGACAAGGCCGCGCAAGGCGGTGAGGCTCAGTTGCACGCAGACGGCGTAGTCAAGGTCGCGATGGCAGGCTTCAGAGGTTGCCGCCTGCGTCGTCAGCGTCGCCGGCTTGCACCACGTTGAGGTACTACAACCGAGCGCCAGGGTGCGCAGACGAAAGGCGTCCAGTGTTGCGGGCCCGTAGTCCACGATTAACTGGATGCCTTGCGCTTGTGCCAGAGCCTGCAACGCCGCATCGCTGAACACCTCCGGTTTGGCGACACAGACCACACGGGCTTGGGGGTGCAAGCTCTCAATGAGGGCCCGGTCAATGCGCTGGGTGGAGTCCTCATTCAGCGACAAACAGATCGCAACGGCGTGCGCCCCTTGCAGTGCTTCAAGCCAGTCAGCGACAAATGAGACCCGGCTGATTGGCGCTGGCGTTTGGCCGGGGCGCACTAACACCGTGACCCGGATGTCCGGACTTTGCTCAAGCAACAGGTTAACCAGGGCTTTGCCGACATTGCCGTAGCCCAGCACGCAAACAGCCTGTGCTGTGCCGCCATCGGCCAGTGTCAGCCAGTGGGCGATATAGGCCGCGACGTGCGGCGCGTTGACCCCCGGCGTATTGATCACCCGAACATGGTTGGGGGCGCACAGGTCCAGCCGCACTTTATCCAGGCTCGACCCTCTGCGAATTAGCACAAGATCGCCGAATGGGTGGCAAGTGCGCCATTGATCAATCACCTCGGCATCAATGCTTTGATCCCCGACAACGAGGGTTGACGGGCGCAGCAGTGCGATCTGTATCAGCAGTGTTTGTTTGGTTAAGGTCGGGGGCAGAAAGATCACATTGCTGGGTGCATCGGCTTTCCAGCCACTGGACACGGGTGCGATATGTAATATGTTTTCGGTAGTGGCAATCAGTGATGCAGCAACTGGCGGAACGCAAGAGAGCCTCATGGCGTTATCTCCAACACTTCTGACCTGTTAATGCCTCACGCAGAGGCACTTAATAAAGTTGGCATTGCAACTGCAGACGTGGGCTTTTTATGAGGGGTGTTGATATAGGGGTTAACGTCAAGGGACTTCGAGAGAGATATGACCAAAGTTCAAGGAAAGTTGGGCCAATAACAATATCTTGAACGTGGTCATGTTTAAGTCCCGTGTGATTTAAGATGCTTCACCTAATTACCTCGGCAAAACTAGCAGTAACTAGCATCAAGGTCTGTAGGACGCTTCCTAAATTTCAGGATTACTTGATGTGGGTGCCGCCTGCGACACCCACAACACCTCTAAGGGCGCCAGCCCAGTTGGCTGGAGATTTGTTGCGAGGCTTCCATCAGTTGTTTGACGTAGTCCTGTTTCAGTTCTTCGCGAAAGCGAAAGCACGGAAAGGACACGCTCATGCCACCGATCACATGACCAAAGCGGTCTCTGATCGGCGCCGCCAGGCAGCGCATGTTGTCTTCGAATTCCTCATGGTCTTCGCCATAGCCTTGCTCGCGCACCAACGCCAGTTCGTGCAGGTACTCATCAATGCTGGTGAGGGTGTTGGCGGTTCGACGTTCAAAACTTTCTTCGCGCAGGTGCGCGAGCAACTCGTCTTCTTCCAGCCAGGCCATCAACACTTTGCCGATCCCGGTGCAGTACAGCGGGGCACGGCGGCCGATGCGCGAGTACATGCGCAGGTTGTACTTGGAGTCGATCTTGTGCACGTAAACGATGCTGCCTTCATCGAGGATGCCCAGGTGCACGGTCTCGCCGGTCAGCTCATTGATGCGCCGCATGCCCGGTTCGGCTTCGCGCACGATGTCCAGGTGGGGCAGGGCCTGGGCGCCCAGTTCGAACAGGCGAACGCTGAGGCGGTAGCGGTCTTCGGCATCCTGGACCACATAGCCGCGGGCTTTGAGCGACTGCAAAAAGCGGTAAACCGTGCTTTTTGACATGTCCAGCTTTTGCGCGATTTCTGACACGCCGCTTTCTTCAGGGTGCTCGGCCAGGGTTTCAAGCACAGCCATGGTCCGGCCTACGGCCGACACCAGTTCATTGTTCTGGGTGGTGCTGTTGTCCATGGAGGCTCCAACACAATTAAAAAAAACAAGGATATACCCTGGCGAATCGAAACGCTGTTCCATTTTGCTTGACGGTGTAGGAATTAGGATTAGAATCGGCCACAAGCTAAAAAATGAAACGCCGTTTCGAAAACAATAATAGCGCTGCACAAGACCCTCCCTTACGGGTCTGCGTTGACGCAAAACACAAGGCGCGCAGTGATGACAGTAATGCTCGGGCATTGCCCACAGGCCGAACGATCCCGCCCCCTCAAGGTGGCGTTGATTGGCGAGTGCATGATTGAGATGCGCGGTGAGCCGGGCGCGACGTTCAGCCAGACATTTGGCGGCGACACGCTGAATGCAGCGGTCTATCTGGCCCGTGTCAGCCAAGGCAGCGCGATGGGTGTCGACTACATAACCGCTGTCGGTGCCGACGCTTTCAGCGTTGCCATGCGCCAGATGTGGCGCGACGAAGGCGTGGGTGACCAGCATGTTCGGGTGATTCCCGATGCACTGCCGGGGCTGTACTTTATCCAGACCGACGACCAGGGCGAACGCCGTTTTGCCTACTGGCGTGGCGAAGCCGCCGCCCGCCGGGTGTTCGACGGGCCGCAAGCCGATGCCTTGCTCAGTGCGTTGGCCGATTATGACTATGTGTATGTCAGCGGCATCAGCCTGGCAATCCTCACGGCCGGTGGCCGCGAACGCTTGATGCAAGCCCTGAGCCTGGCCCGAGCGGCCGGTACGCGCATCGTCTTCGACAACAATTACCGCCCCCATTTATGGCCCGACGTGCACGCCGCACGCCAGGCCTACAGCGACATGCTGCGCCTGACCGACCTGGCCCTGATCACCTGGGAAGACGACGCCGCGCTGTTCGGTTATGCCGATCACACAGAACTGTTTCGCGCTTATAAAGCCTTCGGCGTAGGCGAAGTCGCGCTTAAACGTGGCGCGGCCTCGTGTTTGATTCAGTGCGCGGCGGGGCACGTTGAAGTGCCCGCCGAACACGTACAGCACATCGTCGACACCACCGCGGCGGGCGACTCGTTTAGCGCGGCGTACCTTGCTTGCCGTTTGCAAGGCGGCGAACCCGCACTGGCGGCGCGCTGGGGCCATCGGCTGGCCGCGCAAGTGGTGCAACACCCCGGGGCGCTGATCCCGCGCGCGGCCATGCCGACACTGAGCATGCCCGC
Source organism: Pseudomonas sp. FSL R10-2189 (assembly GCF_009600325.1). Taxonomy (NCBI): domain Bacteria; kingdom Pseudomonadati; phylum Pseudomonadota; class Gammaproteobacteria; order Pseudomonadales; family Pseudomonadaceae; genus Pseudomonas; species Pseudomonas sp. FSL R10-2189. The sequence continues at coordinate 233,048 of NZ_WIVZ01000001.1, forward strand.
ATTGTCTTCTGTGGCTGAGGCTTGAGCGTATGAAAATTGTTGAAGCGCGGGTGATCGTCACTTGCCCTGGGCGCAACCTGATCACCCTGAAAATTGTCACCGACTCCGGCCTGTATGGCATCGGCGACGCCACCTTGAATGGCCGCGAAATGGCCGTGGTGGCTTACCTTGAAGAGCACGTTTTGCCCGCCTTGATCGGCCGCGATGCGCAGCGTATCGAAGACATCTGGCAGTACCTGTATCGCGGGGCCTACTGGCGCCGTGGCCCGGTGACCATGACCGCGATTGCCGCCGTCGACGTGGCGTTGTGGGACATCAAGGCCAAGGCCGCCAACATGCCGTTGTACCAGTTGCTGGGTGGCAAGAGCCGCGAGCGGGTCATGGTGTACGGGCATGCCACGGGCAAGGACATCGACGGTTGCCTGGAGGAAGTCGCCCGCCATGTTGAGCTGGGTTACAAAGCCGTGCGCGTGCAGTGCGGGATCCCGGGCATTGCCACCACGTATGGCGTGGCCAAGCGCAGCGGCGAACGCTATGAACCGGCTGACAGCGACCTGCCCGCCGAGCATGTGTGGGACACCGCCAAGTACCTCAACCATGTGCCCAAGCTGTTCGCCGCCGTGCGCGAGCGTTTTGGCGATGACCTGCACATTTTGCATGACGTCCATCACCGGCTGACGCCCATTGAAGCCGGGCGTCTGGGCAAGGCTGTCGAGCCGTTCAACCTGTTCTGGCTTGAAGACTGCACACCCGCCGAGAACCAGGAGGCCTTCCGCCTGATCCGTCAGCACACCACCACGCCGTTGGCGGTGGGCGAGGTGTTCAACTCGATTCACGACTGCCGCGAGCTGATTCAAGAGCAGTTGATCGACTATATCCGAGCCACGCTGGTGCATGCAGGCGGCATCAGCCATGTGCGGCGGATCGCGGATTTTGCCGCGCTGTACCAGGTGCGCACCGGGTTCCACGGCGCCACTGACCTTTCGCCAGTGACCATGGGCGCGGCGCTGCACTTTGACACGTGGGTGCCCAACTTCGGCATCCAGGAACACATGCCCCACGACCCGTTGACCGAGGCCGTGTTCCCTCACGCCTACCGCTTTGAAGACGGCCATTTCACCCCCGGCGACACCCCGGGCCATGGCGTGGATATCGACGAAACACTGGCCGCTCAATACCCCTACAAACGCGCCAGCCTGCCGGTCAACCGCCTCGAAGACGGCACGCTCTGGCACTGGTAACACACCGTTTAAAGCTTTTTGCGCGACTGTTTAATAACTATAAAAAATTGGGCGTCATGCCTTGGCAGGAGTTATCCGATGAAAGCGTTTCAAGTGAGAGCACCTTTTGAGTTCGGCCTGGCTCAGGTTGAAGTCCCGCAGGTCGCCCGTAATGAAGTGAAGGTCGATGTGGCCTACGCCGGTATCTGCGGTTCGGATCTGCACATCATTCACGGGCAGAATGCCTTTGTGCGGTTCCCCCGCGTCACCGGCCATGAGTTTTCGGGCGTGGTGCGCGAAGTGGGCGAAGGCGTAGAGCACATCAAGGTCGGTGATCGCGTGTGCATCGACCCGGTGATCAGTTGCGGCACCTGCTACCCGTGCCGCATCAACCGGCCCAACGTGTGCACCCAGTTGCAAGTGATCGGCGTGCACCGCGACGGCGGTTTCAGCGAGCAAGTCAGCGTGCCGGCGAGCAATGTCCATCGCCTGCCAGACTCGATGTCCCTCAGCCACGCCGCCCTGGTCGAACCGTACTCCATCGCCCTCAACGTACTGGATCGCATGCAGCCGCACCCCGGCGACAGCCTGCTGATTTACGGCGCCGGCGTGATCGGCCTGACCCTGGTGCAAATGGCCCGCGCATTGGGGTTGACCGACATTACGGTGACCGACGTGATTGACGAGCGCCTTGAAACCGCGCGCGCGCTGGGTGCTAACCGAACCCTTAATGGCAAGGACGTCGACGTTGAAGCGACCATGCGTGAACTGACCGAGGGCCAGGGCGTGCCGCTGATTGTCGATGCCGCCTGTATCCCGGCATTGATGCCGCAAATGGTGCGCCTGGCCTCGCCGGCGGGGCGGATTGGCCTGCTGGGGTTCAACGCCACGCCCACCGACCTGGTGCAGTTGGAGATGATCAAAAAGGAACTCACACTGGTGGGTTCGCGCCTCAACAACCGCAAGTTCCCACGGGTGATCGAACTGATCGCCAGCGGCAAATTGCAGGTTCAGGAAATGATCAGCCACCGCATCGGCTTTGATGACATGCCCGAGGCGATCGCCCTGATCGAAAACCACCCCGAGCAAACCCGCAAAGTGCTGGTGCAGCTCAACACCGCTCATTCCTGAACACCTCAGCTCCATGTGCCCGCTGCTGGGCACCCTCACCGAATAAACATAAAAAGCGGGAGGTTCCAATGTTTGGTCAAGGTCGTACGTTAATCATCATCATGCTGTTCCTGGCAGGCGTCATTAACTACCTGGATCGCTCGGCATTGTCCGTGGCAGCCCCTTTCATCCAAAAAGACTACGGTCTGACTACGGGTGAGATGGGCATGATTTTCAGTAGTTTTTTTGTCGGCTATGCCGCTTTCAACTTTATCGGCGGCTGGGCGGCCGACCGTTATGGCGCCAAAACCACGCTGCTGCTGGCGATGGTGTTGTGGTCGCTGTTCAGTGGCTTGACTGTGCTCACGGTCGGCTTCATGTCGCTGGTGTTTATCCGCATTCTGTTCGGCATGGGTGAAGGCCCGCTGAGCGTGACCACCAGCAAAATGGTCAACAACTGGTACACGCCTAAACAACGGGCGCGGGCGTTGGGCTCCTCCATGTCGGGCACCCCGTTGGGGGGCGCGATTTCCGGGCCCGTGGTGGGCTTCATTGCCATCAGCTACGGCTGGAAGGTCTCTTTCATCATCATTATGTTGATCGGCCTGGTGTGGGCGGCGGTCTGGTACAAGTTCGTCAAGGACAAACCTACCGGCAAGGTTGCGCAAGAGATTGCCGAAGGTGAAGGCCAGAGCGACATGGCGGCGCTGCCGGTGCATCCGCTGCGTTACTACCTCAAGCAACCGACGGTGCTGTTTACCTCTCTGGCGTTCTTCTCGTACAACTACACGCTGTTTTTCTTCCTGACCTGGTTCCCCAGCTACCTGACGATGGCTCACGGCCTCAACGTTAAAGAGATGAGCATCGCCACGGTCATTCCCTGGGTGCTGGGTTTCCTCGGGCTGGCGCTGGGCGGGTTTATCTCCGACTTCGTGTTCAAAAAAACCGGGCGCATGATGTTCTCGCGCAAAGTGGTGCTGGTCACGTGCTTGCTGGCCTGTGCGGTGTGCATCGGTTTCGCCGGTATCGTCAAAACCCTGTACCCGGCGGTCGCGCTGGTTGCCTTGGCGGTGTTCTTTCTGTACCTCACCGGCGCCATTTACTGGGCGATCATCCAGGACACCGTGCCCGCCGCACGGGTGGGTGGAGTCAGTGGTTTCATGCATTTTCTGGCCAACACCTCGGGCATCATCGGCCCGACCTTGACCGGCTTTCTGGTGCAGTTCACCGGCTCGTTCACCAGTGCCTTCCTGCTGGCGGGGCTGCTGACCATCATCGGAGCCGTGTGTGTGGCGCGTTATGTCAGACCGCTGCCCGTCACCGACGTTGCTGTGCCGCCAACAGACACGGTTGTGCCGCGCCCGGCGCTGTCGCAGCCCTGAGCTTTGAGGAGAGTCGCGATGCCTGTTGTTCAGCGTGTGCCCTCGGTCGCGGCCGAGGCCGAAGTCGGGATTGTGCATTTGGGTCTGGGAGCGTTTCACCGCGCTCATCAGGCGGTGTATGTGCAGCGTCATCTCAATCGCCACGGTCACAGCGCCTGGGGCGTGTGCAGTGCCAACCTGCGCTCCAACCGGGCGCTGGTCGAGCAATTGCGCGAGCAGCACAACCGCTATGCGGTGGCGGAGTACCAGGACCGCGAACAGGTGACCTTGCGCGACATCACGGTGGTGCGTGAGGCGCTGTTTGTCGGGGATGGCGGGCAAGAGCTGGAGCAACTATTGCAGCGCATGGCCGACCCGAACACCCGAATCGTCACGCTCACAGTGACCGAAAAAGGCTATTACCTGAGCCCGGCCAGCGGGCAGTTGCAGCTGCAAGCCCCGGCGGTCATTCACGACCTTGAACACCCGCAAACGCCGCGCACTGCGCCGGGGATTGTGCTCGAAGCCCTGCGCCGACGGTACGAAGCAGGCATCCCGGCCTTCACCGTGTTGTGTTGCGACAACATGCCCGACAACGGCCAGCGCACCCGCCAGGCCGTGAGCGGTCTGGCGGCGGCACACAACCGCGAGCTGGCGCAGTGGATTGAACAGCAGGTGGCGTTTCCGGGTTGCATGGTCGATCGCATCGTGCCCGCCATGGACGCCCAGGCCTTCACCCGGCTTGTGCAAGAGCTTGATTGCCATGACCCGGCGGCGGTGGTGTGTGAACGCTTCAGCCAGTGGGTGATCGAGGACCACTTCCCCCAGGGGCGCCCGGACTGGGAAGTGGAGGGCGTGCAGATGGTGGCCGATGTACGGCCTTTCGAAACCATGAAGCTGCGCATGCTCAACGGCAGCCATTCGTTGATGGCTTACATCGGGCTGCTGGCAGGGCATGAATCGGTGTTCGAGGCCATCAGTGACCCGGATCTGCTGCGCTTTATCCGCCGCTACATGAATGAAGAAGCGGCGCCGACCCTGAACCTGCCTGCCGGCATTGATGTGTCGGGTTATGCCCGCGATCTGTGCGCACGGTTTGCCAACGACAGCCTGCAACATCGCCTGCGGCAGATCGCCATGGACGGTTCGCAAAAACTGCCGCAGCGCTGGTTGCAAGGCGCCCGGCAGTTGCTCGAGGCGGGGCAGCCCATCGACTGCATCGCCCTCGGCGTGGCGGCCTGGATTTACTACTGCACGCAGCCTGTGGCGGGCAGCGTGATGCACATTATCGACGACCCGTTGAGCGCCACGTTCGCCGATCTGGGCGGGCGTTTTGACGGCTCGGCGCGGGTCGATGCTTTTCTCGATCTGGAGCAAGTCTTCCCGGTCGAGCTGTCTTCGCGGGGCGCTTTTCGCGAGGCCGTGCAGCGGGCTTACAGCGCCCTTACAGCGCCCTGCAACACAGCGGTATGCCTAACCATTTAAAAACCTTTGCAGCACACAACGAATAACAAGGGAGACACACATGGAACAGACGTGGCGTTGGTTCGGCCCCAAAGACCCTATCTCACTGGCCGATGTGCGACAGACCGGAGCGACCGGCATTGTCACCGCCCTGCATGAAATTCCTAACGGCCAAGTGTGGCCGGTGGAAGCCATTGCAGCGCGTAAAAAAATGATCGAAGCCGCCGGTTTGACCTGGTCGGTGGTCGAGAGTATTCCGGTGCACGAAGACATCAAGCGCGGTTGCGGGCGCCGTGACGAATACATCGCCAACTACCAGCAAAGCGTGCGTAACCTGGCGGCCTGCGGCATCGATATCGTCTGCTACAACTTTATGCCGGTATTGGACTGGACCCGCACCGACCTGGCCTGGGAACTGGAAGACGGTGGTTGAGCGCTGCGTTTTGATCAAACCGCCTTTGCCGCTTTCGACCTGTTCATTCTTCAGCGTCCGGGCGCGCAGGCCGAGTACAGCGCCGACGATATTCAACAGGCCAAAGCCTACTTCGACGCGCTGACACCGGCGCGCAGCGAAGCCTTGGTCAACACCTTGATCGCCGGGTTACCGGGGGCAGAAGAACACTACACGCTGGACAGCTTTCGGGCGTTGCTGCGCACCTATGACGACATCGATGAAGCCAAACTGCGCGAGCACTTGGGGCACTTTTTGCGTGAAGTGATCCCGGTGGCTGAAGAAGTGGGCGTGCGCATGGCCATCCACCCGGACGATCCACCGCGGGCGCTGCTCGGCTTGCCGCGCATTCTCTCGACGGCCCAGGACGCGCAATGGTTGCTCGACGCAGCGCCAAGCCCGGCCAATGGGTTGACCTTCTGCACCGGCTCTTATGGTGTGCGCGAAGACAACGACCTGGTGGCCATGGCCAAGCAATTTGCGCCGTTCATTTACTTCACCCACCTGCGCTCAACCCGCCGCGAGGCCGACCCGCGCAGCTTCCACGAAGCCCACCACCTGGGTGGCGATGTCGACATGGTTGGCGTGATCGGTGCGCTGGTCGAAGAAGAACTGCGCCGCGAGCGCGACGGCGGCCCGCGCTTGCCACTGCGCCCGGACCACGGCCACCAGCTACTGGACGACCAGCACCGCAAGAGCAACCCCGGTTACTCCTTGATCGGCCGCCTCAAAGGGCTGGCGGAAATACGCGGTGTTGAACTGGCGATGCGTCAACAACTGAGCTGACATAACCCTGCTCCTACACACAATACAGTTCACTCTGTGGGAGCGGGCTTGCTCGCGATGGTCGTTAACGATGACGCGTATTTGCCGAACAGACGGGGCGTTCTGAAGCCCATCGCGAGCACGCCCGCTCCCACCCTTGAGCAGTTTTTGTGCCGTACAGGATCAATACGCAAAAGCACTGCGGTGCTTTTGCACAAATTCTTCCCAGCGCACAGGCTGGCGGCCGGTAATGGCCGTGAAGTTGTCAAACGTGTCCTGGGCACCCGGGATGCTGTTGGCGGCCATGCGTTTAAAGTTGTCATACACGCAACTCATGTACGCCATCTCGGCACCGGCTGCGCGCATGTTCTCCAGGAACACTTCGGGGGGCTGGGCGTCGTAGCGAAACGGCTGGCCCAATACCCGCGTCATGATGGTGGCCACGTCACCGTACGATTGCACGTCGTAACCCAAGCGATAGGTTTGACCGGCGTGTGTGTCCGGGTGCAACAGCGCTTGCGCGGCCACGCGGGCAACGTCTTCGCCATCGACCCAACTGAACGGCGTATCGCCGGTGTACTGCTCAATCACCCCGGATTTCACCGCTTGAGTCCCGTCATAACTCAGCAGGTTTTGCATAAAGCACTCCGGGCGCAAGTGGGTGTACGAACAGCCCGACCATTCAATGTATCGCTCCACCAACTGGTGCCAGGCCCAATGCCCGATGCTGGCGTCGTCACGGCCACAGGCACCTAGGTGCACGATGTGCTGCACCCCGGCTTTTTTCGCCTGGTCCACAAACACTTTGCTTTGGCGCAGCATGTCGACGGTGTAGCCGGTCACCAGCAAGACCCGGTCGATGCCTTGTAAGGCGGGCGCCAGGGTCTGTTCTTTATCAAAGTCCATGATCACCGTGCGGATGCCTTGCGCCTCGAACGGTTGGGCTTTGGCGGTTGAGCGCACCGCGGCGACCAAGGTGATGCTGTCGTCGTCCTGCAACAGGCGCAGCGTGTCACCGCCGATCTGGCCCGTGGCGCCGGTGATTAAAACGGTGGGTTTTTGCGAGGTCATAAAAGCGCCTGTGGGGTGAGTAAAGTCGTGGCGTTGAGCTTACTGGGGAAATTGGGGCGTATTTACGATACCTTTTACCGAATTAAGTGAACTGAGTTCATCAGTAAGAGGCCGTCATGTTTTCTTCCGAGCGCTTGAAGGGTATCGATGTGTTTGTCTGCGTCAGCGACTCGGGCAGTTTCAAGGCGGCGGCCGAGCGCATGAACCTCACCGCGTCTGCTGTCAGCAAAGGCATCGCGCGGCTGGAAAGCCGCTTGCAGGTGCGCCTGTTCAATCGCACCACCCGGCGCCTGGCCCTGACCGATGCGGGCGCAGCGTTTTATCGTACGTGCACGGCCGTGCTGGCGGATCTGGAAGAAGCCGAGCTGACGCTGCACGCCGACTCAGCGCAGCCGCGCGGGCGTATTCGCATCGACCTGCCCGCCGCTTTTGGGCGTTTGCAGGCGTTGCCGGTGGTGTTGGCGTGTGTGCAGCAGTACCCGCAGTTGCAGCCACACTTGTCGTTTTCTGACCGGTTTATCGACCCGGTGGAAGAAGACGTGGACGTGGTGGTGCGCGTGGGCGGCCCGGACGTCTGGCCGGCGGCGTGGGGGCACCGTTATCTGGGCAGCGAGCGGCATGTGTTCTGCGCTTCGCCGGCTTACCTCAAGCAACACGGCGAGCCCGTGACCGAGCGCGATCTGGAGCATCACGTGTGCGTGGCTTACGGTCGCGCAGACGGCACCGTCAGCCCTTGGCGTTTTGTGGGCAAGCAGGGCGCCGCCATGGAGCGTCGGGTGATGTCAGCGCAGTACATCGTCGGCGATGGCGAGGCGCAGGTCATCACGGTCATGGCCGGTTGCGGGATCGCGCAGTTGCCCACCTGGCTGATCAAGCAACAACTGGCCGAGGGCAGCCTGGTCGAAGTGCTCCCGCACCTGGCGAGCGAGGGGCTGGCGATACACCTGGTGTGGCCCAAAAACCGTGACGCGCTACCCAAGGTCAGGGTGCTGCTGGATGCACTGGCGCAGGGCTTGATGCCCGGCTTACAGCGGTAGCACCCGGTCATTGATGACGTTCTTCATCACCAGCGTCGACACCAGCCGCTGCACATTGGGCAGCGAGGTGAGGTGTTCGTCGTAAAGGCGCTGAAAAGCCGGCAAGTCTTTGGTGATGACTTGCAGCAGGTAGTCCGGGTCGCCAAACAGGCGCTGCGCTTCGATGATCTGCGGGATCTTTGGCAATGCCGCCTCAAAGTCGGCAATGGCCTGGCGGGTGACTTCGCGCAGGGTCACGAACACGATCGCAGAAAAGCTCAGGCCCAGCTCCTTGGGCGCCAGCAGGGCGCGATAGCCCAGGATCACCCCCGATTCCTCCAACGCCCGCACCCGTCGATGGCACGGCGAAAGGCTCAGCCCCACGCGTTCTGCGAGTTCGGTGAGGGACAAGCGGCCATCGGCGTGCAGCTCAGCGAGAATCTTGCGGTCAATTCGATCCACGTGGAAGAACCTTCTAGGTTGATAGCGCTCTAGGGGGATAAACGAAAGATAATCCTATCAGCATTTCCCTATTCTTCTACGGGCTGCCCACGTTTCATAACCGCGTGGTGCTGACCCCTCCGGCTCACTGTAGAAGGTAGAACCCTGTGACTCTCAGCGTATTGGCCGCTTTTTGGGCGGTGTCTTTTCTGTTCATCATTACCCCCGGCGCAGACTGGGCTTACGCGATTTCTGCGGGCATGCGCGGGCGTCTGGTGACCCCGGCGGTGGCCGGTTTGCTCTCGGGGCATTTGCTGGCGACGGTGGTGGTCGCGGCCGGGGTTGGCGGGCTGGTGGCGAGCCACCCGATGATCTTGCGGGCCATGACGATTGCCGGTTCGGGGTATTTGCTCTGGTTGGGCATCAGCATGATTCGCCACCCCTCGACGCCCGAATCAGGCAGCGTGCAAGTGGCTGATTCCGGGTTGCGCTGGGCCTGGAAAGGGTTGTGTGTCAGCGGCTTGAACCCCAAGGTGTTTCTGCTGTTTTTAGCGTTGTTGCCGCAATTCACCGACCCGCTGTCCGTGTGGCCGATACCCGCGCAAATTGTCGCCTTGGGCGCACTGCACGCGTTCAGCTGTGGTGTGGTGTACCTGATGGTCGGCTTCGGCGCCAAGGCCGTGTTGCAGACCCGCCCCAGCGCGGCGCAAAACGTCAGCCGCGTCTCGGGCGCGATCATGATCGTGATTGCCGTGGTGTTGCTGGCTGAGCAAGTGGCGCATTAAAAGCGTCTAAGCTCCATCGACAACCTTTAGGGAGGGACGCAACGTGACGACTGACACCACACCCCACGCGGTGGTTGAATTTTGGAAGCAGGCTGGCCCCACGCATTGGTTTGCCAAGGACGAGGCTTTCGACAAGCGCTTTCGTGAGACCTTCTACACCGCGCATTTTCAGGCCGCCAGGCGCGAGTTGGAGCCTTGGGCCGCACAGCCAGAAGGCGCGCTGGCATTGCTGCTGTTGCTGGACCAATACCCGCGCAATGCCTTCCGTGGCACCGCGCACATGTTCGCCACCGATCCGCTGGCTCGGTTTTACGCCCGGCAGGTGATTGAGTCGGGGCTGGATCAACAGATTGAAGTGGCGTTGCGCGGGTTTTGTTACTTGCCGTTTGAGCATTCCGAAGACGCCGATGACCAGCGTCTGTCGTTGGAACTGCATGAAAAACTCAACCCCCAAGACACCCGTTGGGCCAAGGAACACGCCGATATCATTGAGCGCTTCGGGCGTTTTCCCCATCGCAACGACGTCTTGGGGCGTGTCTCGACTGAGCAGGAACGCACGTTCCTCGCCGCGGGCGGTTTTGCTGGCTGACGCGAATTTCTTTTTAGGAGCGAGCTTGCTCGCGATCTTTTGATCTAAGAGCCCCCTCTCCCTAGCCCTCTCCCGAAGGAGAGGGAACCGATTGGGGGATGCTGTCGATTATCGGTGTCCTGTTAACTGCGCGGCGTTGAAGACGGTGGCTCTCTTGCAGCGATCAGAAATCAGCTTTGAGCGACATGACGAAATTGCGCGGTTCGCCATAGAAGTTGCCGAAGCCTTCGGTGCCGACGGTCACGTAGTAGCGCTTGTCGAACAGGTTGTTGCCGTTCAGTGCCACCGACCAAGTGTCGTCGATGCGGTAGCTCACGCGGCCGTTCCACACGGCGTAGCCTGACTGGGTCATGTCATTGCCGCTGATGGGCGAGACGCGATAGTTGCTGCTCTGGGCATTGACCCCGGCGCCTACGCTGACGCGGTCCAGCGCGCCGCTCAGGCCGTAGTCGGCCCATACCCGCAGCAAGTGGCGCGGCACGTAAGAGTTATAGGGCACGCCATTTTGCGCAGCGTCGGCGTCCTCCAGCACTTTGGTCTGGGTGTAGGTGTAGCCGGCCAGCAGTTGCAGGCGATCAATGACTTCGCCGCTCACTTCGGCTTCAAAACCCTGGGCACGCACTTTGCCGGAGTTCTGCGAGCAACTGCTGTCGGGGCACAGGGGATCATCTTGGGCGGCATCTTTTTGAATCGTGCGGAACAGGTTGAATGCACTGTTCAGGCGCCCGTCAAACCATTCGCCCTTGATGCCCACTTCGTAACTCTGGCCGATCAGAGGCTTGAGCGTTGCGCCGCTCAGGGTTCTGTAGTTGCCTTGCGGGGTGAAAATGTCGGTGTAGCTGGCGTAGGCGGTCAGGTTGTCATTGAGGTCGAACAACACGGCGGCAAACGGGGTGACTTGCCCGGTTTCTTTGGCTTGGGTATGCACCGGGGTGCCTTCACCGCGCCAGTAAGACACGGAGTCGCTGTTGGAGGAGTACCAGCTCACCCGGCTGCCCAATACTAATGTCAGCGGTTCGGCCAGTTTCAGGCGGGCGATGGAGTAGGCGCCGTATTGCTTGATGCGCATGTCCATCGGGCCGCCACGGGAGGCATTGGCCAGGTAGTAGCTGTCGTCGGGCTGCGGCAGGTGGTGGTTGGGGTTGAATACGTCTTGCCGATCCGGGAGCACGGCCACGGCGAAGAAGTCATCCTTTCTGGAGCGACTGGCATTGGCCCCGACTGTGAGTTCGTGCTGCTGGCCAAAGGCATCGAAGGTGCCATTGAGGTAGGCGTCAAAACCGTAGTCAACCTGGTCATAGTCATAGGTGCTGCCAATGACCAGTGTGTTCGATTGGGTCGCACCCACCGGTACTGAGCCGCTGGGGAAGGCGTATTCCATGTCCTGGGTGTTTTTGGAATAGACCCCGGCAACCTTTACGGCCCAATCGTCATTGAGTTGATGTTTTAAATCGCCGAACCAGGTGGTGCGCTTGCTGCGCTGATGGTTCCACGCCGGGTTCAGGCACGTGGACCGCTTGAGCTTCAGGTCACTGCCATCGGCATAGCGCGGCAAGCCGCCCCAGCAGGGTGTGGCGTCGACGTCTTCATAAGCCAGGCCGACACCCAGCGTGGTGTCGGGGCTCAGGTCGACATCCAGCGCACCGTAGTAGATCTGATCTTTGCGCTGTCCGACGTCATAGAAGTACTGGCGCGTTTGCTCGGTGATCACTGCCCGACCGCGCACGCTGCCGGTGTCGTTCAGCGGGCCGCCCGTGTCGATCTGCCCGCGGTAGTTGTCCCACGTTCCGGCCGACAGCGACAGTTGGGTGTGTGGGGTGTATTCGCCGCGCTTGCGCACAAAGTTCACGCCGCCCGAGGTACCGCCCGCGCCTTTCATCATCCCGGCGGCGCCGCGCAGCACTTCAACCCGGTCGTAGATCGCCATGTCGCTGTTGAAGCTGTCGGCCTGCACGTAGCTGCTGCCAATGTCCAACGGCACGCCGTCGTACTGGTATTGGCCGGTCATGCGAAAGCCACGGGAGTAGAAGTACTTGCCGCCCATGGGCGAGTCGTACACGGTGATGCCCGGGGTTTTCTCCATCACTTGCTCGATGGTGTTGAGGTTCTGGTCATCGAGCATTTTGCGGGTCATGACGGTGATGGATTGCGGGGTTTCCTTGAGGCTGTGCGCGCCCTTGCCGATGGTCACGGCGCGCGCGCTGTAGGAGCCTGAACCTTCAGTGGTGGCATCCAGGCTGCGCTCGGTAATGCTGGTGACGCCCAGTTGCAATGCCTGCGCATCGTGAGGTGTCGGTTCGACGCTGAAGCTGCCTTGCGCGGTGATGCGCAATTGCAGGCCGCTGCCGCGCAGTGCTGCTTCCATGGCGTGCTCTGGCGACATCTGGCCGATCACCGCAGGTGCCTGTTTGCCCTGCACCAGCCCCGGTTCCAGCGAAACGATGTGCCCGCTTTGGCTGGCGATGGCGTTCAACGTCGTGGCCAGGGGACCTGCGGGTACATTGAAATTGACCTCTTGGGCTTGCACCCAGGCCGGGTTGGCCAGGGCGGCAAGGGCTACAGCGGCGTAACGGGTGTGGGGCCACGGGTTGAGCACAGCATTCTCCTGATCGTGTGGAAGTCTCAGGAGATAGGTGGGCTGAGAATTAAAAACCGGACACGGATGCGAGCAATTATCAAAAATATTTTTGCGCCGTGGCTCAGGCTGGCCGGATCAGCGTCAGCCACGGGCTGTAGCGGTCCACGCGAATGGGCAGGGTTTCGGCCAACGCGGTGTAGGCCCGGTCGGGGTCATTCAGCGGGTACACGCCTTGTACACGCAGGCCGCGCACTTCAGGGGCGACCCGCACCAGCCCACGGGTGTAAGGGCGCAGCGCATCAACCACTTGCGCCAGGGAGTCATCCAGCACGTTAAGCCGACCGTTCAACCACTCGGCGCGGTAATGCTGATCGCCCGCTTGCAGGACGATCTGCCGCGGGTAGAGCAGGGCAGACTGGCCTTCTTGCAGGGCCAGGGTGGTGCCGTTGAACAACCGGGTTTCAACCGCATGCTCAAGGACCACGACGCGGCTGGCCGCTGATTCTTGCGAGACCAAAAAGCGCGTGCCCAGGGCTTGTACCTCGCCCTCGGCGGTGCGCACGCGAAGTGGACGACGCACATCGGGCGCCACCTGAATCACCAACTCGCCGCGACGTAAAATCACCAGCCGTTGCTGGCTGTTGAAATGCAGGTCAACCGCGCTGTTGGCATTGAGGCTAAGGCAGCTGCCATCGGCCAGGTTAAAGTCATCGCGCTCACCCACCCCGGTCGACAGGTCGGCCAGCAACGACTCACCCAACGGGCTGCTGGCGCCCAGCCACAACCCACCGCCGAGCAAGCCCAAACCGGCCAGCGTGCGCAAAGCGTCCCGCCGTGTGGTGCTCGGTTGCAGCAGCACTAACCGCGCTTCACCCGCTTGCCCGGGCAGGCGCCGGTCCAGCGCGCGAACGGTATTGAACGAGCCACCGAGGCGTTTTTGCAGGGTGTCCCACGCGTGCACATGCGCCGGGTCTGCGGCCAGCCATGCGTTGAAACGCTCCAGCAGGGCGGCGTCGGGCGTGTCAGCGCGCAGCTTCACCATCCAGTCAATGCTCTGTTCGCTGACCGGGTCCAGGCGTAAATTGCTCATAGCGCGGCCTCGCACAGATAACACTGGCGCAAGGCCTGTTTCATGTAGCGGCTGACGGTGCGTTCCGACAGGCCGAGTTTTTGCGCAATGGCCACATAGCTCAGGCCATCCAGCTGGCTGTACAAAAAGGTGGCTTTGACCACCAGCGGCAAACCATCGATGGCCCGGTCGATGGCCACCAGCGCTTCAATCAACTGCAACTGTTCTTCGGGGGAAGGCACCACGGTTTCCGGGAGCAGGGCCAGGCGTTCCAGATAGGCACTTTCCAATTTGCCGCGCCGGTGCCGATCGAAAATCAAACGTCGCGCAATCGTCGATAAATAAGCCCGCGGCTGCTCGATGCTGTCCGGGTCGACTCTGGCGGCGAGCATTTGGCAAAACGTGTCGGCTGCCGTGTCCTCGGCATCCGCAGGGTTACGTACGCGCCGACGAATATGCTGCAGCAACCAACGGTGGTGATCGCTGAAAAAAAAGCCCAGCTTGCGAGTCGAGAGAGGTTGCACCGGTCGGTTTTCCAGAAGGTGAGTGCGAATCGTTCTCAAGTCTAGCGGCGATATGATGGCAACTGCAATCACCGCCGAGCGAAACACATGATCTGGGTCTCGTGACGGGTTTTAGGCCTGGGCTATAGTGGCGCCTGCCTGAACACCTCGACCTGATGTGGAGTCACCTATGACGTACCGAGCCTTGCTGACCTTGCTTGTGACCCTGAATGCCGGACTGTTTAGCCTGGGAGCTGCGGCGGCGGGCGATGCAGAGGCGGGCGGCAAATTGTTCAGCAAGACCTGCGGCGGGTGCCACAGCATCGGGGAAAACGCCCGCAGCGGTTTTGGGCCGCATTTGAATGGTGTGGTCGGTCGCCAGGCCGGGAGTTTGCCGGGTTACCAGTTTTCGGAGGCGATGAAAAATTCAGGCGTGGTCTGGACCCCCGAGACGCTCGCGGCGTACATCGAAGCCCCGAAAAAAGTGGTGAAGGGCACGCGCATGATTTTCTGGGGCATCAGCGACCCGGAGAAAATCGCCAACCTGCTGGCTTATATCGAAACCTTCAAAGACCAGTAATCACAGGATGTCGTGTAAATAATCCTTGAGGGCCAGCAGCGGCGCGTTCAGTTGCTCCAGGCTGTGCGCCTGTTGGACCCCAAGCGCCAGCTTCTGCAATTCGCGCCCCATGGGCGAGTCCGCACCACCGATGGCGTCCATGGCCAGGTCGATGCACTCATCGATTTTGGCCTTGATCGCCTCCAGGTCGCCCTTGCGCACCAGAAAGGCAAACACGTCGCGCTGATAGTCACCCATGACCATGTCGTCGCGCAGAATCGGGCTTTGGCCCTCCGTTTCGTAGGCGAGCTTGAGCGAGAAAAGGGCGACGGTCTCCAGCGGGCGTTCCATGGGGCGTGGTCCTGTGGCGGGGATTGAGCGGGGGATGATGGCTTTTTTGCCGGTGAAAAAAAAGTCTTGGGTCTCAGTAAAAACGCCGCCGTCTCATCACTGAGAGGGCGGCGCTATGAGCGTTACCGGTTTAGAACGTGTACTTGGTCGTCAACATCACGTTACGCGGCGGGCCATAAGAGCCGCTGCGGAAGTTCTCGTCCAGCGAGCTGATGTACTTTTTGTCGAACACGTTGTTGAGGGTGGCCGTGGCCGACCACTGCGGTGTGAGTTGATAGCGCGCCATCAGGTTGGCAACGGCGTAGTCGCTTTGCTTGACCTTGGCCGGGGCGGTGAGCTGCCAGCTGTCCACGGTCATATGGATTGCACTTTGCCAGTTGACCCCGCCGCCGACGGTCACGCGGTCCAGTTCGCCGGGCAGGCGGTAGGTGGTCCAGACCTTCAGCATGTCGGCCGGAATGATGGTTTTGACGCGCTCGTTATCAGCGTCTTTAACCACACTGTGGCTATAACTGGCGTTGAGGTTCCAGTCGGGCAGCAGTTCGCCGCTGACTTCCATATCAATGCCACGGGTCTTGGTCTTTTTCGCGACATACGCGGTCAGGTTGTCGTTGCCGATCACCAGTCCGTCGGCGATGGCGTCGTGGTCCAGGTCAACTTCAAACAGCGCAATGGCGGTGTTCAAGCGGCCGTCATAGTAATCACTCTTGAGCCCGATTTCGTAGTTGTCGCCTTTGCGCGGGTCCAGCAGGTTGCCGCTGGTGTTGCGGTAGGGCTGTGGCTTGAAGATGCTGGTGTAGCTGGCATAGACCGAGTGGTTGGGGGTCAGGTCGTAGACCACCCCGGCGTACGGCGTGACCTTGCCATTGACCCGCAAGGTGTCATCGGTGTTGAAGCGCTGCATGTTCGCGACGTTGTAATGCAAAAAGGCATCGTAGCGATAGTTGCTCACGCGCGTGCCGAGGATCACAGAGAGGTCATCGGTGGGTTTGAGCCGGGTGGCCAGGTACACACCGTTCTGCCATTGGTTGATGTTGTCGTCTTCGCGGTTGAAGTTGTAAGAGGCGTTGGGCGCGTAGTTGTCCCAGTTGTAAATATTCACCGGCTTGCCGCTGACGCCATTGTCGCTGGTGCCGTTGGCCAGCAGATTGCCGAAGCCGTTACGACGGTTTTCGTAGCTCTGATAGTTAAACCCCACCACCAGTTCGTGCTCGCGCCCCAGCCATTGGTAAGGGCCGGACAGCATCACATCCAGGCCTTTTTGCTCTTGGGTGTTGTCGCCCTTGGTCGCGGTGTAACTCAGGCCGCTGCCGGTCTGCGGGTTAAGGAACCCCGTGGTGGTGCCGACGATGATCGAGTCGTACTCGCGGGTGCCGTACAGGGAGTTGGCGGAGACCTTCAGCGTCCAGTCATGGGCCAGTTTTTGCTCGATCGAGGCGAAGGCATTCACCGACTCCTGGCGGTTGGTGCTGTCGCGGCTGGCCGGGTTTTCGCTGCGTGACAGGTGCAGTTGGTTGCCCTTGTTGTCCACCATCGGCAGGCCCGTGGTAGAGAAACCGCGCGGATCGTTGTAAAGGTATTCGGCCCCGACGGTCAGCAGCGTGCTGTCACTCAGGTCGGCTTCTGCCACGCCGTAGAGGATGGTTTTTTCTTGCTGCAGATAATCGGTAAAGCTGTTGGCTTGTTGATAGGCCGCGACGGCGCGCCCGCGCACATTACCGGTCGGCGTCAGCGGGCCGGACACGTCCACTTCGGTGCGGTACAGGTCCCATGAGCCGAGGCCGGCACTGACGTAGCCCTGGAACGTCGAGGTGGGCTTTTTGCGCACCATATTGATGGTGCCGGAAGGGTCGCCCGTGCCGGAGAGTAAACCGGACGCACCGCGCAGCACTTCGATGTGGTCATAAATCGCCATGTCCGACAGCGCTTGCGGCAATGCCTGGCTGAACGCGAACGAGGTGGTCGGCATGCCGTCGTATTGATAGTTATCAATCGCCAACCCGCGTGAGAACACATACAGACGATCACTGCCGGGGCTTTGCACGTTGATACCGGGCGTTTGCTCAAGCACCGAGCCGATGCTGTTGAGGTTTTGGTCGTCGATGCGCTGGCGGGTCATGACGCTGACAGACTGGGGCGTCTCTTTAAGGCTCAGGTTGAGCTTGGTGGCCGTGGTCGTGGAGCCGGTGGTGTAGGAACCGGTATTTTCGCTGACTTCACCCAGCGCTTGGCCGGTGATCGACGTGGCCCCCAGTTGTAGCGAGCCATCCTTCGCGGCGGGCACCAGCACGTAGGCCCCATTGGCCTGGCGCTGAGCCTGCAAGCCACTGCCTGCCAGCAAGCGCGCAAGGCCTTCATCAACACCATAGGTGCCGTTAAGGCCCGATGTGGTCATGCCTTGGGTTTGTTCGGCGTTAAACGACAGCGTCACATTCGCCGCCGTCGCAAACAGGCTCAGGGCGGTGCCCAGTGAGCCGGCATTGATCTGGTAGGCGTGGGTCTGGGTTTGCGCCGACACGTGGGGGGCGGCCAGGGCTGCGGCCGCAGAGGCACCGAGCGCCACCGCCAGGCGGATGGCCTGCGCGAGCGGCTTGGCGGCGCTAAGGGTAAATCGTGACATACAGGTTTCCTTCCGTTGGCAGGGGCAGAGGCGCAGCTGTGATCGCTGCTTTCTGTACATGGCCGAACGAAAATTGAAATCGGCAACCCTTAGTGGGAATTATTCGCAAAAAAACTTAAGCCGCTTCGACAGTGGCCCAATAACGTGTGATGAAACGCACCGTGACCGGCAGCGACTGACTGAGGTTTTCCAGAATGGTGTCGGTGTTATCAATCCGAAACGCGCCACTGAGGCGCAAGTGCGCAATGCCGGGATCGCAACGCAATACGCCGGGGCGGTAGCGGCTTAGCTCAGTGATGAAATCGCCCAAACGCCAATCGATGACCGTCAGCATGCCTTGGCTCCACGCACCAGCACCCGCCGGGGCCGCGGTGATGGCGCTGACCTCATTGGGTTCCAGGTGAGCCTGTTGGCCCGCATCCAGGCGCTGCACCCGTGACGGGTGGTTCAAGGGCCGCAGCTCAACCGCCTTTTCCAGCACGCACACCTCGGTAAAGCTTGGCCCGCAGCGCACCACAAAGCGCGTGCCCAAGGCGCGCACACTGCCTTGGGGCGACTCGACGATAAAAGGCCGAGAGTCGCTGGCGGTTTGCACCAGAATTTCGCCCCGGTGCAGGCGGATCAGGCGCGTTTGCGCACTGAAAACAATGTCCAGCGCGCTGTCGGTATTGATGTCTATCTGGCTTTCATCGCTTAAGCGCAGGTGCCGACGCTGCCCGGTGGCGGTGCGCTGATCAGCCAGCATGGCCCGGTAAGGCACGTGCTCCGTGGCCAGCCAGCCACTGCCGCCTGCGGCCAGCAACAAGCCCAGGGTTTTGAGCACCGCGCGGCGACGCGCCTTCACCCCGGCCAACGTTGTCAGTGTGACCTCTGCCGGCAGTCCGGCCCATTGGCTTTGCAGTTTCTCCACGCGCGCCCAGGCCCGTGCATGCTGCGGGCTGGCCTGCAACCAGGCGGCCCACGCCTGTTGGTCTGCCTCATTGGGCGCGCTGCTGCTGAGCCGCACATACCAGGTGGCGGCGGCTTCGAGGGTGTGCAGATCGAGAGGCGGTGCCATCAGTCTTCCGTTAACAGCAAGCAATGCGTCATGGCGCGGATCACGTGCTTTTTAACCGTGGTCACCGACACTCCCAGGCGTTTGCCGGTGGCCACATAGCTAAGGCCTTCGAGTTGAACGCTGAGGAAAATCTGCCGCGTGCGCTCGCCCAGGCCGTCCAGCATGGAATCAATCGCCACCAGGGTTTCGAGAATCAGCAGGCGTTTTTCGGGCGAAATATCCATTGGTTCAGGGTGCAGCGCCAGCGCTTCGCAGTACGCCTGCTCCAGGGCACGGCGCCGAAACTTGTCGATCATCAGTGCTCGGGCAATGGCGCTCAAGTAAGTGCGCGGCTCGCGGATCTGCTCGATATCACGGGACGCCAGCAAGCGTACAAACGTGTCCTGAGCCAAATCGGCTGCATCGCTGGCGTTACCCAGCCGCGCGCGCAACCAGCTTTTGAGCCAGCCATTATGTTCGCTGTACAACAGGTGCAAGGCGCTATGGTCAGGAGCAGGCATAAATGGCCAACCAATATCACTGATTGATAATGAGTCGCATTGTCTAGATCGCGCTGCAATTGTGCAAGATGGTGGAGCAGGAGAGGGCGCTTTGAGCGCGGGGTTACCGATGTGTGGCACAAAAAAACCGGCGCGGTGGCCGGTTTTCTGCGCAGGTAATCTTAAACGGCGTCCCCTTCTTGAGCCTGCTGCAACCCTAGTGTGAGGTCATCAATGACCGCCTTGGCCATCTCGCTTAGATAGTGCGAAGCCCAGCGCATGGCTTCGTTGCCATCGTCCATGGCCCCGAGAAACGACAGCGTATTGACGCAGTTCATCAGTAGAGAGGCATGCTCCATCGCCTCAACGCCCGAAATACCGGGGTTGACGCTGAACAAGCGTTGATTCTGAGCATTACACGTGCCGAACGTGGCAGCACCGGTGGTATGGAGCAAAGGGGAAGCAGGGCGTGTCATTGGGCGTAACTCCTGTATGTGAGGAGCTGCCACAGTTCGCCGCGAAACGAATATGGGTGGCAGCCATGTGCGGGTTCGCGGACCGGGCATACAGGAACCCCGGCAGACCCGAAGGTCTCCCACACACAGCCGCCATAACAGACTAGCGGGCACAAAAAAGCGCCAGCTATTGAAATGGTGGCGCCTGTGCGCCTGTATATGCTCGGACCGCGACGTCCGGTCGCTGAATGGGCAGCGACGGAGCGAGAGTAACCCTCCCGGTTGAAAAGGGCAAACGTGGCGCAGGCGCTTGCCTCGCGATCTTTTGATCTTGGGAAGCCGCTCGCAGCCTTCGTGCCTCGGCAGCGACTACAGGATGCGTGGCTGCGAAATAACTACGACTGCGTCGCAGCCGGACGTAGCCTCGCGGTGCTCGTCAATGGCTACAGGGGAGGGGGGCACGCCATTTGTAGGAGCGAGCTTGCTCGCGATCTTTTGATCTTTTCTACAGGCGAAAAAAAAGACCTTGATAATCAAGGTCTTTCTTAAGATGGTGCCCCGAGGGAGACTCGAACTCCCACTTCTTGCGAAAACGGATTTTGAATCCGCCGCGTCTACCAATTCCGCCATCAGGGCTCAATGGCGGCGAAGTATAGAGATGACATTTAGGTCGGTCAACAACTTATTGGTCTATTTTTACTAAGTCCGTTAAACTCCCCGGCCCTGCTAGACGAAACCTATCATGCGCGTTGCTGACTTTACTTTCGAGCTCCCTGATTCACTCATCGCACGCCATCCTTTGGCGGAGCGCCGTAACAGTCGCCTGCTGACCCTGGATGGGGAGAGTGGCGCACTGGCACATCGTCAATTCACTGATTTGCTTGAGCATTTGCGCCCAGGCGATTTGATGGTGTTTAACAATACCCGGGTGATTCCAGCCCGCTTGTTCGGCCAAAAGGCGTCGGGCGGCAAGCTGGAAATTCTGGTTGAGCGGGTGCTCGACAGTCATCGGGTGCTGGCGCATGTGCGCTCCAGCAAGTCGCCAAAACCAGGCTCAAAAATCCTCATTGATGGCGGCGGCGAAGCTGAGATGCTGGCCCGCCACGATGCGTTGTTTGAGTTGGGCTTTACCGATGAGGTGTTGCCGCTGCTCGATCGCGTAGGGCATATGCCGCTGCCGCCGTATATCGACCGCCCGGACGAAGGTGCCGACCGCGAGCGTTATCAAACGGTCTACGCTCAGCGCCTGGGCGCCGTGGCCGCGCCGACCGCGGGGCTGCACTTTGATGAGCCGCTGATGCAGGCCATCGCTGCCAAGGGCGTCGAAACGGCGTTTGTCACGCTGCACGTGGGCGCGGGTACGTTCCAGCCGGTGCGCGTTGAGCGCCTTGAAGACCATCACATGCACACGGAATGGCTCGAAGTCGGCCAGGATGTGGTCGATGCCGTGGCGGCGTGCCGTGCGCGTGGCGGGCGGGTGATTGCGGTGGGCACCACCAGTGTGCGCTCGCTGGAAAGCGCGGCGCGTGACGGTGTGCTGAAGCCGTTCAGTGGCGACACTGACATTTTCATCTTCCCGGGCCGCCCGTTTCATGTGGTCGATGCCCTGGTGACGAACTTCCATTTGCCGGAATCCACGCTGTTGATGCTGGTTTCGGCGTTCGCCGGTTATCCCGAAACCATGGCGGCCTATAAGGCTGCGGTTGAGCATGGATACCGCTTCTTTAGTTACGGTGATGCAATGTTCATCACCCGCAATCCCGCGCCGACGGCTCCAGCCCCGGCCCCAGAGGATCAAGCATGAGCAACTGTCGTATGTCCTTCGAGCTGCTGGCCACTGATGGCAAGGCTCGTCGTGGTCGCCTGACCTTCCCCCGTGGTGTGGTTGAAACCCCGGCTTTCATGCCTGTGGGCACCTATGGCACGGTCAAGGGCATGCTGCCGCGTGACATTGAAGCCATCGGCGCGCAGATGATTCTGGGCAACACCTTCCACCTGTGGCTGCGCCCGGGCACTGAGGTGATCAAGAAGCACGGCGACTTGCACGATTTTATGAAGTGGCAAGGTCCGATCCTGACCGACTCCGGTGGTTTCCAGGTGTTCAGCCTGGGCGCCATGCGCAAGATTAAAGAAGAGGGCGTGACCTTTGCGTCCCCGGTTGACGGCGCCAAGGTGTTCATGGGGCCGGAAGAGTCGATGCAGGTTCAGCGTGACCTGGGCTCTGACGTAGTGATGATTTTTGACGAATGCACCCCGTACCCGGCCGATGAAGACGTGGCCCGTGTGTCCATGGAGCTGTCGCTGCGTTGGGCGCAGCGCTCGAAAATCGCCCATGGCGACAACACCGCAGCCTTGTTCGGCATCGTTCAGGGCGGCATGCACCAGAACCTGCGTGAGCGTTCGCTCGAAGGCCTGAACAAAATCGGCTTTGACGGCCTGGCCATCGGTGGTCTGTCGGTAGGTGAGCCCAAGCACGAAATGATCAAGGTGCTGGATTACCTGCCCGCGATGATGCCTGCTGACAAACCTCGTTACCTTATGGGGGTTGGCAAGCCAGAAGATCTGGTGGAGGGTGTGCGCCGCGGTGTGGACATGTTCGATTGCGTGATGCCAACCCGCAATGCCCGCAATGGGCATCTGTTTATCGACACGGGTGTTTTGAAGATCCGCAATGCGTTCCATCGCCATGATGATTCGCCGCTGGATCCGACCTGCGATTGCTATACCTGCCAGAACTTCTCTCGCGCTTATCTGCATCATCTGGACAAGTGCGGCGAAATGCTGGGTAGCATGCTCAATACCATCCACAATTTGCGGCACTATCAGGTGCTGATGGCTGGTTTGCGCGAGGCTATTCAACAGGGTACATTGGCCACCTTTGTCGATGCCTTCTATGCCAAGCGCGGGCTTCCTGTGCCGCCTTTGGACTAAGTTTCGTACCTCTAAGAACCAACATTGCAACTGGAGTGCTTAATGAGCTTTTTCATCTCTTCCGCTTTCGCGGACGGTGCAGCACCTGCCGCTGCTGCCCCAATGGGCGGCGGCTTTGAATGGATTTTCCTGGTCGGCTTCCTGGTCATCTTCTATCTGATGATCTGGCGTCCACAAGCCAAGCGCGCCAAAGAGCAGAAGGCCCTGTTGGGTAACCTGCAAAAAGGTGATGAGGTTGTGACCACTGGCGGTATCGCCGGCAAAATCACTAAAGTTTCCGACGCTTTTGTTGTCATCGAAGTGTCTGACACTGTAGAGCTGAAAATTCAGAAGGGCTCGGTTGCAGCCACGCTGCCTAAAGGCACGCTGAAAGCGATCTAAGTTTCAACTTTTAACAATCGACGGGGCGCGCAAGGCGCCCCGCGTTTTAAGCGGGCGGCGTGATTGATGCTGAACAAATACCCTCTGTGGAAATACATACTGATCCTGGCAGTGCTGGCGATCGGTTTTATTTATTCCGCTCCCAATCTGTACCCGGATGACCCGGCCATTCAGGTGTCGGGTGCGAGCACGGCATTGCAGGTGACTGAAGCTGATCTGGACCGCGCAAGCAAGGCGCTGACCGACGACGGTATCGTTGTCAAAGGCGCTTCCCTGGCCCAGAACGGCAAAACCGGTTTGCTGCGTCTGGCCAAGAAAGACGACCAGTTGCCAGCCAAGGATGTTGTGCGTAAAGCGTTGGGTGACGACTTTGTCGTTGCGCTCAACCTGGCGCAGACAACGCCTCAGTGGCTGCGTAGCCTGGGTGCTCACCCAATGAAATTGGGTCTGGACTTGTCGGGTGGTGTGCACTTCTTGCTGGAAGTGGACATGGACAAAGCCGTTGATGCACGCATGAAAGTGTACGAAGGCGATGTCAAAAGCCTGCTGCGTAAAGAGAAAGTGCGTTACCGCAGCCTGCCGCAACTCAATGGTGCCATTCAGCTGGGTTTCAGCGATGAAGCAACCCGTGAGCAAGCGCGCGGCCTGATCCGCAAAAACTTCAATGACTTCGACGTAACGGCAGCGGACCTTAATGGCCAGCCGGTTCTGCGTCTGGCGATGACCCCGGCCAAGCTGGCGGAAATCCGTGAATACTCCATCAAGCAAAACCTGACAACCGTCCGTAACCGGGTTAACGAGTTGGGTGTTGCCGAGCCTCTGGTTCAGCGTCAGGGTGCCAACCGCATCGTGGTTGAGCTGCCGGGCGTACAAGACACCGCCGAAGCCAAGCGTATTCTGGGCAAGACGGCCAACCTTGAGTTCCGTCTGGCCGCTGAGCCGGGCGCATCGAAAGCCACTTCCGAGACTTTCGAATTCCGCGAGGGCAATCGTCCTGCCGCCCAGATCGAGCGCAGCTTGATCATTACGGGTGACCAGGTGACTGACGCTCAGGCGGGCTTTGACGAGCACGGCCGTCCACAAGTGAACATCAAGCTTGATGGTCATGGTGGCGAGCTGATGAGCCGTTCGACGCGCAGCAACGTGGGTCGCAGCATGGCGGTCATCTTCATCGAGCAACGCCCGGTGACGACCTACACCAAGCAAGTGGTTGACGGTGTTGAGAAGGACGTACCGGTTCAGTCGTTCAAAGAAGACAAAAAGATCATCAGCCTGGCGACCATTCAATCGCCGCTGGGCAGTCAGTTCCGGATCACCGGTCTGAATGGTCAGGGTGAAGCGTCGGAACTTGCACTGCTGTTGCGTGCCGGTGGTCTGGCGGCACCGATGTACTTCGCTGAAGAGCGCACCATTGGCCCGAGCCTGGGTGCGGACAACATTGCCAAAGGTGTTGATGCTTCGCTGTGGGGCATGCTGTTTGTGTCGATCTTCATCATCGCCATCTACCGCTTCTTCGGTGTGATCGCGACGGTGGCGTTGGCGGGCAACATGGTCTTGCTGCTGGCTCTGATGTCGATTCTGGGTGCAACCCTGACCCTGCCGGGTATTGCCGGTATCGTGCTGACGATGGGTATGGCGGTCGACGCCAACGTACTGATCTTCTCGCGTATTCGTGAAGAGCTGGCCACAGGCATGACACCGCAGCGGGCGATCAATGAAGGCTTCAATCGTGCATTTACGGCGATTGTCGACTCCAACCTGACAACCCTGTTGGTCGGCGGGATTCTGTTCGCCATGGGTACCGGGCCGGTTAAAGGCTTTGCGGTCACCATGTCGCTCGGTATCTTCACCTCTATGTTCACGGCCATTATGGTGACCCGAGCATTGGTCAACCTGATCTACGGCGGTCGGGACTTCAAGAAGTTGTGGATTTAAGGGGCTGCCATGTTACGTACTATCAACTTCATGGGCGTGCGCAACGTTGCGTTCGGCGTCACTGTGCTGCTTACCGTGCTGGCGCTGTTCAGCATGTTTCACAAGGGCATGAACTACGGCCTGGACTTCACTGGCGGTACGCTCATCGAGCTGACCTACGAGAAGCCGGCTGATCTGACCAAGGTGCGTGATGAGCTGGCTACGGCCGGCTTCCACGACGCCGTGGTGCAGAGCTTTGGTGCGACAACCGACCTGCTGGTGCGGATGCCGGGTGATGACCCGCTACTGGGCAACAAGGTAGCGGCTGCGCTGGGCGAGGCCGACTCGGCCAACCCTGCGGTCATCAAGCGCGTTGAGTTCGTCGGCCCGCAGGTCGGTGAAGAGCTGCGCGACCAGGGCGGCCTCGGCATGCTGATGGCGCTGGGCGGCATCATGCTGTACCTGGCCTTCCGCTTTCAGTGGAAGTTCGCGGTCGGTGCGATCGTTTCTCTGGTGCACGACGTGATCGTGACCATGGGCGTGCTGTCGTTCTTCCAGATCACCTTCGACCTGACGGTGCTGGCGGCGGTGCTGGCGATTATTGGTTACTCGCTCAACGACACCATCGTGGTATTCGACCGGGTTCGTGAGAACTTCCGGGTACTGCGCAAGGCGACGCTGGTTGAGAACATCAACATTTCGACCACGCAAACCCTGCTGCGTACCGTGGCGACCTCGGTGTCGACCTTGCTGGCCATTGCAGCACTGTTGATCTTTGGTGGCGACAACCTGTGGGGCTTCTCGATTGCCCTGTTCGTGGGCGTGATGGCGGGTACTTACTCGTCGATCTACATCGCCAACGTGGTGTTGATCTGGCTCAAACTCAGTGCTGAGGATTTGATTCCTCCAGCGGCGAGCGAGAAGGAAATCGACGACCGTCCATAACGTTCTGTTAATCCCGGTGGTCACCTAAAAGGCGCGAGTATTGAACTCGCGCCTTTTTTTATGCTCCAAGGCTGGGAGTGATGGATGTAGGAATATTCCTACTTGTGATGGTCTGGAGGTTCACGTGAACAAGTCTTTGCTGGTAGGTGCGGTGTTGGGGGCTGTCGGTGTCACTGCCGGTGGCGCTTTTGCCACTTACAGCTTGGTTAAAGGCCCTGAGTCTGCTCAGGTGTTGGCTGTTCAGCCGGTCTCGCAGCAAATTAAAACCCCGCGTGAGGTGTGTAAAGACGTGACTGTCACGCGCCGTGCGCCGGTCAAGGATGAGCACCAAATCGTCGGCAGTGTGATTGGTGCGGTGGCGGGTGGCCTGCTGGGTAATCAGGTCGGCGGCGGTAGCGGCAAAAAAATTGCCACTGTAGCGGGTGCCTTGGGCGGTGGTTACGCCGGTAACCGGGTGCAGGAAGGAATGCAGGAGCGTGACACGTACACCACGACGCAAACGCGCTGTAACACCGTCAACGACATCAGTGAAAAGGTGGTCGGTTATGACGTGCGCTACACGCTTAATGGCAAGGAAGGCAAAGTGCGTATGGATCACGAGCCGGGCAATGAAATTGCCGTGGATAAGCAGGGCAACTTGATCCTGAATTAATGCACTGATCTGTAGGGGCGAGCTTGCCTCGCGATCTTTTAAAAGATCAATAGATCGCGAGGCAATCGAGCGTCGACCGGCTGCTCATACAGTTAAAGCAGGCCAAAAAAAAGCACCTCGAAAGGTGCTTTTTTTGTGCGCGGCGTTCGCTTAGCGTTTCAGCGAGGCCGGCAGGTGTGGCTGGATTGCAGTCAGCACGGCTTTGAAGCACTTGGTGTTGCCGGCAACGATGTGGCCTTTTTCAAGGAAGTCGTGGCTACCGGTGAAATCGCTGACGAGGCCGCCAGCTTCCTGGATCAGCAGTGCGCCTGCTGCCATGTCCCACTCAGACAGGCCTGACTCCCAGAATGCGTCAAAACGACCTGCGGCCACGTAGGCCAGGTCCAGGCTGGCAGCGCCTGCGCGGCGGATGCCTGCAGTTTGGCCGACCAGGCTGCGGAACATGCCCAGGTAGTTGTCCAGGTTGTCCATTTGGTTATCGCGGAACGGGAAGCCGGTACCCAGCAGGGCGCCTTCAAGGCTGGTGCGACCGCTGACACGCAGGCGGCGACCGTTCAGTTGGGCGCCACGGCCACGGCTGGCAGTGAATTCTTCTTGGCGAACCGGGTCGAGAACAACGGCGTGCTCCAGGCGGCCACGGTATTTACAGGCGATGCTGACAGCGAAGTGAGGTACGCCGCGCAGGAAGTTGGTGGTGCCATCCAGTGGGTCGATGATCCACAGGTAGTCTGCACCTTCGCCGCTGCCTGCGTGCAGGCCGGTTTCTTCACCGAGAATGCCGTGCGTCGGGTAGGCCTTACGCAAGGCGTCGATAATTTTCTGTTCAGCAGCACGATCGACTTCAGAGACGTAATCCTTGGCGTCTTTTTCGTCAACCTTGATGGTATCCAGGCGCTCGATGGAGCGGAAAATCAATTCACTGGCGCTGCGGGCGGCGCGCAGCGCGATATTCAGCATGGGCTGCATGGACGTTTCACCTAGGTCGTTAAAGAAAGCCGGACATTCTAACAGAAAATTTTGGCAGATGAAGGTTTGCGTTTGCTTACGTAGCTTAAGGTGATGGGCTTAGGTAAGATTTGCTCCCTTTTACCGGTCTGTGAGCGCTCCCATTGCTGTCTAATATTCGTGTCGTTCTGGTCAATACCAGCCATCCCGGGAACATCGGCGGTGCTGCGCGAGCCATGAAAAACATGGGGTTGTCGCGTTTGGTGCTGGTCGAGCCAAGGGTCTTTCCGCACCACGAGGCCGATGCTCGGGCGTCCGGCGCGGGCGATATTCTTGAAAATGCGCAAGTCGTCGCTTCATTGGAAGACGCGCTGGTAGGCTGCAATCTGGTGCTGGGTACCAGTGCCCGTGACCGCCGTATCCCTTGGCCGCTGCTGGACCCGCGCGAATGTGGGCAAAAAGTCGTCGAAGAGGCAGGGCAGGGCGCTGAAATCGCGCTGGTGTTCGGTCGTGAAGACTCCGGCCTTACCAACGAAGAGCTGCAGCGCTGTCATTACCATGTGCACATCCCGTCCGACCCGGAGTTCAGTTCCCTGAACCTGGGCGCAGCGGTGCAGGTGCTGAGTTACGAGATCCGCATGGCCTGGCTGGCTGCGCAAGGTCAGCCGAGCAAGATTGAAAAAGAAGAAGTCGCCTCCACTAAAAGCACGGAGCTGGCGACCATGGATGAGCTGGAGCGCTTTTACGAGCATCTGGAGCAGACGTTGGTGGCTATCGAGTTCCTCGATCCGGAAAAACCGCGTCATCTGATGGCGCGCCTGCGCAGGCTGTACGGTCGCAGCTCGGTCAGTCGTGCGGAAATGAATATTTTGCGTGGCATTCTCACCGAAACCCAAAAAGCGGCCCGTGGCGAGCTGCTAAAGCGCAAGGATTAATGATGTTCGAGCGTCTGCGTGAAGATATTCAAAGCGTTTTCCATCGTGACCCGGCGGCGCGCAATGCTTTCGAAGTGTTGACGTGCTACCCGGGCATGCATGCGATCTGGATCCATCGCCTCTCAGGCATGCTCTGGGGTGCCGGCTGGAAGTGGCTTGCGCGCCTGGTGTCGAACTTTGGCCGCTGGCTGACCGGGATTGAAATTCATCCGGGGGCCAAGGTCGGTCGTCGTTTTTTTATCGACCATGGCATGGGCATTGTGATCGGTGAGACCGCTGAAATCGGTGATGACGTAACCCTGTATCAGGGCGTGACGCTGGGTGGCACCAGTTGGAACAAAGGCAAGCGCCACCCGACACTGGAAAACGGTGTGGTAGTAGGCGCGGGTGCTAAGGTGCTGGGCCCGTTCACCGTCGGTGCAGGGGCTAAAGTAGGCTCGAATGCGGTGGTGACCAAGGCGGTGCCTGCGGGTGCGACCGTGGTCGGCATTCCGGGCCGGATCATCGTCAAAAGTGATGATGAGGCCGAAGCGAAGCGCAAGGCCATGGCTGAGAAAATCGGTTTTGATGCCTATGGTGTGAGCGAAGACATGCCCGACCCTGTGGCGCGCGCCATTGCCCAGCTGCTGGACCACTTGCAGGCGGTTGACGGCAAGCTGGACGGCATGTGCGGGGCCTTGAAAGACTTGGGCAGCCCTTATTGCGCCAAAGAACTGCCAGAGCTGCGCGAAGAAGACTTCGCCTGCGTCCAGGGCAAGGACGAAAGCAAAGCGGTGTAATTGGCCGGTGGGAGCGGGCTTGCTCGCGAAAGCCTCTACGCGGTTTGCATGAAGCGCCGCGTCGAAGCCATCGCGGGCAAGCCCGCTCCCACATTGATTGTGTGTGGCCGTTGGATCTGCTTCATGTGCCATTACGCCGCAGACCCTGCTACAATGCCGCCGCTCTTTGCGGGTAATCCCGACTAAAGTACTAGGTCTAATAGTTGACTTAAACAGTCGGGAATAGCATACTCGCCTCCATTCCGAATTCCGTGGTACCTGTCCATGAGACTGACTACAAAAGGCCGCTACGCCGTAACTGCAATGCTCGATTTAGCGTTGCACGCACAGCACGGGCCGGTGTCCCTGGCTGATATTTCCGAGCGCCAGGGCATCTCTCTTTCCTACCTTGAGCAACTGTTCGCCAAATTGCGCCGCAGCAGCCTGGTCTCCAGCGTTCGTGGCCCTGGCGGCGGCTATCAGCTGTCGCGCGACATGCAAGGTATTCAGGTTGCCCAGGTGATTGATGCAGTGAACGAATCGGTCGACGCCACGCGTTGCCAGGGCCTTGGCGATTGCCATGCCGGCGACACGTGCCTGACCCACCACCTGTGGTGCGATTTGAGCCTGCAAATCCACGAATTTCTCAGTGGTATCAGCTTGGCTGATCTTGTTACTCGCCGTGAGGTACAAGAAGTAGCCCAGCGTCAGGATCAGCGCCGCTGTAATGGCAAAGCGCCGCACCTGGATAAGATCGAAGCGTCCGCCGTCGAGTGATTGCATAAAAACGACGGTGCGCCAGCCAGCCTGATTTAGGAGATAGTCCATGAAATTGCCGATTTACCTTGATTACTCAGCCACCACCCCGGTTGATCCGCGCGTTGCCCAAAAAATGAGCGACTGCCTGCTGGTTGACGGGAACTTCGGTAACCCGGCTTCGCGCTCTCACGTCTTCGGCTGGAAAGCTGAAGAAGCGGTAGAAAACGCTCGCCGTCAGGTTGCTGATCTGGTTAACGCCGACCCGCGTGAAATTGTCTGGACCTCCGGTGCGACCGAAGCGAACAACCTGGCAATCAAAGGTGCAGCACACTTCTATGCCTCCAAAGGCAAGCACCTGATCACCGACAAAATTGAGCACAAAGCCGTTCTCGACACCATGCGTCAGCTGGAGCGTGAAGGCTTTGAAGTGACTTACATCGAGCCAGGTGAAGATGGTCTGGTCACCCCGGCCATGGTTGAAGCCGCACTGCGTGAAGACACCATTCTGGTGTCGATCATGCACGTCAACAACGAAATCGGCACCATCAACGACATCGCAGCCATTGGCGAGCTGACTCGCTCGCGCGGCGTGTTGTTCCATGTGGACGCTGCTCAGTCGACCGGCAAGGTTGAAATCGACCTGGCCAAGCTGAAAGTGGATCTGATGTCCTTCTCGGCTCACAAAACCTACGGCCCTAAAGGCATCGGCGCACTGTACGTAAGCCGCAAGCCTCGCGTGCGTATCGAAGCTGCCATGCACGGCGGCGGTCACGAGCGCGGCATGCGTTCGGGCACCTTGGCCACCCACCAGATCGTGGGCATGGGTGAAGCGTTCCAGATCGCCAAAGAAGAAATGGCCGCCGAAAACGTCCGTATCAAAGCCTTGAGCGACCGTTTCTTCAAGCAGGTTGAACACCTTGAAGAGCTGTACGTAAACGGCAGCATGACCGCCCGCGTTCCGCACAACCTGAACCTGAGCTTCAACTACGTTGAAGGCGAGTCGCTGATCATGGCGCTCAAGGATCTGGCGGTATCGTCCGGTTCGGCCTGCACCTCTGCTTCCCTTGAGCCGTCCTATGTATTGCGTGCCCTGGGCCGCAATGACGAACTGGCACACAGCTCGATCCGTTTCACCTTCGGTCGTTTCACCACTGAAGAAGAAATCGACTATGCCGCGCAGAAGGTCTGCGAGGCTGTTACCAAGCTGCGCGCCCTGTCGCCGCTGTGGGACATGTACAAAGACGGCATCGACATTTCGAAAATCGAATGGGCGGCGCACTAATAACTTAAGTCGCCGCAAGCAGACGCTGCAGAACGCAGCGAATAGCAGTTTTACAGCGTCTGAAGAGCGACTCTGATGAGTGAGGATTAGTACCATGGCTTACAGCGAAAAGGTCATTGACCACTACGAAAACCCGCGCAACGTCGGCAAGATGGACGCGGAAGATCCAGATGTCGGTACCGGCATGGTGGGTGCACCGGCCTGCGGCGACGTCATGCGTCTGCAGATCAAGGTGAACGAGCAGGGCATCATTGAAGATGCCAAGTTCAAGACCTATGGTTGCGGTTCGGCAATTGCTTCCAGCTCCTTGGCAACCGAGTGGATGAAAGGCAAGACTCTGGATGAAGCAGAGACCATCAAGAACACTCAGCTGGCTGAAGAACTGGCCTTGCCACCTGTAAAAATTCACTGCTCGGTACTCGCAGAAGACGCCATCAAGGCCGCCGTTCGCGATTACAAGCAGAAGAAAGGTTTGATCTGACCCGAATGGCCCGTGCCTTAGATGGCAGGGGCCGGTGATGATACTGGCGAGAGGTAAGGAGTCACGATGGCTATCAGCATGACAGAGGCGGCGGCCAAGCATATTCGCCGCTCCCTTGATGGGCGCGGCAAAGGTGAGGGGATTCGTCTGGGTGTTCGCACCACGGGCTGTTCCGGTCTTGCCTATGTGCTGGAGTTTGTCGATGAAGTGGGCGCAGAAGATCAAGTCTTCGAAACCCATGGCGAAAAAGTGATCATTGATCCTAAAAGCCTGACCTACCTTGACGGCACCGAGCTTGACTTCGTCAAGGAAGGCCTCAACGAAGGCTTCAAGTTCAATAACCCCAACGTGCGCGGCGAATGTGGCTGCGGCGAGAGCTTCAACATCTGAGGCCAGTCGTGGGTACTCCTTGTCATTTTGCTTTGTTTGAACTGCAGCCGGGCTTCAATCTGGACCTCGATCAGTTGGCCACGCGTTACCGTGAGTTGGCGCGTGGTGTGCACCCGGACCGCTTTGCTGATGCTTCCGAGCGTGAGCAACGCTTGGCCCTTGAGCAATCCGCCAGCCTCAATGAGGCGTATCAGACACTCAAAAGCCCCTCTAAACGTGCGCGCTACTTGCTCGCGATGAGCGGTGGTGACATGCCCCTTGAAGTCACGGTGCATGACCCCGAGTTTCTGATGCAGCAGATGCAATGGCGCGAAGAGCTTGAAGACCTGCAAGACGATGCCGATATAGCGGGTGTTGCCGCATTCAAACGTCGTCTTAAAGCCGCTCAGAACCAATTGAACGAAAGCTTCGCTGCCTGTTGGGATGATGCTGCACAGCGTGAGCAGGCTGAACGCCTGATGCGCCGCATGCAGTTCCTCGACAAGCTCACCTACGAAGTGCGCCAGTTAGAAGAGCGCCTCGACGATTAACCCAGTGCCGCCACGGTTGCACGCCTGATATACAGATAAGTCCTGATCACAATGGCCCTACTGCAGATCGCCGAACCCGGCCAAAGTCCTCAACCGCACCAGCGTCGTCTGGCTGTGGGTATCGACTTGGGTACTACCAATTCGCTGGTCGCTGCATTGCGCAGTGGTCTTTCCGAGCCGCTGGCTGATGCCGAAGGTCGAATCATCCTGCCTTCTGCGGTGCGTTATCACGCAGACCGCGTCGAGGTAGGTGAATCCGCACGCCTGGCGGCCTCCAGTGACCCTTACAACACCGTGTTGTCAGTCAAGCGCTTGATGGGTCGTGGTCTGTCCGACGTCAAACAATTGGGCGAGCAGCTGCCATACCGCTTTGTCGGCGGTGAGTCGCACATGCCGTTCATTGACACCGTACAAGGCCCGAAAAGCCCGGTAGAAGTGTCGGCGGACATCTTGAAGGTGCTGCGCGAGCGCGCCGAAAAGACCTTGGGCGGTGAATTGGTCGGGGCGGTGATTACCGTTCCTGCCTATTTTGACGATGCTCAACGTCAGGCCACCAAAGATGCTGCGCGTCTGGCCGGGCTGAATGTGTTACGCCTGCTCAACGAGCCGACGGCTGCGGCAGTGGCTTACGGTCTGGACCAGCAGGCTGAAGGCGTTGTTGCGATCTATGACTTGGGTGGCGGTACGTTCGATATCTCGATCCTGCGTTTGACCGGCGGTGTGTTTGAAGTTCTGGCCACGGGAGGCGACAGCGCCCTGGGCGGCGACGACTTTGACCACGCCATCGCGAGCTGGATCGTCGAGCAGGCCGGTTTGTCGGCGGACCTTGATCCGGGTGCTCAGCGCCAGCTGTTGCAAATTGCCTGCTCGGCCAAAGAGGCGCTGACCGATGCGTCCTCGGTGCCGGTCAGCTATGGCGATTGGCAGGCAGTGCTGACCCGTGATGCCTTCAATGCACTGATCGAACCGATGGTTGCGCGCAGCCTCAAAGCCTGCCGCCGTGCCGTGCGCGACGCCAATATTGAGCTTGAAGATGTTCAGGCGGTGGTGATGGTCGGTGGTTCGACCCGCGTGCCGCGTGTTCGCGAAGCGGTGGCTGAAATGTTTGGTCGTGAGCCGCTGACGGACATCGATCCGGACCAAGTGGTTGCCATCGGTGCTGCGATTCAGGCGGATACCCTTGCTGGCAATAAGCGCGATGGTGGCGAGTTGCTGCTGCTTGACGTGATTCCTTTGTCGCTGGGTCTGGAGACCATGGGCGGCTTGATGGAAAAAGTCATTCCGCGTAACACCACGATCCCGGTGGCCCGTGCGCAAGACTTCACCACCTACAAAGACGGCCAGACGGCCATGATGGTTCATGTGCTGCAAGGCGAGCGCGAGCTGATCAGTGATTGCCGCTCACTGGCGCGCTTTGAGCTGCGCGGTATTCCGCCGATGGTGGCGGGTGCTGCGAAAATCCGCGTGACCTTCCAGGTCGATGCTGATGGCTTGCTCAGTGTCTCGGCCCGTGAATTGGGCTCGGGTGTTGAGGCCAGCATTCAGGTCAAGCCGTCGTACGGGCTGACTGATGGCGAAATCGCCAAGATGCTCAAGGATTCGTTCCAGTACGCCGGTGACGACAAGGTCGCCCGTGTCCTGCGCGAGCAGCAAGTTGACGCCCGGCGCCTGATTGAGGCCGTGCAAGCGGCCCTTGAGGTCGATGGCGAGCGTTTGCTGGATGCCGAAGAACGCATGGTCATCGAGCTGCAAATGCAGGAATTATCCGAATTATTAGAAGGCACCGATGGCTATGCTATCGAGCAACAGACCAAGCGTCTGTCGCAAGTGACCGATGCTTTTGCTGCCCGCCGCATGGATTTGACCGTCAAAGCCGCTCTGGCGGGGCGCAACCTGAATGAGATTGAGGAATAACAATGCCGCAGGTCATTTTTCTGCCCCATGAGAAGTTCTGCCCGGATGGCTTGGTTGTAGAGGCTGAGCCTGGCACTTCGATCCTTGAGTTGGCGCATGAGCACCACATCGAGATGGAAAGCGCCTGTGGCGGCGTCTGTGCCTGCACCACGTGCCATTGCATCATTCGCGAAGGTTTCGACTCACTCGAAGAAGCCGATGAGCTCGAAGAAGACTACCTGGACAAAGCTTGGGGGCTGGAAGCGCACTCGCGTCTGGCGTGCCAGGCGCTTGTCGGTGAAGAAGACCTGACCGTCGAAATCCCGAAATACTCACTCAACCATGCTGCCGAAGCGCCGCACTGATTCAAGGAATTGTCATGAGTCTGAAATGGGTTGATGTACAAGAAATTGCTATACAGCTGGCTGAAGCTCACCCGGATGTTAATCCGCTGACGGTGAACTTCGTCAAGCTGCGTGACCTGGTTATGGCGTTGCCGGAGTTCGACGACATCCCGGATCGCGGCGGGGAGAAAGTCCTCGAAGCCATTCAGGGTTTGTGGATCGAAGAAGCTGACTAAGCCCGCAACGTTCGTAATTATGCAATACCCAAGAACCCGCGTATAATTCGCGGGTTTAATTTTTCGCTTAAATCACTGTTTCTGGAGTTACACCATGGCTGTTCAACGTACTTTCTCCATCATCAAGCCTGACGCCGTTGCTAAAAACGTTATCGGCAAGATCGTTACCCGTTTCGAAGACGCTGGCCTGAAGGTTGTAGCTTCCAAACTGAAGCAACTGTCCAAAGCAGAAGCTGAAGGCTTCTACGCTGAGCACAGCGAGCGCGGTTTCTTCGGCGACCTGGTTGCTTTCATGATCTCCGGTCCAGTTGTTGTTCAGGTTCTGGAAGGCGAAAACGCCATCGCTCTGAACCGTGAACTGATGGGCGCTACCAACCCTAAAGAAGCCGCTGCTGGCACCATCCGTGCTGACTTCGCTGAATCCATCGACGCTAACGCTGTTCACGGTTCCGACTCGGAAGCAGCCGCTGCACGCGAAATCGCTTACTTTTTCGCAGCTACTGAAGTAACCACTCGCTAAGCATTGGCTTGTGAGTGAGGGTGAAGACATGATTGCAACGACTGGCAAAACTAACCTGTTGGGTCTGACTCAGCCGGAAATGGAGAAATTCTTCGACTCAATCGGGGAGAAGCGTTTCCGTGCCGGTCAGGTCATGAAGTGGATTCACCACTTTGGCGTCGATGATTTCGACGCCATGACTAACGTCAGCAAAGCTTTGCGCGACAAGCTCAAGGCTATTGCTGAGGTTCGTGGACCTGAAGTCGTCAGCGAGGACATCTCCAGCGATGGCACCCGTAAGTGGGTGGTGCGCGTTGAGTCCGGCAGCTGCGTCGAGACCGTTTATATTCCCCAGGGCAAACGCGGCACGTTGTGCGTTTCGTCCCAGGCTGGCTGTGCCCTGGATTGCAGTTTCTGCTCCACCGGCAAGCAAGGTTTCAATAGCAACCTCACCGTGGCCGAAGTCATTGGCCAGGTGTGGATTGCCAACAAATCCTTTGGCAGCGTCCCGGCAACCATCGACCGCGCCATCACCAACGTGGTGATGATGGGCATGGGTGAGCCGCTGCTGAACTTCGACAACGTGATCGCCGCCATGCATCTGATGATGGATGACCTGGGCTATGGCATTTCCAAGCGCCGGGTGACCCTGTCCACCTCGGGCGTGGTGCCCATGATCGATGAGCTGTCCAAGCACATCGACGTGTCCCTGGCGTTGTCGCTGCACGCACCAAACGACGAACTGCGCAGTCAGTTGGTGCCGATCAACAAGAAATACCCGCTCAAAATGCTGCTTGAGTCCTGCCGCAACTACATGTCGAGCCTGGGCGAAAAGCGTGTTCTGACCGTTGAGTACACCCTGCTTAAAGGCGTCAATGACCACGTCGATCACGCGGTACAAATGATCGAACTGCTCAAGGATACGCCGTGCAAGATCAACCTGATCCCGTTTAACCCGTTCCCGCATTCGGGCTATGAGCGTCCAAGCAACAACGCCATTCGCCGATTCCAGGAACTGCTCCAGCAAGCGGGTTACAACGTGACCGTGCGCACTACCCGTGGTGAAGACATCGACGCGGCTTGCGGGCAGTTGGTCGGTCAGGTCAATGACCGCACCCGCCGTAGCTCGCGCCTGATCGCCGCACGCGAACTCAATGCTGAGACTGATCTGGCGCAAAACGCTGCGGCTCAGCCCTGAGAGAGGAAACCTATGATCTTGCGCGCTGCGCTCCCTGTCCTCATGGTCGGCCTCTTGGCTGGTTGTGTCTCATCGGGTGATTCAAACCCGTTGAGCAGCGACAAGGGGCGTGAAGAAGCGCGCCAGGCCTATGTTCAGCTAGGGCTTGGTTATCTCCAGCAAGGGATGGCCGAACAAGCCAAAGTCCCCCTCAGCAAAGCCCTCGAACTCAACAAGACGGACCCGGACACCAACGCCGCACTGGCCTTGGTGTTTCAGTACGAAATGGAGCCGGTGCTTGCAGAGCGGGCGTTCCAGACGGCGTTAAGCGGGCGGCCGACTGACACGCGAATCATCAACAACTACGGCAGCTTCCTGTTTGAGCAACAGCGCTATCAGGACGCTTACCGCCAGTTTCTAAAAGCCTCAGCAGATAGCCTGTACCCTGAGCGTTCGCGTGTTTACGAGAACCTTGGGGTGACCTCGCTCATGCTGGGGCAGCGTGAGGTGGGGCGCCAGCAGCTTGAAAAAGCCTTGCGCCTGAACCGTCAGCAACCCCGTGCACTGCTCGAAATGGCTGAGATGTCTTACGAAGACAGGCATTATGTGCCAGCACGTGACTATTACGATCGTTTTAGCCTGCTTAGCGGGCAAAATGCACGTAGTCTATTGCTCGGTGCGCGACTGGCGACTGTTTTCGATGAGCGCACCTCCACAGCCAACTATGGCCAGCAACTACAACGACTCTATCCCGGCACGCCGGAATATCAGCAATACCTGTCGGAGCAATGATGAAAGCGGCGCAACCCGAAGTTCTAGCAGCGACTCGTGTCAATCCCGGTGAGACCTTGCGTCTGGCCCGTGAAAACAATGGATGGACCCTGGCTGAAGTCGCCCTGAAACTCAATCTCACGGCCAGTTCCTTGAGCAACCTTGAGACGGGAGCGTTCGACAAACTGCCGGGCCATACCTTTGCCCGTGGTTACATCCGCGCCTATGCCAAATTGCTTGGCATGGACCAGGCCAGCCTGGTGCATGAGTTCGACGTGTACACCGGCACCGATGCCAACGGCAGCAATGTGCACAGCCTGGGGCGTATTGAAGAGCCCGTACGCGTGTCGCATACCATTTTGCGCATCATTAGTTTGTTACTGCTCATTGCCGTCCTGGGCGGTGGTTTTTTCTGGTGGCAGGACCAAACGTCCATGCGCGCCAAAGACCTGATTGGTCTGGCACCCGAGCACGTAGAAGTTGAAGGCGCCGATGGCACCACCCAGATCCATCCGCTCGATGAGCCGGAAGACCAGGCGGTGGCCCAGTCCAATGTAGAAGGCGAAGCCGCGCCGCAACCGTCGGCTGAGCAAGCCGCCAGCACTGACCTGCCATTGCCAGCTACCGGGGCTGTTTCAACGCCAGCAGCACCAGCCACTTCAGTGGCCCCTGTGCAGCCAGCGGCTCCAGCCGCTGCCACGCCAGTTGCTCCGGCTGCCGTACCCGCTACCCCACAAACCGCCAGCACCGCGCCCGTTGCGGGTGCCGGCAAGGTCAATATCAACTATGTCGCTGATTGCTGGTCTCAAGTCACTGATGGCAACGGCAAAGTGCTGTTCAGTGGTCTTAAACGCAAGGGCGACACGCTTGATGTGACCGGCAAGCCGCCTTTCAGCGTCCGCCTGGGCTATGCCCGCGGCGCGCAGGTGACCTACAACGGTCAGGTTGTGGATGTGGCTCCTTTCACCAGTGGCGAGACCGCTCGCCTGAAGTTAGGTCAATAAGTCATGCACGGCGAATCACCAATTAAACGTCGCGAATCGCGCAAAATCTGGGTTGGCTCGGTACCGGTAGGCGGCGATGCCCCTATTGCTGTACAGAGCATGACCAACAGCGACACCAATGATGTGGCTGCAACAGTGGCGCAAATCAACCGCCTGGAAGCTGCGGGCGTCGATATCGTCCGGGTTTCTGTGCCGGACATGGACGCCGCTGAAGCCTTTGGCCGTATCAAACAGCTGGTTAAAGTGCCGTTGGTCGCCGACATCCACTTCGACTATCGCATCGCACTGCGCGTGGCGGAGCTGGGCGTGGATTGCCTGCGGATTAACCCGGGCAACATCGGTCGCGAAGACCGCGTGCGTGCGGTGGTCGATGCTGCCCGCGATCGCGGTATTCCGATCCGTATTGGCGTTAACGCCGGTTCGCTCGAAAAAGACCTGCAAAAAAAATATGGCGAGCCGACACCGGCCGCATTGGTTGAGTCGGCCCTGCGTCACGTCGAGCACCTGGAACGCCTGAACTTCAAGGATTTCAAAGTCAGCGTTAAGGCTTCCGACGTGTTCATGGCCGTTGAAGCCTACCGCCTGCTGGCCAAAGAAATCGTCCAGCCACTGCACTTGGGCATCACTGAAGCGGGTGGTTTACGCTCTGGCACAGTGAAATCTGCCGTGGGCCTAGGTATGCTGCTCGCCGAGGGAATTGGCGATACCATTCGCATCTCGTTGGCAGCAGACCCGGTCGAGGAAGTAAAAGTCGGCTACGACATCCTCAAGTCCCTGCATTTACGTTCACGTGGCATAAATTTCATCGCGTGCCCAAGCTGTTCCCGGCAGAATTTCGACGTGGTGAAAACCATGAACGAACTGGAAGTTCGTCTTGAAGACTTGCTGGTACCGCTGGATGTGGCGGTGATCGGTTGTGTGGTCAACGGTCCCGGCGAAGCCAAAGAGGCACACGTAGGGTTGACCGGCGGCACGCCCAACCTGATTTACATCGATGGCAAACCGTCGCAAAAATTGACGAATGAAAACCTGGTGGACCAGCTTGAAAAGCTGATCCGGCAGAAGGCGGCCGACAAGGTCGAAGCTGACGCAGCCGTTATCGCGCGCGGCTAACCAAACGAATTAAGGATTTTTTGTGAGCAAGTCTCTGCAAGCCATTCGTGGCATGAATGACATCCTGCCCGAGCAGACGCCGCTGTGGCGCTACTTCGAAGGCACGGTTGCGCGTTTGCTGGATAACTACGGTTACAAGCAAATCCGTATGCCGATCGTCGAGTTCACCGAGCTGTTCAAGCGCTCGATTGGTGAAGTCACCGACATCGTCGAAAAAGAGATGTACACCTTCGAAGACCGCAACGGCGATTCGCTGACCTTGCGCCCCGAAGGCACGGCTGCCTGCGTACGTGCTGTGCTTGAGCACGGCATCACCGGCGGCGGTCAAGTGCAAAAACTCTGGTACATCGGCCCGATGTTCCGCCACGAGCGTCCACAAAAAGGGCGTTATCGCCAGTTCCATCAGATTGGGGTTGAAGTGTTCAACCTGGATGGACCGGACATCGATGCCGAGTTGATCCTGCTGACCTGGCGCCTGTGGGGCGAGCTGGGGATCCGAGATGCGGTCAAGCTTGAGCTCAACAGTCTGGGCACCAGCGAAGCCCGTGGGCGCTACCGTGCCGCTCTGGTTGATTACCTGTCCTCGCGCCTGAGCGAGCTTGACGAAGACAGCCAGCGCCGCCTGAAAACCAACCCGCTGCGTGTGCTCGACACCAAAAATGCCGACACTCAAGCGGTGTTGGTCGACGCGCCGAAACTGGTCGATTACCTCGACGAAGAATCCCGTGTGCACTTTGAGGGCCTGAAGGCTCGCCTGGATGCTGCCGGTATTCCGTACGTGATCAATCCCAAGCTGGTGCGTGGCCTCGATTACTACAGCAAAACCGTGTTTGAGTGGGTTACCGACAAGCTCGGTGCCCAGGGCACGGTGTGTGCCGGCGGTCGCTATGACGGTCTGGTTGAACAAATGGGTGGCAAGCCAACACCGGGTGTTGGTTTCGCCATGGGTATCGAGCGTCTGATTCTGCTGCTCGAAACCCTGGAGCAAATCCCTGAAGAAATTGCGCGGCAGGTGGATGTTTACCTGTGTGCTTTCGGTGAGGCCGCTGAACTGGCTGCCTTGGCCTTGAGCGAACGCGTCCGTGACCAGTTGCCAAACCTGCGCCTGCAAATCAATGCCGGTGCTGGCAGCTTCAAGAGCCAGTTCAAAAAGGCTGATAAGAGCGGTGCGCTGTTTGCACTGATTCTGGGTGAAGACGAATTGGCCCGGCAGGTGGTAGGTGTCAAACCCCTGCGTGGCCAGGGCGAACAACAAACTATTGCCTGGGATGCTCTTTCCGAGCACTTGGCCACCTGCATCGTGCAGGGTTGAAGCGGGTTAACAGCCGATTTATCGAATAAGGAGTGTTGGGGTGTCGAGTAACGATGATGATCAGCTGGGCGAGTTGAAAGACTGGTGGCAGCGCAACGGCAAACCCCTGGTCACTGGCGGCTTGCTGGCGCTGGTGGTGGTGTTCGGCTGGCAGGCTTGGCACAAATATCAGACGAACCAGTCGCAGGGTGCGTCGATTCTCTACCAACAATTGCTTGAAACCGCACTGACGCCTACCGGGCAGCCAGATGCGGGCCGTGTGGCCGAGTTGGCCAACAAGTTGAACAGTGAGTACGGCGGTTCTGCCTACGCGCAGTTTGGCGGTCTGTTTGTGGCCAAAGTGGCCGTAGACACCGGCAAGCTGGATGACGCGGCCACCGAGCTCAAGGCGATTGTCGACAAACCGGCAAACCCGACCCTGGCTGAAGTGGCGCGTCAGCGTCTGGCTCAGGTGTTGGCAGCACAAGGCAAGGCAGACGAGGCCTTGAAGTTGCTGGACGGTGACTCGGACAAAGCATTCCTGGCCAGCCGTGAAGAGCTCAAAGGCGACCTGCTGGTACAGCAAGGCCGCACCGATGACGCACGCGCTGCCTACGAAAAAGCCAAGGCTGCACTGTCTGATGAGGCAGCAGTAGGTGGCTTACAAATCAAGCTCGATGACCTGGCCAAAGGGGATGCGTGAAGTGATGCGTTGGAAACATGCGGCATTGCTGGCTCTGGTCGTTTTGGCCGCGGGTTGCAGCAGCAACAGCAAAAAAGAACTTCCGCCAGCTGAGCTGACGGACTTCAAAGAAGAAGTCG
This sequence comes from Pseudomonas sp. FSL R10-2189, assembly GCF_009600325.1. NCBI lineage: Bacteria > Pseudomonadati > Pseudomonadota > Gammaproteobacteria > Pseudomonadales > Pseudomonadaceae > Pseudomonas > Pseudomonas sp. FSL R10-2189. The sequence continues at coordinate 275,045 of NZ_WIVZ01000001.1, forward strand.
TTCTGCAAAAGCAGTGGGACCGTTCGATCGGTGACGGCCAGGGTAAAACCTACAACATGCTGACGCCAGCGGTTGAAGGTAATACCATCTACGCCGCTGACGTGAACGGTATCGTGATGTCGCTCGACCGCATGAACGGCGACGTTCAGTGGAAGAAAGACCTCGAACTGCCTGTTTCCGGCGCAGTGGGTGTTGGCTATGGCCTGCTCATGCTCGGCACCCTGCAGGGTGATGTGATTGCCCTCGACGCCAGCACCGGCGAAGAAAAGTGGCGCGCTCGCGTTAACAGCGAAGTGCTTGCACCGCCTGCCAACAACGGTGACGTTGTGGTGGTTCAGACCCAGGACGACCACCTGATTGGCCTGGATGCGTCCACCGGTAATCAGCGCTGGATCTACGACAGCACGCCGGGTGTTCTGACCCTGCGTGGTACGGGCGCACCGTTGGTGACCAATCATCTGGCAATTGCGGGTCTTTCGACCGGTAAAGTCGTTGCTCTGGATACCCAAAACGGCGTGCCGGTATGGGAAACCCGTGTGGCTGTGCCACAAGGCCGTTCGGAACTGGAGCGCATCGTCGATATTGACGGTGGTCTGCTGTTGTCCGGTGGCACCTTGTACGTCGCCAGCTATCAGGGCCGCATGGCGGCACTGGAACTGGAAAGCGGCCGTGTGCTGTGGCAGCGTGATGCTTCCAGCTACGCGGGTGTCGCCCAAGGTTTTGGCAACGTCTACATCAGCATGGCTTCCGGCACCGTAGAAGGCGTTGACGAACGTTCGACCACCGTCCTGTGGAGCAACGATGCACTGGCCCGCCGTCAATTGTCGGCACCAGAAGTCTTCTCCAGCTATGTCGCCGTTGGTGACTTCGAAGGCTATCTACACCTGTTGAGCCAGGTTGATGGCCGCTTTGTTGGCCGTACCCGCATTGACAGCGACGGTCTTCGGGCGCGTCCGCTGGTGGTCGGTGACATGATTTACGTGTTTGGTAACAGCGGCAAACTGGAAGCCCTGACCATTCGCTAAGGCGTCTATGCTTGAGACTCTAGAGTCTCAAGCAGCCTTGCTCTTGCAAGGTTTGCGGCACATTTGTGCTGTTCCGAACTCTGGCCGCTGCCTTGCAGCGGCTTTTGTATTTTCTGAAATAACGAAGTGGAGAGCCGCATGGTTCCCGTAATCGCCCTGGTGGGCCGACCCAATGTCGGCAAGTCCACCTTGTTCAACCGCCTGACCAGGACTCGCGACGCCATCGTCGGCGACTTGTCCGGTCTGACCCGTGATCGCCAATACGGTGAGGCCAAGTGGCAAGGGCGTTCCTACATTTTGGTCGACACCGGCGGTATCTCCGGTGACGAGCACGGTATGGACGAAAAAATGGCCGAGCAGTCGCTGCTGGCCATCGAAGAAGCTGATGTCGTTCTGTTCCTGGTAGATGCCAAAGCGGGTTTCACTGCCGCTGACCAGATGATCGGCGAGCACCTTCGCAAACGTAACAAGCGCTCTTATGTCGTCGCCAACAAGGTCGACAACATCGACCCGGATATGGCTCGCGCCGAGTTCGCACCTTTGGGTATGGGCGACGCGATCCCGATCGCTGGCGCACATGGCCGTGGTATTACGCAATTGCTGGAAATTGCCTTGGGTGATTTCCCGCGTGATTCTGAAGAACCAGAAGAAGGCGAAGAAGAAGTCGTTCTCGAAGGTGAGGAAGCCAAGCGCATTCCTGGCCCAAGCGAAAAAGACGGTATCAAAATCGCCATCATCGGTCGCCCTAACGTCGGTAAATCGACGCTGGTCAACCGCATGCTCGGTGAAGACCGCGTTATCGTTTATGACCAGCCCGGCACCACGCGCGACAGTATCTACATCCCGTTCGAGCGTAATGACGAGAAGTACACGCTGATCGACACCGCCGGTGTGCGCAAGCGCGGCAAGATCCACGAAGAAGTTGAAAAATTCTCCGTGGTCAAAACCCTGCAAGCGATCAAAGACGCCAACGTGGTGATCTTTGTCATGGACGCCCGTGAAGGCGTGGTTGACCACGACCTGAACCTGCTGGGCTTTGCCCTGGAAGCCGGTCGTGCACTGGTGATCGCCGTCAACAAGTGGGACGGCATGACCCCAAGCGAACGCGAGTTCGTGAAGGTCGAACTGACCCGTCGCCTGTTCTTCGTTGACTTCGCCGACATCCACTTCATCTCGGCATTGCACGGCACTGGCGTGGGTAACTTGTACCAATCGGTGCAAAACTCCTTCAAGTCGGCTGTTACACGCTGGCCGACCAACCGTCTGACTCAGATCCTTGAAGACGCGGTCAGCGAGCACGCGCCACCGATGGTCAACAGCCGCCGGATCAAGCTGCGTTACGCCCACTTGGGTGGTGCTAACCCGCCGATTATCGTGATCCACGGTAACCAGGTTGAGAAGGTTCCGAAGTCTTACGTGCGTTACCTCGAAAACACCTACCGTCGTGTCTTGAAGCTGGTCGGTACACCGATCCGCATCGAGTTCAAAGGTGGCGAGAACCCGTACGAAGCCAACAAGAACTCCTTGACCGACCGTCAGGTCAACAAGAAACGCCGCATGATGTCGCACCACAAAAAGGCCGACAAAAAGCGTAGAGACAAGCGCTAACGCGCTGAAGAGGGTTCCTTTGGGGGAATGCTGCTTGTAGGAGCGAGCTTGTCTCGCGATCTTTTGAGCGTTTGAAAGATCGCGAGGCGAGCTGTAGGGGTCCAGTTTTTTTGGACCACTCTGTAGGAGTTTTTAGGCCGCCTGTTGCTCAAACAGAGCAGGCGGCAGATTGTTCGATGCGGTGTGACAGCGGCTATGGTTGTAGTGCGATACAAAATCCAACACGTCCTTCTCCGCATCGTAATGGTTCTGATATCCGTGCTCGGGCATCCAGTCATGTTTCAACGTTCTGAAATAACGCTCAACTACCGCATTGTCCCAGCAATTGCCTCGTCGGCTTACGCTATGGACGATCCGTTTTTCCTCCAGGCATTTTGTAAATCGATTGGAGGTGTACTGGCACCCTTGATCTGAGTGAAATAGCAGCTCTGGCATTGGGTTACGCAGCGCAACTGCCAGCTCCAGCGCTTTGATAGACAAATTCGTATCGGCTGTGCGTGAGCAAGCCCATCCCACAATCCTGCGTGAAAAAAGATCCATCACTACTGCCAGATACAGCCAGCTTTCTTTTACCTTGATGTAGGTGATGTCGCCTGCCCAGAGCGTGTTCGCCTGGACGGGATTGAACCGACGATCAAGTATGTTCGGCGCTGTGATTTCAGGTTTAGTGGCACGCCGATAGTGGACATAACGCGCCCGGCGCCTTGTAAGCCCAAGGGTGCTTATCAAGGAGCTCATTCGGTGACGCCCGATAGAAATCCCACCTTTTTTCAGCTCCTTGGATAAGCCGCGGGCGCCCAGCGCCTCGCGATGTTCTCTGTGCAGCGCACGAATTTTCGACTCAAGACTCTTCTCGATAACACGAGGCGCCGCAGGCTTACGTTTCGCGTAAAAGCTACTGCGAGGCAGGTTCAAGATCGAACACGCACGTCGAACCGACATCGCCCCTCTAACGCCATCAATCACTTGGTTCGATTGAACAGAACCTTCAGATGAGAGGGCAATTGCTTTTTTAGCACTTGGTTCTCGGCCTCAAGCAGCGCCAACTGAGCCTGCAATGACTCGATCAGATCCTGATCCTGGGGCCGAGGGAGCTGCATACTTCCTGCGTGCTCTCGGCGCCAGTGCAGAACCCACCGGCGTAGAGCTGTAGGGCCCACTCCCGTAAGCTCACAAGCTTGAGGTACAGAGCACTTCATCTCTACAACCAAGCGAATGGCTTCTGCTTTTTCCTCGGCGTTAACAACCCGATATCCCATGATTTTTCCTTAGGTCGATACTCCTACATCATGGTCCAAAATCATTGAGCCACAACAAGCTCGCTCCTACTGTTCAGATTGCAGGTGTCTGCACTGACGGGCATCCCACCTTTAGGAGCCCTTTTTCGTGTCTGGCGTTTGGGCTATTCTCGCTAGGTCCTGTGCCGTAGTCAGAGCCGGGAACTCATCAGGGAACGGCCATGATTATCAGCAAGTTGCCGAATGTCGGCACCACCATCTTCACGCGCATGTCGCAACTCGCGGCTGAAACCGGCGCGCTCAACTTGTCTCAGGGTTTCCCTGACTTTGATGGCCCGCAAGCGTTGCGCGATGCCGTCGGCCGACACATTGCCAGTGGCCACAACCAATATTCGCCCATGACCGGATTGCCCGCCTTGCGTACACAAGTGGCGGCCAAAATTGCCCGTAGTTATGGCGTGCACGTGGATGCCGATACCGAGGTGACCATCACCCCGGGCGCTACCCAAGCGATCTTCTGTGCCATCCAGGCGGTGATTCACGCCGGCGACGAAGTCATCGTGTTCGACCCGTGCTACGACAGCTATGAACCTTCGGTCGAGTTGGCCGGCGGTCGTTGCGTGCATGTGCAGTTGGGGCTCGACGACTTCTCTATCGACTGGCAAAAACTCACCGACGCGCTGACGCCGCGCACCCGCATGATCATCCTGAATACCCCGCACAACCCCAGCGGCGCGTTGATCAGCCGTGCAGAGCTGGACCAGTTGGCGGCCTTGATCGCCGATCGCGACATCTATCTGATCAGCGATGAGGTGTACGAGCATCTGGTGTACGACGGCGTGCCTCACGTCAGTGTTTTGTCACACCCCGAGCTGTACCATCGTGCTTTCGTTGTCAGCTCGTTCGGCAAAACCTACCACGTGACGGGCTGGAAAACCGGTTATGTGGTGGCGCCGCCCGCGTTGACCGCCGAGTTGCGCAAGGTGCACCAATACGTGAGTTTTTGCGGTGTGACGCCGTTGCAGTACGCATTGGCCGACTATATGGCGGCCAGCCCCGAGCACGTTGAAGAACTGCCCGGGTTTTACCAGGCCAAGCGTGATCTGTTCTGTGATTTGTTAAAGCCATCGCGTTTTACCTTCACGCCGGTAGCAGGCACGTACTTCCAGTTGGTCGACTACGCTCACATTCGTCCGGACCTCAATGACGTCGACATGGCCGTATGGCTGACCCGTGAACACGGTGTGGCGACCATTCCGGTGTCGGTGTTCTACCAGACCCCGCCCGAAGGGCAGCGGCTGGTCCGTCTGTGTTTTGCCAAACGCGAGGAGACGCTGCGCGAAGCAGCAGAGAAACTATGCGTGATCTAAGTGGTTTACCCGATTTAACCCTGGCGTTGGTGCAAACCACCTTGGTGTGGCACGACCGTCAGGCCAATTTCGAGCACTTCGAAGAGTTGCTTGAACAGGCGCGTGGCGCAGACCTGGTGGTGTTGCCAGAAATGTTCACCACCGGTTTCAGCATGGAGTCCAAGACCCTTGCTGAGCCAGAAGGCGGGCCGGCCACTCAGTGGTTGCGGGCCCAGGCGGCAAAACTCAATGCGGTGGTGACCGGCAGTGTCATCGTCCAGGCGGCAGACGGCAGCCACCGTAACCGCCTGCTGTGGGCGCGGCCTGATGGCGAAGTGCTGCACTACGACAAACGCCACTTGTTCCGTATGGCTGGCGAGCACGAGCACTTTACGCCGGGCGAGCGGCAGGTTCAGTTTGAGGTCAAAGGCTGGCGTATTCGCCCGTTGATTTGCTACGACCTACGCTTCCCGGTGTGGAGCAGCGACCCCCACGACACGGACTTGCTGCTCTACACGGCCAACTGGCCGGGTGCGCGCCGTTTGCACTGGAACCGCCTGTTACCGGCCCGGGCGATTGAAAATCTCTGCTACGTCGGTGCAGTTAACCGCGTGGGCACTGACGGCAAAGGGTTGGTCTACAGCGGCGACAGCCAGATCCTCGACTTCCAGGGCGAAACCTTGCTCAGTGCGGGCGAGGCCGACGGCGTGTTCCAGGTCAGCCTGAGCGCGAGCGAGTTGGGTGCCTACCGTGAACGCTTCCCGGCGTACATGGATGCTGACAACTTCGACCTGATTTAACTGACACATCCTCGCGATCTTTTACAAGATCGCGAGCTGCGTACGCCCGTAGCAGTTGACGAGCCTTGCGACGCTACGTCCGGCTGTAGTCGCTGACGAGGTACGAAGGCTGTGAAAGATCAAAAGATCGCGAGACAAGCTCGCTCCTACAGAACCCAACAAAAAAGGCCCTGAGGTTCGCACCTCAGGGCCTTTTTGCATTTCAGCAGACGTTTAGGCAGCTTTAGCGTCGGCTTCGCTCAGTGAGCGGTTCAGGGCGCTGAACAGGGCCTTGAAGCTGGCGGTGGTGATGTTTTCATCAATGCCCACACCGTGCACGGCACGCTCACCATTCACCCGCAGCTCGATGTAGGCCGCTGCCTTGGCGTTGGTGCCAGCACCGATCGCATGCTCGTTGTAGTCCATGATTTCAGCTTTGACCGGCAGGCCGGCAACCAGGGCTTCCAGGGCACCATTGCCTTTACCGTTCCAGCGCAGGTTGGTCTCGCCAGCGCCTTTAGCCGACACTTCAACTTCAACCGCGCTGTGGCCGTTTTCTTCCTGCAGGCGATGGCTGACCAGCGCGTACGGGGTGTTGGCCTGCAGATACTCGCTGTGCAACAAGCTGTGGATCTGCTGCGCGGTCATTTCAAGGCCAAGACGGTCAGTCTCGCGCTGAACAACCTGGCTGAACTCGATCTGCATGCGGCGTGGCAAGCTGATGCCGTATTCCTGCTCCAGCAAGTAAGCAATCCCGCCTTTACCGGACTGGCTGTTCACCCGAATCACGGCCTCATAGCTACGGCCAATGTCTGCCGGGTCGATCGGCAGGTACGGCACTTCCCACAGTGCATCGGGCTTCTGCTGAGCGAAACCTTTGCGGATGGCGTCCTGGTGCGAGCCCGAGAACGCGGTGTGCACCAAGTCACCCACATATGGGTGGCGAGGGTGAACCGGGATCTGGTTGCACTCTTCAACGACTTTACGCACGCCGTCGATGTCAGAGAAGTCCAGCTGCGGGTCGAGGCCTTGGGTGTACATGTTCAGGGCCACGGTCACCAGGTCAACGTTGCCGGTACGCTCGCCGTTACCGAACAGGCAGCCTTCGACGCGGTCTGCACCGGCCATCAAGCCCAGTTCGGTGGCGGCAACACCGGTGCCACGGTCGTTGTGGGTGTGCAGGCTGATGATCACGCTGTCACGGCGATTGATGTGGCGACCGAACCATTCAATCTGGTCGGCATAGATGTTCGGGGTGGCGCACTCAACGGTGGCAGGCAAGTTGAGGATCACTTTGTGCTCAGGCGTCGGGTTCCAGACCTCGATCACCGCGTCACACACTTCTTTGGCGAACTCCAGTTCAGTGGCGCTGAAGGTCTCTGGGGAGTATTCGAAGGTCCACTGGGTTTCTGGCTGTTGAGCGGCGTATTTGACGAACAGCTTGGCCGCGCTGACAGCGATTTCCTTGATGCCGGCTTTGTCCTGGTTGAACACGATGCGGCGGAACGACGGCGAGGTCGCGTTGTACAAGTGCACGATGGCTTTTTTCGCACCGCGCAGCGATTCGAATGTGCGTGCGATCAGGTCTTCACGGCCTTGGGTCAACACTTGAATGGTGGTGTCGTCCGGGATGTGGCCGTCTTCGATCAACGTACGTACGAAGTCAAAGTCGGTCTGCGAAGCGGCCGGGAACGACGCCTCAATTTCTTTTACGCCAACGCTGACCAAGGTCTTCCAGAAGCGCAGTTTTTTTACTGCATCCATCGGCTCGATCAGCGACTGGTTGCCGTCGCGCAGGTCAGAGCTGCACCAGATAGGCGCTTGGGTGATGGTTTTCGATGGCCAGGTACGGTCAGGTAAATCAATGACCGGAAAGGCGCGATATTTGGAAGAAGGGTCTTTGAGCATGGTCATCAGGCAATCCTTTAATGTGCGGGCCGTATAGCGAAAAGTGGCTCGCTGAAGAAATACAAAGCAGGGGAGGACGAGGCAGCGCGTTTCAGCTTTGCAGTCGTGCACTGACGAGGCAGAGGCTTCGGTGCTGGCGTAATTGAATGAGGGTGTGAGGTGTTTTCATAGGATCAACCCTAACCATTGCGTCAGAGGTTGGCAAGCGGCCTGAAAAACATTAGGAGAATTGCGCGTTTAAAGCAAAAAATCGAATTTATATGGCGCCTTCAGCTATAAGTAGTGAAAAAAATTGTTCAGATAATGCGTGAGGCATTCATCTTGTGCTGCAAAAGTATTTCGCTAGTTGCCCAAACCCGGCCAGCTAACGGACTGGCCGGTTACTGCTCTAGGTCCGGCAAATAAAGCCCTGTGTGAGACCGTACGGCGGTGTGTTCTGGACGCCTCCCACAAAGGTCAAGAGTTTGCCCTCGGCCCGTGCATTGGTGAGGGCCAGGGATAAGGGTGACAACGGGTTTTTATTGATCATAAGAGTGACCGCATCCTCCAGCTCGATGACAAGCGCCAGCTCCGCTCCGACCGCCCTGTGCAACTGCATGAAGTTGATGGTTTGCATACCTGATCGCCTGAACACCAACTCACTGACCCCGGGGATGTCCGCATAAATGGTGTAGCCGAGCCGCTGAAGCAGGCTACGCATGACTTCATTGAGTCCAGTGGCAGTGCTCAGTTTTAATAAATCGCCGGCTTTCAATGAGAAGTCGATCCGGTCAAACCAGGTCGGTGAAGCTCGTGTTCGAACCAGCAACGTTTTAGGGCGAATGCCCAAAGCTGGCGTCAAGAGGGCCAAGGGATCACGCAATGCTCCGGAGCCATGTGTCAAATGGCCGGTAAACCAGCCATACAACGTTTCGGTCAACGTGCGCATACGGGTTTGTGTGAGCAACCAAGTGCTGCTGTCGGACAACATAAAAAGACGCTTGGCCACTACCTGTGCAGAGTCTGGCGTCAGGCCCGGCAGAGACTTGAGGACGTAATGCCAGATCGGTTTTTGCAGCAGCGGCTCCTTGACCGCCCACGCTCCTCTCTCAAATTCGGCCAGGCGCGGTTGCAAGTACTTGTTTTTCAAGAGCAGCTTTTCCAGTTGCTCATAGGTCGAGATCACCTGACCAGGCTTTTTCAGGTACACCTGTATATCCAGTGGCAGGTTGCCCTGAGGCAAAATGTCGAACCACTTACTGTCTTTTTTAATCACTCGAAGATTAGAGCCGCTGCCTATTTCAGAAATAGGCGGATTCAGGCTGACCGAGGTATAAGTTTCGCCGGGAGCCGATCGGGCCCAGTTTTGCCATTCGCTGCTGCTGACGGTGCCCGGTGCGTAAGTGCCGCTGGAGGGAACCGGTTGAGGCGGTCTAGGTTGTACCGGCTCATCATCCACAATGGGGCGCTTGCGCTTGTTGCTTAACGGGACGGCGCTCGAAGTGCCGGGCGCAGGGGTGAGGGCTTGCGCTGGGGCACCATCTAGCCCTGGCTTGAGATAGTGCTGGGCCCACCGGGGCAGCTCTTTATGCTCTAGCAGGAACTCGGCCAGATAAAGTTCCATCTTGTCTCGGCGAGGTGCAGGAAAGTTGTATTGGTCGAGCAGTTTTTTGGCTTCATCAAGGCTGAAGCGTGGAAAAGCCTCACGTACCTTGAAAGTGGCCAGCGAATATTTTCCGCCCCCAAGCACGCTCAACTTCGGTGTGCCGATACGCCACAGACCATCCGTGCCCTGACGAATCGCAGAGCGGTACCAAGCGCGCGGGCGACGCATATCGATTACCCGCCAAGTCAGGCGGTCCGCGTCATACACCACCTGAAACCAGTGCTTTTGCTGCTGGATAAAGTATTGGGAGAAACCGCCATGTTTCGGCGTCCTTTCATAGATGCCTGCATAGGCGCCGTCTGTGCGCTTGGTCAGCCCTTCGACGCCCTGTTTGTAGGCCAATTTCGAATGTAAGGCCAAGGTACCTTTCGCGGGTAATTTGGCGAGAGCGGTTCCAATGTCCACCCCGGCATCCACCCAGCGTTCAATCATGCCGACAAAATGCCCAATCGCTTCACTCTGATTGCCGCGTTTCAACGCATCAAAGCCATGCCACATCTCGGTCAAACTGCGCCCCAGAGCAATCATGGCCGTGACCTTAAATGGCAGGATAATCGTGACGATATCCACCGCTGTTTCTATGCCGCTCCACACGGCCAGGCGGTTGCTTTCTGTGGTCGACAGGCTCAAGGCATCTGCGCTGGCCAAGGCATGCTCGATCTCGGCCAAACAGGTTTTCTCTATGAAGTTACCGGTAATCGCGGTGTCCCGAACATTGGCTGCTCTGAGCCCTTCAGTCACCAGTAGTTGGACTCGGGCCTGAGTGCCTTCGCTGACGCGTCCAACCAGATAACCGGCCATTTCAGGGGCATTGAGGAATTTATTCGCCATGTGCGCGCGATTTTCAAACTCGCGAAACCGCTTGCCGTCAGGTGCTTCAGGGGTATAGACAACCAGGGCGCTGATGGACGACAGCGGTTGCCGTGTGATGAGGTTCAATTCCAAAGGTTCAGGCGCATAAGCCCCTGAAGGCGGTGCCGGGATAATCAGTACCCCGCGTACCGTGGCCTCACCGATCAGCAATTGATGAACCTTAAGGCGATGCCCTTCAACAATGGCGGGTTGCTCAGAGTTATCAGCCTCATTGAGAACGGCCTCAACCCAGCGATAACCGCGGTCCAGGCGATCTGGCGAGAAGTCACCGGAAATCTTCGCTTCAAGTGCATCAACGCGCATCTGGGCGATCAGCAATTGAGCGGCAGTATCGCGACGAGAGAGGGCTTGGGGGGACTCGATGAACCGGTCCCGCAAGAAGGCTTCATAGCTATCGCCGATATTGACCGTGCGAACGATGTGCTTGATTTGCGCAGCGCTCAACGCGTCCATCCGTGGGCCATTGGCGCTGCCCGTTGTTACGGTGGCGGTCAATGCGTAGTCAATGTCCAGGCTACCGACGTTCTCCAGGGCCAGTTGCGACAGTGTTCGGGACGTACTGACCAGCCTGATGGACGGGCCGGTGCGCGACAGGCTGTTCACGGCCGTGTAGGACGACGTGCCATACGCACTGATCGGGATAATGGGTCCAGAACCGCGCTCGGCCACCGTTGTGGTGATAAAGACGGTGTCCGGGTCAACGATCAGGCCATATTCTGCCTGGATGTAGTTCTGCAACTGATCGTGGGCGTAGCGCAGCAAAAACGCTCTGTCGCCATATTGATGGGCTGAGGGCTCGCCATTGTCGTTGGCAATGAAACTGAGGGTTCGGTAATGCGCAGCCGCCTCAAACCAGGCCTGACGGTCAGCATCGTTGGCTTTAAGCAGCCATTGGCGGGTCTTTTTTCCTAAAAACTTGGCGATACGTGCATTGAGGGCGCTCGCCTGTTTGAAGCGTGGAGCGTAGTCCAGCACATACTCCAGGTGGTCACTCAACTGGGCGGGCGAAACCGTTTTGGCTAACGACAATGTGTGTTCCAGGTTGGCTTGACGCTGATCGTCATGCACCTTGAACCAATACTCAAACACTGAGCCGTGAATCTCCTTAAACGTGAATTCAAGAGAAGTTTCAGCCTTTTCAGACAGCGCCTGAACCCGCATCAGATCAGTGGGGGACAAGAGCTCCAGTAATGATTCGAATTCAGCGATTTCCGTGTGACGCCGGTTCAGTTCGATCTCTAATGCCTGCAGCGAAGCAAAGCCCTGCAAACCACCTGAAGCGGTGTACAACACAGCCTCACCGGCATTGGCTTTGGCGTTGATCTCAACTTCTGTCGTTTTGTCAGAAAGGCGGGTTATGCCTGAAGCGTCAACGGTTGCGGATCCGTCGCGTGCGGTCATCACCCAGGCTCCGGCAAACGCAATCGGCGGTTCTTTTGATTCGTCCTTGAGTGTCAGGGCGTAAATAGCCGGGCGCGAACTGATCGGGAGCGCAGCCCGGGTGCTCAGCGAGGGGTAACGCACTACATGATTGATCAGTTGCACCTGGCCCGGTGTCAGCGTGGCATCGTGGGACAGCAGTTCGGTTTCAGCCTTAAGCACTTCTTTGAGCTTGTCGAGCAGCCAGGACTTGCGCGATTGAGTGCCGGTTTGGCTGCTTTTATCCTGCCAAAACTGCGCTGTGTGGGTCTTGCAATCACTGGCAAAAAAAAGTCGCGCACGGGATATAAATGTCTGCAAATCCCCCACCGTCACAGTGGCGGGCGAGGTGTCATCCACGACCTTAAGCGTGGCCTTCAGCAGGTTGTACTCCGGCGCATGGCCGTCACACAGCGCTTGTAGCAGGATATCCAGCACACCGGTGAGCTGCGTATCACCCTCTTCACTGATCAGCAATTGCTCAGGATCAAGCGTCTGCGTGGCGTGGGTAAACGTCGCCTTCAGCTCGCTGTGTATGAATGAGTGGAGGGTGGGTTGTACAGCCAGCAGGGTCTGGATCTGAGTGTCGATTTGCACCCATTTATTGATACGGTCTTGTTCGTCCTGGGCGCTGACCGCAATCAGGTCGGCGCTCAAGTCTTGGGATAAATGAAATACATCACTCATGGGTTACACCTCACAGAGAAAGTTGTGAGGAGTATCTGCCCCGGCTTGACTGCGCCTGACATACATAACTAGTGCGGGGAGGTTTGCTCACGAGCAGTGACCAAACCCCGCGTATTCGCTAAGGCTGAAAGGCCCCGATAAAGATCGCCGGGTCTACCCGGGCGTCGTTCAGGCTGACGTTCCAGTGCATGTGTGGCCCGGTGGCGCGGCCGGTTGAACCGACTTTGCCGATCACATCGCCGCGCGCCAGTTGCTGGCCGAGCTTGGCGTCGATTTTCGACATGTGGCAGAACATGCTGATAAAGCCCTGCCCGTGATCGACAAACACGGTGTTGCCATTAAAAAAGTAGTTGCCGATCAGGATGACTTTGCCGGCGGCCGGGGTTTTGATCGGTGTACCTGCGGGCACAGCAAAGTCCAGGCCCGCATGGGGGTTGCGCTCTTCGCCATTGAAGAAACGGCGCACGCCAAACTTGCTCGACAGCGGGCCATTGACGGGCTTGTCCAGCAGCAAGTTACTGGGCGTGTTCGGGCTGAAGGTGCGGTACGCCTTGATCTGTACCGCCAACTCGTTGTCGATGCGTTTGAGGTCATCCGGGTTGGGGTTGACCTGGCGCTGGTTTTTCAGGGTGATGTGCTGCTCGGGGTACTTCTTGTTGCCCACGCTGAAGTTCAGGTTTCGGCCGTTGGCATTCAGGGTTTGCGTACCCGGCTTGACGGTCAGCGGGATGCCGACAATGGCGCGCCAGGTGTCTTGCTCTTTGACTACCAGCACCGGTTTGCCGTCGTATTTGGCCTCTGGGCGTTGCGCGTCGGTGCCCAGGTCGATCACTGCCACGCCACCCGGTACTGGCTTGTTGAGCAGTCGGGTGATGTAGCTGTCGGCGGCCGAGGCATTGAAAGCAAGGCACAGCAATAAAGCAGCAGTTAAAAAGCGTGGCATCAGCTCAATCCAGTAAAGAAAGGGTCACGGGTGTCAGGTGGTTGTCTTCAACCCGCACCTGCAATTCGCCTTCGCCCAGTCGTGCCTTCAGGCGCTGGCCATTGTGGGTCTGTTCGGCGCTGCGAATGGCATTGCCGCGCTCATCGAGCAAAATGCTGTAGCCGCGACCCAAGGTGGCCAGCGGGCTGACCACGTGCAGGGTTTGCATCTGGCTGTGCAGCGTCAGGCGACGGGCCTTGAGGCCTTCGCGCATCGCCCGTGGCAAGCGTTCAGCAAGGCTGTCCAGGCGCTGGCGGAGTAAGGCTAGCTGACGACCCGGATGCTGCGCTGACAGGCGTGTTTCGAGACGTATCAAGCGCTCACGGCGGGTATTGAGGCTGCGCTCAAACGCGCGGCGCATGCGCATGTCCAGGTCGTCGAGGCGCTGTGCCTGCTGGCGCAGCCGTTCGCCCGGATGGCGCAGGCGTCGTGCCAGGCCATCAAGGCGCAGGCGGTCGCGCATCAGGCGGTCGCGGATACGCATGACCAGTCGGCGCTGCAGGCTGTCGACACGGTGTTGCAGGTCGCTGGCATCCGGCGCCAGCAATTCGGCCGCAGCAGACGGCGTCGGCGCCCGCACGTCAGCAACAAAGTCACTGATCGACACATCGGTTTCGTGCCCGATGGCACTGACGATCGGCGTCACACAGGCGTCCACTGCCCGCGCAACGGCTTCTTCGTTAAAGCACCAGAGGTCTTCGAGCGAACCGCCGCCCCGGGCCAGAATCAAAGCGTCAAAGCCCCGCGCATCGGCCAGCTTTAGCGCCCGTACGATTTGCGCGGTGGCTTCGCGGCCCTGCACGGCAGTAGGGATGAGGGTCAGTTCTACTTGCGGTGCACGGCGGCGGAACACGCTGATGATGTCGCGGATCACCGCCCCGGTTGGCGAACTGATGATGCCGATGCGCTGCGGGTGAGCCGGCAGCGGGACTTTGCGATCGGCACTGAACAAGCCTTCGGCGCTGAGCTTTTCTTTCAGGGCATCAAAGGCCAGGCGCAATGCGCCGTCACCAGCGGGCTCGACGGTATCGAGGATCAACTGGTAATCACCGCGCCCTTCAAACAGCGACACCTTGCCGCGTACTTTGACCGCCAGGCCGTCTTTCAGCGCCTGGCGCACCCGTGCGGCGTTGTTGCGAAACAACGCACAGCGCACTTGGGCACCGCTGTCTTTAAGGGTGAAGTAAATATGCCCAGACGCCGGGCGGGCGAGGTTGGAGATTTCGCCCTCGACCCAGATATTGCTGAACACGTCTTCGAGCAAGACCCGCGCGCGGCCGTTGAGCTGGCTGACGGTCAGGACTTCCCGGTCGAGATTGAGTCGTGCAAAGGGATCTTTAATCATGCCGGCCATCATAAGGGCGGATTGTTTTGACTGCACCTGCTGGTTAAAGTCCGCGCTCCAAAAATAAGGAAGCGCAGCAATGGATTTGCCTTTTACCGGCGGTGAGTGGGTATTGATTGAGCTGGCTGTGGCGCTGGCTTACATCGTGTTTGGCGTGGCGGGGTTTGGTACGGCACTGGTGGCCGGGCCCATTTTGATCCTGTGCCTGCCGCTGTCGAAGATCATCCCGCTGCTGGTGCTGCTGGATTTCGTCGCCGCCTTTGGTAACTGGTTGCCCGCCCGTCGTGACGTGTCTCGCCCGGAGTTGCTGCGCTTGCTACCGTGCATGGCCGTGGGTTGCATCATCGGCGTGGTGTTCTTGCTCAACCTGCAATCGGACCTGTTGCTGCTGTTGATGGGCGTGTTTGTCAGCGCCTATGCGGTGTACAGCCTGGCGGTAAAAGTGCGGCCCCGCCAAGTGGCGGCGGGGTGGGCGGTGCCGACCGGGGTCATAGGCGGGTTATTTGGTGCGCTATTTGGTAGCGGCGGCTTTTTATACGCGCTGTACCTGAATGCACGGCTCTCCAAGGACGCTGCGCGGGCCACGCAAAGTGCGTTGATCAGTTGCAGCACCGTGGTGCGTTTGAGCCTGTTCGTGATCGCGGGCGTGTACACCGATGGCGAGTTGTTATGGTTGGCCGCCTTTCTGTTACCGGCCATGGCGCTGGGGCTGTGGATAGGGCGTAAACTGGCGATCAAATTGTCCCGCGAGGCCTTTGTCCGGCTGGTGACCTGGCTGGTGCTGGCCAGCGGCGTTGCGCTGATTGCGCGCTACTTGAGCGCTTGACCACAGAATTATCCTTTCCGACACCTCGTGGGAGCGGGCTTGCTCGCGATGTAGACAACTCGGTTAGCCAGACCCACCGCGCAGATTCCATCGCGAGCAAGCCCGCTCCCACGGGTGATAGATTTCTTTTTTCTTATATGTGCCGTACCCATGAATTCGCAAAGCATCATCGTTCCTAAAATCTCCACCTTGCCGGTCCATGAGCCGCGTGCCCGCGCGATCGTGCGCTGGCTGGTGCGTAAAAACATCATTGAAGAAGAGCTCAGCACATGCGGGCGCAATGGCAGCGCCATGGCCTATGCCATCGCACCGGGTGCCGCCA
Source organism: Pseudomonas sp. FSL R10-2189 (assembly GCF_009600325.1). Classification (NCBI taxonomy): domain Bacteria; kingdom Pseudomonadati; phylum Pseudomonadota; class Gammaproteobacteria; order Pseudomonadales; family Pseudomonadaceae; genus Pseudomonas; species Pseudomonas sp. FSL R10-2189. The sequence goes on from NZ_WIVZ01000001.1 coordinate 291,051, forward strand.
GCGTGGTGTTGCACCCTGAAGCGCTGCCGTTTGGCCACCCGATCAACGGTCTGGAGATCATCACCAAGCGTTGCATCTACACGCCGGTCAAAGGTTTTCTGGAAGAAGCAGGCTGCGCCGAGTGCCGTAAGGAAGTCGGCGAGGCGTTGTTCGACAGCCTAGAAGAATGGATGCCAGGGCACACGGACAACTTTGTTTGCCCTTTGTGTGGCCATGAAGACGACATCAATGGCTTTCTGTTTTTGCAGCCGTGCGGCTTCTCCAACCTGGGGTTTATTTTCAATAACTGGGCCGAGGCGGGATTCAAACAGAGCTTCATTGACGAGTTTGCCGACTGGCTGGATCAGCCGGTGGCGTGGGTCAAAGTCGAGTTGTAAGGGCTTTTTCTGCCTCGCGGGTCAATAAATCATGGCTTTTAGCGCAAAACTCTCTAAAGGTTTCCGTTGAGAGCCACAGGTGTTTTGAGTACAATGGCGCGCTTCCATTTTCCCGCTCGGGAGCCCCAGCGATGCTGCGTATCAGCCAAGAAGCACTCACCTTCGATGACATCCTTCTCGTTCCCGGTTATTCCGAGGTTCTTCCGAACGAAGTCAGTCTAAAGACTCGTTTGACCCGTGGCATTGAACTGAATATTCCGCTGGTCTCCGCCGCAATGGACACCGTCACTGAAGCCCGTCTGGCAATCGCCATGGCTCAGGAAGGCGGCATCGGCATCATCCACAAGAACATGACCATCGAGCAGCAAGCTCACGAAGTGCGCAAGGTCAAACGCTACGAAGCCGGTGTGGTTAAAGAGCCCATCACTATCGAAGCTGACGCCACGGTGCGTGAACTGTTCGAATTGACCCGCCAGCACAATATTTCCGGCGTACCTGTACTGCACAATGGCGACCTGGTCGGCATCGTGACGTCCCGTGACGTGCGCTTTGAAAGCCGTCTGGAAGCCACCGTACGTGAAGTGATGACGCCTAAAGAGCGTCTGGTCACGGTCAAGGAAGGCGCCGACAAGGACGAAGCCCGTGAACTGCTGCACAAGCACCGCATCGAGCGCGTGCTGATCGTCGACGACAGCTTTGCCCTCAAAGGCATGATGACCGTCAACGACATCGAAAAAGCCAAGGCGTACCCGCTGGCCAGCAAGGATGACCAAGGTCGTCTGCGCGTAGGCGCTGCTGTCGGTACTGGCAAGGACACCGAAGATCGCGTCACAGCCCTGGTGGCTGCTGGCGTTGACGTGGTGGTAGTTGATACCGCCCACGGTCACTCCAAAGGCGTGATTGACCGCGTACGTTGGGTCAAGCAGAACTTCCCTGAGGTACAGGTCATTGGCGGCAACATCGCCACTGGTGCTGCGGCTTTGGCCCTGGCAGAAGCTGGCGCTGACGCCGTTAAAGTCGGTATCGGCCCAGGCTCGATCTGCACCACCCGTATCGTAGCCGGTGTTGGCGTTCCGCAAATCAGCGCGATTGCCAACGTGGCCGCAGCCCTTGAAGGCTCGGGCGTACCGTTGATCGCCGACGGCGGCATCCGTTTCTCGGGTGACCTGTCCAAGGCCATCGTTGCCGGTGCTTCCTGCGTCATGATGGGTTCGATGTTTGCCGGTACTGAAGAAGCACCGGGCGAAATCGAACTGTTCCAGGGCCGTTCGTACAAGGCTTATCGCGGCATGGGTTCGCTGGGAGCGATGTCGCAATCCCAGGGTTCTTCCGACCGTTACTTCCAGGACTCCTCCGCGGGTGCCGAGAAGCTGGTGCCGGAAGGCATCGAAGGTCGCGTGCCGTACAAAGGCTCGCTCACCGCGATCATTCACCAACTGATGGGCGGTCTGCGTTCCTCGATGGGTTACACCGGCAGCGCCGACATCGAGCAAATGCGTACCAAGCCTGAGTTTGTGCGCATCACCGGCGCTGGCATGGCTGAATCCCACGTCCACGACGTGCAGATCACCAAAGAAGCACCTAACTATCGCGTAGGTTGATAGTGGTCGCATCCGGGCTCCAACCCGGGTGCGATACGAATTAAATCACCGGGGCTGTTTGATTCAGCCCCGTGTCGTTTCTGAAATTTATCGAGATTTAGTCATGTCCCTCGACATTCACGCCCACCGCATCCTGATTCTGGACTTCGGTTCTCAGTACACCCAGTTGATCGCCCGTCGCGTTCGTGAAATCGGTGTTTACTGCGAACTGCACCCGTTCGACATGGACGACGCAGCGATCCGCGAATTTGCCCCTAAAGGCATCATCCTTGCCGGTGGCCCGGAGTCTGTACACGAAGCCAACAGCCCGCGTGCCCCGCAAGCGGTATTTGACCTCGGCGTGCCGGTTTTCGGTATCTGCTACGGCATGCAGACCATGGCTGAACAGCTGGGTGGCAAGGTTGAAGGTTCCGAGCTGCGTGAATTCGGTTATGCCCGCGTAGACGTGGTCGGCAAAAGCCGCCTGCTCGACGGCATTGAAGACCACATCGACGCTGACGGCCTGTTCGGTCTGGACGTGTGGATGAGCCACGGTGACAAAGTCACCAAAATGCCATCCGACTTCCACGTTCTGGCCAGCACCCCGAGCTGCCCGATTGCCGGTATGTTCAACGACGAACGTGCTTACTACGGCGTGCAGTTCCACCCGGAAGTGACCCACACCAAGCAGGGCGGTCGCATCCTGTCGCGCTTCATCCTCGACATCTGCGGCTGTGATGCGCTGTGGACGCCGTCGAAAATCGCGGAAGACGCCATCGCCACCATCCGTGCCCAGGTCGGCACCGACAACGTCCTGCTGGGCTTGTCCGGCGGTGTTGACTCTTCGGTAGTAGCAGCGTTGCTGCACAAGGCCATCGGCGACCAACTGACTTGCGTCTTCGTCGACAACGGCCTGCTGCGCCTGCACGAAGGTGACCAGGTGATGGCCATGTTCGCAGAGAACATGGGCGTTAAAGTGATCCGCGCCAACGCTGCCGACCAGTTCCTGAACAACCTGGCTGGCGAAAACGACCCCGAGAAAAAGCGCAAAATCATCGGTCGCACCTTCATCGACGTATTTGATGCCGAGTCCAACAAACTGGACAACATCAAGTACCTGGCGCAGGGCACCATCTACCCGGACGTGATCGAATCGGCTGGCGCCAAAAGCGGCAAAGCCCACGTCATCAAGTCGCACCACAACGTAGGTGGCTTGCCGGAAGAAATGAACCTCAAGCTGGTAGAACCCCTGCGCGAGCTGTTCAAAGACGAAGTCCGCCGTCTGGGCCTGGAACTCGGCCTGCCGTACGACATGGTCTACCGCCACCCATTCCCGGGCCCGGGCCTGGGCGTGCGTATTCTGGGTGAAGTGAAAAAGGAATACGCCGACCTGCTGCGTCGTGCTGACCACATCTTCATCGAAGAACTGCGCAAAGCCGACTGGTACCACAAAGTCAGCCAAGCCTTCGTTGTGTTCCAGCCGGTTAAATCGGTTGGCGTTGTAGGCGATGGCCGCCGTTACGCTTGGGTAGTTGCCCTGCGTGCCGTCGAAACCATCGACTTCATGACCGCGCGTTGGGCTCACCTGCCTTACGAACTGCTCGAAACCGTGAGCGGTCGCATCATCAACGAAATCGAAGGCATCTCGCGCGTTACCTACGACGTATCGAGCAAGCCACCGGCGACGATTGAGTGGGAATGATCCCCTCTAAGTGATAACCAAAGGCCCGCATCACTGCGGGCTTTTGGTTCCTGCGTACTTCTCCAATCACCGCCGACCTTCACACACCGGTGATTCGCCAATGCGGCCTTGCTTGCACAGGTCCAAGTTATCCCTGCGCTTGAACCCCGCGTCCTTCATGCAGTAGAACCGCGTCAGCACAACATCAATTGGTGAGGTGTCGCCCACGCCATCAAGGTTGGTATACCCGCAAGCACGCATAGCGTTGTCGACGCCCGCTTGGGTGACGCCCTTTTTGTACCACTGCGTGTAGTCCCCGGGCGGCGGTTGAAAGCCTCTGCCTGTGCAGCCGACCAGTAACACAGCGCAAAAACTCAGCAACAGGTACTTCGTGCTCATAGCGCTAATCCTTTAGGGTTGAGCTCGGATAAGGTGTGAAGCTCCCACAGCGTACAGGGAACTTTCCTTCAGCAAATGGTTCAATACGGTCCTTCTCTTAACGTGTTCAAGGATCGAATGAAAAGTTATCTGGCATTTCCGTTAGCCATCGCACTCGCTGTTGCGATGACCGGTTGCAGTAGCCGCAAGGCGGGTGATCTTACTTCAGCACCGGTGGTGCCACTGGTCATGAATGATCATCAAGCCAGCGTGACGTTCCGCACCATCGGCGGTGAGGGCGATCACCCGGTCAGTTACATGTACGGGTATACCAATATTGGTATTGATAGCGCAGGTGACCGGGTTTATGACACGGCTTACTTCAAGCGCATACCGGCGTATCTAAAGCGAATGGCCGGTGGCACTGACAGCATCAGCAAGCTGGTCGAGGCTGACAAAACGTTATACGTAGAAGGGCAGGTCAAGGCCAAGCAGTTCACCTTCAACGGTATCCCCATGCCGACACCGTTCGACAAAGAACAGCCCGTTGCGCAGCAATTCACACCACAAGCCCAGAAGAGTTACGTGGTAGAAACCGTGATCGCCGACACTTGGGTTACGAGCGTGTATGAAGTGTCTACAACTGGTGAACGCAAAGCCGTTGGTGTTCCGGCTAAAGCTGCCACTGCCAAGTAATCGCTCCGTGATGCAACCACGTCAAAGCCCGCTTAATTGCGGGTTTTTGCTTTCCGGCGTCGCGCTCTTTTACCCTCCTTTCATACATAACCTGTACAAATCGATAATTTCGTATAAGTTTTCAAGGCGTCCATTGAGTGCTCTGGAGGTCTCGCATGGTTATGCCGATGGACCGCTTGACCCGCTGCGTGATCTGCCTTGCTGTGCTGCTCCAGAGCGCAGAGCTACTGGCGGATTGGCGTGAGGATTTACCCGATGCTCACCTTCTGGGTAGCGGGGAGATGCGCATGTTCGGCTTCTCGATTTACAACGCGCGTTTCTGGAGCCCGCGCCAACCGTTGGGTGCCGACACGCCTTTTGCGCTGGAGCTGACCTACAGCCGTGCGATCAGTCGCGATGATTTGGTCGAGGCCAGCCTCAAGGAAATACGCCGTCTCACCCCGGGTTCTCTGAGCCCGGAGCTGGCGGCGCGCTGGGAACGGGAAATGCAGCAAGCGTTTGTCGATGTACGCCCCGGTGACCGCATCACCGGTGTGTATATGCCGGGCGAGGGCGTGCGTTTTTACGTCGGCGACACGTTGCAGCATGTGGTCAAGGATGATGCGTTCGCCAAAGCTTTTTTTGCGATTTGGCTGGCCCCGCGAACCCGCAACCCGCAGTTGCGTGCCCAATTGCTGGGCGAGGCCAAACCTTGAGATGGGCCCGCATCGCAGCCTTCGTGCCTCGTCAGCGACTACAACGGGCCGGGTGCCCGGCCACCCAGTGCAGCGCGGGCATCAGTATCGCCCAAATGAATGCGAGTACTACAAGGCTGGGCCAAATACCCAGCGGCAGGCCTACACCTGCCACCGTCGCGCCGCCCCAATAGGAGAACGGCCCCGCGACAGCGCCCAGCAGGCTGCCAAGCCACCATGGATGTTTTGTCCAGTTCAGGCTGTAGTTCAAAGTGCTGGCGAAAAGCAGCCAAAGCAGCGCCAGCCATAACGGCAGCACCACGGTGCCCCCGGCAAAGGTGAACAACCCGAGGTGCATCAGCGCGCTGTCCAGCAGCCAACCGCAGGCTGCCACCCGCAGCACGCCGCGCCACTCATTGAAAGCCTTTGCCACCCACCCCAGTTGCAGCGCCAGACAGGCGATTGCAATCAGCAACAGCCAGGGGCGTTGAGCGCCCCACACACACGCGAACCATCCCAGTTGGAAAAGCCCGGCATTCAGAAACAGCCGGCCACGCCCGTTCAGGCTTTTAGCCCATAGGGCTGCGGCCTGGCGCCAGGTTTGGCGAGCAGCAGATGCGCGGTGCCGATGCTGCGCTCCAGAAAACCGCCTTCGCAGTAGCACAGGTAAAACTCCCACAGGCGATAAAACGTCTGGTCGTAGCCCAGCGCTTCCAGGCTGTGCTGGTTGCTGCGCAGGTTGTCGTGCCACAGGCGCAGCGTGCGTGCGTAATCCAGGCCGAAGTCTTCCATGTGATGCAGGTTCAGGTCGGTGTCGCGGCTGATGGTGCTCAGCATGGCGGTCACCGAAGGCAAGGCGCCGCCGGGGAAAATGTAGCGCTGGATAAAGTCGACGGTTTTTTTCGCCTGCTCGTAGCGCTGGTCCCGAATGGTGATGGCCTGCAACAGCATCAGCCCGTCATCGTTGAGCAGGTGGGCGCACTGTTTGAAATAGGTGGGCAGGAAGCGGTGGCCGACGGCCTCGATCATCTCGATGGAGACCAGCTTGTCGTAGGTGCCCGTCAGATCACGGTAGTCCTGCAACAGCAGGGTGACGCGGTCTTGCAGGCCCAGTTCGGCAATCCGTTTCTGGGTGTACGCAAACTGCTCATGGGACAGGGTCGTGGTGGTGACTTTGCAGCCGTAGTGGGTGGCCGCGTACAAGGCCATGCTGCCCCAGCCCGTGCCGATTTCCAGCAGGTGGTCGCTGGGCTTGAGGTCGAGTTTTTCGCAAATGCACGCGAGCTTGTTCAGTTGAGCCTGTTCGAGGGTGTCGTTGGCGGAGCGGAACATGGCCGCGGAATACATCATGGTCGGGTCGAGCAGTTTTTCGAACAGCGCGTTGCCCAGGTCGTAGTGCGCTGAAATATTGCGTTGCGACCCTTGGCGCGTGTTGCGGTTGAGCCAGTGCAGGGCTTTTGCCACCGGGCGGCGTAGCAATGCCAGGCCGCGCTCCATGTCATCCAGCACGTCGAGGTTGGCCACAAAAATGCGGATCACCGCCGTCAAGTCGGGGCTGCTCCAATACCCATGGATATACGCCTCGCCCGCACCGATGGAGCCATTCAAGGCCACCATGGGCCAGAAGGCCGCGTCATGCACTTCGAGTGTGCCGTGCAGCTCCGCGCCGGGTTGGCCAAAGCTCAGGGGCTCACCGTCGACCGTGACCAGCAAATGCCCGTGGCGCAGTTGGGCCAATTTGCGCAACACGCCTTTTTTGAGCAGACGTGCGCCTAGTCCATTGGCTGCAGAATCACCGGTACTGGTGGGGTTCAGACTAGGGTTTGTCATGGCGAGACTCCAAGTGGGCGGTGCGCTGTTCACCGTTGGCGGCTTCATGGGAAAACACGGGCGTGCGTTTAAGCAGCAGGCGCAGGGCCTGCCAGTAAATGGCGAGTACGGTTTTGCCGGTGATCCAGGGGAACTCCAGCAGGTGGCGATGCAGGCTGTGGCGCGTCAGTTCGATGCGCTCCAGGCCCATGCCCGCCTCAAAGACTTTTTGTTCGCCCTGCCAGTCCTGCATGGTCACGTTCAGCTGTTGCTCCGGCGCAGAGAAACGCATGCGGTACTCCAGGTCGCGAGGCAGAAAGGGCGAGACATGAAAACTCTTAGGTACCCGGTGGCTTGACTCACCGCTGGCGTGGGTCGGCAGCACGTAGTGGTAGCGTTCTCGCCACGGGGTGTTGCTGACTTCGCAGAGGATGGCGGCCAGGCTGCCATCAGCTTCGAAGCAGTAAAACAGACTGATGGGGTTGAACGATAAACCCCAACTGCGCGGCTGCGTCAGCAGGCAGATACGCCCTTGTGGGGCGTGGCCCAAGGCCTGCTCGACAACCGCTCGCACGGCATCACTGAGCGTTACGCCCTGGCGCGTGGCGTGGGGCAAGTAGTCTGTTTCGCGGAAGGTAAATGCGCCCCAGCGCGATCGCCCGGCCAGCCACGACAGGCCCAGCACCTGCGCTTGCTCGGCAAGGTCGAGGTAGAGCATGCCCATGCGGTAGCGAAATGCGTGGGCGCGCGGCAGCAACCGACGGTGGCTGACCCAGCCGCGGTAGAGCGCGCTGTTCATAGCTGTTCTCCGAACGCCGCCGCCACGCGCAAGCCGCTGACTACGCCGTCTTCATGAAAGCCGTTGGCCCAGTAGGCCCCGCAAAAGTAGCTGTGTTGCACCCCTTGCAGTTCTGCCCAGCGTGCCTGCGCCTGTACGCCTGCCAAGGTGTATTGCGGGTGGGCGTAGCGGTAGCGACCGAGGATGGTGCTTGGGTCAATCGCCTCGTTCTGATTGAGGCTGACGCAGAAGGTCGTGTCGCTCTGCAGCCCTTGCAGGATGTTCATGTTGTAGGTGAGCGCGGCGGGTTGCCGGGTTGAGCCGCCGAGACGGTAGTTCCAGCTGGCCCACGCCAGACGGCGGTTCGGCAACACACGGGTGTCGCTGTGCAGCACCACGTCGTTGTCGGCGTAGTGCAGCGCTCCAAGTATCTCGCGCTCGGCCTGGTTGGGCGCCGCCAGCAGGCTCAGGGCCTGATCGCTGTGGCAGGCGAACACCACGCTGTCAAAACGTTCAGTGCCTGCGGCGCTGTGCAGGGTGACCCCGGTCGCATCGCGCTCTACCTGCTGCACCGGGCAGTTCAGGCGGATGCGCTCAGCAAAGCTGGTGCTCAGCGCCGTCACATAACTGCGCGAACCGCCGCTGACCACACGCCATTGCGGGCGGTTAGTCGCTGACAGCAGCCCGTGATTCTTGAAAAAGCGCACAAAGAACTGCAGCGGAAAACCCTGCATGTCGGCCAACGACATCGACCAGATCGCCGACCCCATCGGGACGATGTAGTGATCGATAAAGCGCTGACCGTAGCCCTTCTGTTGCAGGTAGGCGCCGAGGGTGGTGTCGGCGGCGATGCGCTGTTCGTGCAGGTCGCGCAGGGCTTCGCGGTTGAAGCGCAAAATGTCGCGCAACATGCCCCAGAAGCCCGGCGACAACAGGTTGCGCCGCTGGGCAAACAGGCTGTTGAGGTTGTTGCCGTTGTATTCGGTGCCCGACTTCGGATCGCGCACCGAGAAGCTCATCTCGGTGGGTTGCGAGGCCACGCCCAGTTGATCCAGCAGGCGGATGAAGTTGGGGTAGGTCCAGTCGTTGAACACAATAAAACCGGTGTCGATGGCAAAGCGTTCGCCCTTCACTTCAACGTCAACCGTATGGCTGTGGCCGCCCACCCAGTCACTGGCCTCAAACACAGTGATGTCGTGCTGGCGGTTGAGCAGATAGGCGCAGGTCAGGCCGGAAATACCGCTGCCGATGATGGCTATTTTCATGAAGATTCTTCTGTGTCAGGACGCGCCATGCGTTTGCCCAGGGCCAATTGCAGGCGCTGAGGCAAAGCCGCCAGTAAGCGAAGGACGGCGATAAAAGGACCTGGGAAAGCGATTTCCAGCGGTCGTTTGTCGAGGCGGGTGGCGATGTAAGTGGCCGCTTTGTTCACTGGCCAGCGCATCGGCATCGGGAAGTCATTGTGTTGGGTCAGCGGCGTATCGACGAAGCCCGGGCTGACGACAGTGACATCGATACCCTCGTGGGCCACGTCGATGCGCAACGACTGAAACAGATAGCGCATCGCCGCCTTGGAAGCGCCATACGCCTCGGCGCGGGGCAGCGGCAGGTAGGTCACCGAACTGCACACGGCCACCAGATGCGGCCGCTTAGCCTTGCGCAACAGCGGCAGCGCGGCTTCCACGCAATAGGCCGCCGAAAACACATTGGCGCGCATCACGCGCTCAATCATGTTGGCCTCGAAGTGGCCCGCGTCCAGATACTCGCAGGTGCCGGCATTCAAGATGACCTGATCCAGATAACCCCAGACTTGCCCGATCTGTTCGCCGATGGCTCGAACCTGGAGCGGATCCGTCAGGTCGCCGGGTAGCGCAAGGACCTGTTGCGGGAACGCCGCGTGCAATGTCTCCAGGGCCTGGGCATTGCGCGCGCTCACGGCCAGCAAATGGCCCTGATTCAACAGGATCTCTGCCAGAGCAGCGCCAATGCCGCTGCTGGCGCCGGTGAGCCAGATACGCTTCATGCCAGTCTCCCTTTCAACCAGCCAATCGCGGGGCCCATCAGCGGCAGGTGCTCATAGAGCAGGGCGCCTGCATCAAAATAGTCGCGATGCTGGTAGACCTTCTCGTGCCATAACAGATGCGAGCAGCCAGCCACGTCTATGCGTTGGCCACGGCTCAGGCGCGGGTGCCGATAGTGCAAGGTCCAGCGCAGATACCCGCTACCGTCCTGCACCTGGTCATAACCGTGAAAGGTGAAGCCCAGCTCGCTGACGTTGGCGTAGAGCTGCGCAAAATAGGCTTGCAGCGCTGCCAGGCCGTGGATCTCATGCAGCGGATCCCGAAACTGAATATCGTCGCTGTACAGCTCATGGAGCGTGTGCAGATTGTTGGCATCCAGTGCGGCAAAACGGCGGGCGAAATCGTGCAGGAAGTCAGACACAGAGCCTCCCGCAACCCGATAGGTCGCCATGCCGGGCTAAGCGGCTGATCCCGAGTGGGGCGGTGTCTATGGCATCGAGCATCTGACTCCCTCCTTTTCTTGTACAAAGAAAATATCTTGTACAGGTTTTTAGAGAATAGGGAGCGTGTTGTACAAGTCAATTAATTTGTACAACTATTTGTGCGGCGGGGTGGTTTAGAAGTGAATAGAGGAGCGCTGCCGGTCGGGGCGCGATGTTTAAAAGATCGCGAGGCAAGCTCGCTCCTACAGTTGGTGTTTTGCTTATGTGGGCCGCAGTGTGTCTAATTACGGGCTGTGAGGCTTATGCGGAGATGCTGGCGATGACCAACAGGGTGTTCAACTTTCCTATCGATGCAACGATTCAGGCCATCGGTGGGCGCTGGAAGTGCGCGATTCTTTGTCACCTGATGGAAGGCCCCAAACGCACCGGCGAGTTGCTGCGCCTTATGCAGCCCTTGTCATCGAAGGTGCTCACCGAGCAACTCAAGGAGTTGCAGGGCGACCACCTGATCGACCGGGAGGCGTTCCCGGGCAAGGTGCCCAAGGTGGTTTACCGGGTAACCGAACTGGGTCGCACCTTGCAGCCGATTATCGAGGCGATGTGTCAGTGGGGCGCGCTGCATGCGGGCAACCCGCTGCCCGCTGAATCTGCAGCGCAGGTCACTGAGGCCTGACTCAGGCCGCTTGGGTCAGTTGGCGCAGGTAGTTCACGTACCCTTGGGCGTTTTCTTCCAGTTGCGTCAGGTCAATGTCGTGCTCGGCGCCATAAAACACCCATGGCTTTACGGCCAGCGCGTCGATGTAGCGAATGGTGACTTGGAGCGGTCGTAGCAGTTCGTCGAGGCTGTAGCGGTAGCGCCCGCTGTCCAGATAATCCTCTTGCTTGATGCCTGCCGAAATCGCCATGGCGATGCGCTTGCCGGCCAACTGGCGTTGCCCTTCTGCGTGGCCGTAAGCGAAGTCATGGGTCAGTACTTCGTCTTGCCATTGCTTGAGCAGTGGCGGGGTGCTGAACCAGTAAAAAGGGAACTGCCAGACAATCGAGTCATGGGCGCGGACCAGCGCCTGTTCGGCTTCTACATCGAGGGGGCCGCCATTCGGGTAGGCGTCATAGAGGCGGTGCACAGTGACCTCCAAGTCACTGGCCGCCAGGGCTTTCAGCCAGGCGTGGTTTATCACCGATTTATCGAGGGTAGGGTGGGCAAGAATGATCAGGGTGCGCATGGTATCGGGCTCCAGGGGTTGAGGCGCGCAATCTATGGTCGCCTCGACATTCCCACAAGTACGCACCTTTTTGTAACTACCCCGGCCCATGCCCCCTAAATCTGCTGGCGTTGCCGCCCAAAAAGCACAAACACCACCACCGCCAGCAGGGCGATGACCACGGCCGATGTGGTGAGCAGGACCGAGTGGGTACTCGAAAACGCCAGCTTGGCGGCTTCAATCAAGGCATTGCCCTGGACGGCAGGCAGTTCACCGGCCACCACGTAAGTGTCGCCAATGGATCTGGCGGCCCGCTCGGCAAGGGCTGGCGCCAGTTCAGCGGGCAGCGACAGGGTGCTGCCAAACACTTTGGACATGAACACCCCGAACACGGTGATGCCCAGGCCGGTGCCCAGCTCGTAAGCGGTGGCTTCCAATGAACCGGCCGCGCCGCCCTTGCTGGCGTCTACCGAGCCCATGATGGCGATCGACGAGGCGGTCAGGCCGATACTCAGCGCCAAGCCCAATACCGCGAGCATGGCCGGCACCGCAATGCCGGGGGCATTGAGATCAGCAAAGGCAAGAAACCCCAACGCCCCGGCAGACAGGGCCAGTGACAGGCTGGCGACCCCGCGCAAGCCAAAGCGGTTGGACAAATAACCAGCGACCGGCCCGCCCAGCGCGGCGGCGGCCATGATCGGGATCAGGAAGATCCCCGCCTGCAACGGCGTTTTGTCCAGCACGTATTGCAACTCCATGGCCAGGGTCAGCTCCACGCCTGCCAGCGCGCCGATGGTCACCAGCGCCATGATCATGCCGCCCAGCAGCGCCGGGTGGGCGAACAGCGACAGGTCCAGCATCGGCGTGGCAGAGCGCAGTTGCTGGCGTGCGAACAGCACCAGCAATGCAAGCCCGGCCGCCAGCACCAGCATGGCGAACAACAGCGATTGCGTGGCGCCGATACTGGCTTTGATGCCGTAAACCACGCCGATGATCCCGGCGATCAGCACCAGCGCCTGGCCGACGGCCCATTTGCCGGGTGTGGTGTGCTCGACGCGTGGCAACAGCACGAACACCACCGGGATCACCACCGCCATGATCGGGACGTTGATCAAAAACACCGACCCCCACCAGAAGTGCTCAAGCAGTGCGCCACCGATCAGCGGGCCCACCGCGGCGCCCGCCGCGCCCACAGTCCCCCACAGACCGAGGGCCAAGGCGCGTTCTTTTTCGTCTTCGAAGGTGCGGCGAATAATGCCCAGCACACACGGCATGATCATCGCGCCGCCCAGCGCTAGCAGCACCCGCGCGCCGATGAGCATGGCCGGCGTCGGCGCGAACGCGGCAAGCAACGAAGCCACCCAGAACACGCTCAGGCCATACAGCAGGATGCGCCGATGACCCACGCGGTCGGCAAGGGTGCCCATGGGTACCAGCAAACCGGCCATCAGCAGCGGGTAGATATCGATGATCCACAGAACCTGCGCCCCTGACGCGCCCAACGCCAGCGTCAGCGACGGCACAGCAATATGCAGAATGGTCATATCAATCACGATGGGCACAAAGGCCAGCATCACGGCGATCAGGATCAGCCAGCGTTTGGAGGCAGCAGTGGGCATGACTAAAGTTCTCGGTGGTCAGGTGTCAGGATGATACTGCGATCCCTGCCTGCGACTGTCGTAAGCAAATGTGAATAAGGGTAACGGTCAGTAAAGCAGCGCTGAGGTTTGTGCCGAGCTATCGATAAAAAAGATATACACTCGCCCATCACAAAAAATCAGTCCGCTGGAGGGGTGTTTTCATGATGACTTTGCGTCAGATCCGTCACTTCATCGCCGTGGCCGAGACGGGCTCCATCTCGGCTGCCGCCCAAGCGGTGTACATCTCTCAATCGACCTTGACCCTGGCGATCCAGCAACTGGAGCAGGAAATCGGCGTCAGCCTGTTCAATCGCCACGCCAAGGGCATGACCCTGACCCACCAGGGCCATCAGTTTTTGCGCCAGGCGCATTTGATCCTGGCCACGGTGGACAACGCCAAGCGCAGCTTGCAGCAGAGCACCGATCAGGTAGCCGGGCAGTTGATCGTCGGCGTGACCAGCCTGGTGGCGGGTTATTACCTCGCGGATTTGCTCACCCGTTTTCAGCGCGCCTACCCCAACGTCGAAATCCGCGTGATGGAAGACGAACGCCCGTATATCGAGCATTTGCTGGTCAGTGGCGAGATTGATGTCGGGGTGTTGATCCTTTCCAATCTTGAAGATCGCCACGCCTTGCAGTCCGAGGTGCTGACCCATTCGCCGCACCGTGTGTGGCTGCCGGCCCAGCATCCCTTGCTGGAACTGGACAGCATCAACCTGGCCGACGTGGCCAAAGAATCGTTGATCCAACTGAACGTCGATGAGATGGACAGCAATGCCCAGCGCTTGTGGGCGCAGGCGGGTCTGCAACCAAGCATAACCTTGCGCACGGCATCGACCGAAGCGGTGCGCAGCCTGGTCGCGGCGGGGCTGGGGATCTCGATCCAGCCGGACATGACCTACCGGCCCTGGTCGCTGGAAGGCGACATCATCGAGGCCCGGCCCATTGCCGACCTTAACCAGACACTCGACGTCGGCCTGGCCTGGCGCCGGGGGACCGCGCGGCCGCCGTTGGTCGATCCGTTTTTGACCGTCGCCCGCGAGCAGCCCCATGGCGGGCGCAAGCTGGCGATTTAATCTGGATTTAGTGTTTGTCGTTCGCACTGCGCCAAGACTAATCTTGCAGCCTCTATAAAACGGTCCAGCCCACAGAGCGGGGCGCACCACGACCGCACACCACAAGAGAGCCCTACCATGCCCGCCGCGCAGACACCATTGTTCACCGCACTGTTGATCGACGGTGAATCAGTCGCCGGGCAGGGCATTGTCGAACCCATCATCAACCCGACCACGGGTGAGGTGCTGACGTCGATCGCCGAGGCCAGCGCCGAGCAGACCGAGGCCGCGATCCTTGCCGCACACCGGGCCTTCGACGGCTGGGCGAGGACCACGCCGCAGCAACGGTCTAACCTGCTGCTGGAAATCGCCAGTGCGATTGAAAAAAACGCCGACTACCTTGCTCGTCTCGAAGCGTTGAATTGCGGCAAGCCGCTGCATCTGGCGCGCAAGGACGACTTGAGTGCCACGGTGGATGTGTTCCGTTTTTTTGCGGGTGCCGTGCGTTGCCAGACCGGCCAGCTCAGTGGCGAATACCTGCCCGGCTACACCAGCATGGTGCGCCGTGACCCGATCGGCGTGGTGGCCTCGATTGCGCCGTGGAACTACCCGATCATGATGGCCGCCTGGAAAATCGCCCCGGCGCTGGCGGCGGGCAACACGTTGGTGTTCAAACCTTCCGAGCACACACCGCTGTCGATTCTGGCCCTGGCGCCGATGCTGGCCGAAATCCTGCCGCGCGGGGTGCTGAACATCATTTGTGGCGGCGGTGAAAACGTCGGCAGCCATCTGGTCAGCCACCCGAAAGTGCGCATGGTGTCATTGACCGGCGATATCGTCACCGGGCAGAAAATCCTCTCCACCGCGGCCAAAACCCTCAAGCGCACCCACCTTGAACTGGGCGGCAAAGCGCCGGTGATCGTCTGCGACGATGCGGATCTTGAGGCCGTGGTCGAAGGGGTGCGCACATACGGCTATTACAACGCGGGGCAGGATTGCACCTCGGCGTGCCGGGTATATGCGCAGGCCGGTATTTACGACAAGTTGGTGGCGGCGCTGGGGGATTCCGTGAGCCGTATCCGCTTTGCCGGCAAGCGCGATGCCGACAACGAGATCGGCCCGCTGATCAGCACCCGTCAGCGTGATCGGGTGTCCAGTTTTGTCGAGCGTGCGCTGGGTCAGCCGCACATTGAATGTGTGACGGGGGGCGCTGCGCATCCGGGGCCGGGCTTCTATTACCAGCCGACGCTGCTGGCCGGTTGTAAACAAAGCGATGAAATCGTCCAGCGCGAAGTGTTTGGGCCGGTGGTGACCGTGACCCGTTTTGATGAACTGGCGCAGGTCGTGGACTGGGCCAACGACTCTGAATACGGCCTGGCCTCGTCGATCTGGACGCAAAACCTCGACAAGGCCATGCAAGTGGCAGCGCGCTTGCAGTACGGCTGCACCTGGATCAACAGCCACTTCATGCTGGTCAGCGAAATGCCCCACGGCGGCCTGAAGCGTTCGGGCTATGGCAAAGACCTGTCCAGCGATTCGCTGCAGGACTACAGCGTGGTGCGCCACATCATGGCCCGCCACGGCCAGCATTTGTAATCGTCGACACCAAACCTGCTTTTCAGGATTTACGATCGCTTCGCAATCGATCGTAGCCTCGCGGTGCTCGTCAACGACTACGGGGTATGCGCCACGCCCAGCCCCTGCAGGTGATCGCAGAGCATTCGATTTAATCGAATGCTCCCTTGAGTTTTAAGTATTTGTTGATCTGCTACCTGTGTCTTAGTGTTTCGACCCATACCGCCATGCGGCACCTTCAACAATAAAAACCGATAGTGGCCGCCCCTGCGGCTCCCTGACTCGTCTGCCATAACTACAACATTGCAAAGCGCCACAGAGCGAGAGGAACGTCCCCATGCAATTCCAGTTTCTATTACCCACCAAAATCGTCATGGAACCTGGCCTGCGCCAGCGTACCGGCGAACATCTGCTCGCCCTGGGCTTGAGCCACGTGCTGCTGGTTACCGACCCGGGCGTGAAGAACGCCGGTTTGCTCGACAGCATCTATGCCAGCCTGGAACAGGCCGGCATTCGCTATGACGAAATCGCCGACGTCAAACCCAACCCGCGCAGCGAAGACGTTAACCGTGCCGCGCAACTGTATCGCGGTAAAGGCATCGACGGCGTACTGGCGGTCGGCGGCGGCAGTGCCATGGACGCCGCCAAGGCCATCAGCGTTTTGCTGACCCATGACGGCATCGTTGAAGACTACGAAGGCGCGTTTGCCCTCAAGAACGCGGTACTGCCGATTGTGGCGATCCCGACCACCGCAGGCACCGGCAGCGAAGTGACCTTTTTCTCGGTGATCACCGATACCCGCCGCCAGTTCAAAATGAGCCTGCTCGACTACCGCATCGGCCCGGTGCTGGCGCTGCTCGACTCAGACATCACCGCCACGCTGCCGCCGCACATTGCCGCGGCCACCGGGATGGACGCGCTGACCCACGCCATCGAGGCCTATACCGGCAAACCCGCCAACCCGATCAGTGACGGCCTGGCGCTGCACGCGATCCGTTTGATCGCGCAACACCTCAAGCCCGCCGTGCAAGAACCGGACAACCGTGAAGCCCGCGAACAAATGCTGATTGCCAGCCTGATCGCCGGTATGGCCTTCGGTAATGCCGACATCGCCAGCGTGCACTGTATTTCCGAAGCCATTGGCGGCATGTACGACACCCCGCACGGCATCGGCAACGCGATCTTCCTGCCATTTGTGTTCAGCCATAACCGCGACGCCGACCTGCGCCGCCACGCCGATGTGGCGTATGCCCTGGGGATCGACCCCAACCTGAGCGCTGTGGATGCGGCCCAAGCGGGCGTCGATCAACTGTTTCGCATGAACCGCGAGCTGGGCATCCCGCGTTTCGCCGACGTGGCCGGGGTGCGCGAAGAAGACTTCGCGGCCATCGCGCAGAAGTCCAAGAGCAATATTTCCGATGCCAGCAACATCAAAGACATGACCGTCGAGAGCTACCTCGATGTGATTCGTGCCGCCTACCACTACTCAGCTTGAGGGCATCGTCATGAGCGCATCGATTTCGACTCCGCATCTGCGCCGCACCTTGGGTCCGGTGTCTGTGTTGCTGTTCGGCCTGGCCTTTATTGCGCCACTGATTGTGTTTGGTACCTACGGCGTGATCGCCCAGGCCAGCCAAAACACCGTGGCGTTGTCTTATGTGGTGGCGTCCATCGGCGTCATCTTTACCGCGTTGAGCTACGGGCGACTGGTGCGGGTGTTTCCGGCAGCGGGTTCGGCTTACACCTACACCCGTAAAATGCTTAACCCCAATATCGGCTTTATGGTCGGCTGGGCGGCGCTGCTCGATTACTTCTTTATCCCGATGCTGATCTGGCTGCTGGGGGCGAGCTACCTGAGCCTGGCGTTCCCGGATGTACCGCAGTGGGTCTGGATCACCGGCTTTATCGTGTCCACCTCGTTGCTCAACATCCTCGGGATCCAGGTGGCTAACCGTTTCAACATCATCCTGATGCTGATCCAGCTCACCATCATCACCGTGTTCATCGCCCTGTGCTGGCACTATGTCAGCGCGATCAATGGTCCGGGCGGATTGTTGTCGGTCAAACCGTTCTTCAATGCCGATGTACCGTTCTCGGCGACCATGGCCGGTGCTGCCATTGCGGCTTATTCGTTCCTTGGCTTTGACGCCCTGTCGACCTTGAGCGAAGAAACCGTTGAACCAGAACGCACCATCCCGCGGGCCATTTTGCTGGTGGCTTTGATCGGCGGCAGCCTGTATGTCGGCTCCTCGTACTTCATGTACCTGGCGCATCCGGTGGGCGTGTTCGAGAACATCGACGGCGCGGCGTTTGAAATCGCCAAGACCATCGGCGGCGACCTGTTTTTTGCAGTGGTTCTGACCGGCATCATCATTGCCCACTTTGCTG
Source organism: Pseudomonas sp. FSL R10-2189 (assembly GCF_009600325.1). NCBI lineage: Bacteria > Pseudomonadati > Pseudomonadota > Gammaproteobacteria > Pseudomonadales > Pseudomonadaceae > Pseudomonas > Pseudomonas sp. FSL R10-2189. The sequence continues at coordinate 309,348 of NZ_WIVZ01000001.1, forward strand.
CTGGCCTGTCGTTCCAGGCCAGTGTCGGGCGCCTGCTGTATGCCCTGGGCCGTGACAACCAATTGCCGCAAAAGCTGTTTGGCGTGCTCAACCCGCGCTACAAGACCCCGGTGTTCAACATCGTGCTGTGCGGCGCCTTTGGTTTTGTCGGCTTTGGCCTGACCATCGCCACCGCCACGTCCTTGGTTAACTTCGGCGCATTCCTGGCCTTTACCGCCGTCAACCTGTGCGCGCTGAAACTGACCTTCGACCGTGCGCTGGGCGACAAAGCCGGTGTGCTGCGCGGGGTGTTGTTCCCGTTGATCGGGGCCATTACCTCGGGCTGGATGCTCATCAGCCTGGACGCCGACGCGCTGATTCTCGGCTCATGCTGGGTCGTGCTGGGGCTGGTGTACCTGGCCTTCCGTACCCGCCTGTTCAGCACCGCCGTGCCTGAACCCGCGCTCTGACGCCCCCGACCCCTTAGCCCTTGCAACTACCCACGTGCGCCTTGATTGCGGCGCATGCGGGGAGGTTGCGCCTTTTTGATGGGGTGGCTCACGCCGCCCACAGGAGAAACCATGCAAACTTGCCTGCTGATCAATGGTCAACTCATCGCCGGTGAAGGCGAAAAACTCCCGGTGCTTAACCCGTCGTTGGGTGCCACGTTGGTAGAAATCCCCGAGGCCAGCCTGGCGCAGGTCGATGCTGCGGTGTGTGCGGCCGACGCGGCGTTCGACGCCTGGTCGCAGACCACGCCCAAGGACCGCTCGCAATTGTTGCTGAAGCTGGCCGACGCCATCGACGCCCAAGCTCCGGAACTGGCGCGCCTGGAGTCCAATAACTGCGGCAAACCCTACACCGCTGCGCTCAACGATGAACTGCCCGGCGTTGCCGATGTGTTCCGCTTTTTCGCGGGCGCCAGCCGCTGCCTGCAAGGCAGTGCAGCAGGCGAATACCTGGCGGGCCATACCTCGATGATCCGCCGTGATCCGGTGGGCGTGGTGGCGTCCATTGCGCCCTGGAACTACCCGTTGATGATGGCCGCCTGGAAGCTCGCGCCGGCGCTGGCGGCCGGTAATACCGTGGTAATCAAACCGTCTGAACAGACCCCGTTGAGCACGTTGAAACTGGCGCAGTTGATGGCGGACATCTTCCCTGCGGGTGTCATTAACGTGGTCTTTGGTCGTGGCCCAAGTGTCGGCAAACCGCTGACCAGCCACCCCAAAGTGCGCATGGTGTCGCTGACCGGTTCGGTCGCGACCGGCAGCCGGATCATCGCCGGTACGGCCGACAGCGTTAAACGCATGCACATGGAGCTGGGCGGCAAGGCCCCGGTGATCGTGTTTGACGATGCCGACATCGACGCGGCGGTTGAAGGCATCCGTACCTTCGGCTTCTACAACGCCGGCCAGGACTGCACTGCCGCCTGCCGTATTTATGTGCAGAAGGGCGTGTACCACGAGTTTGTAAGAAAGCTCGGTGAGGCTGTGTCCAGTATTCGCCATGGGTTGCAGGACGACCCTGAGACAGAACTCGGGCCGTTGATCACCTTGCAGCATCTGGAGCGTGTCGAAGGCTTTGTCCAGCGTGCCCGTGAGCAGTCGCACATTGAAGTGGTGACGGGCGGCAAGCGCGTGGCGGGGCCGGGGTTCTTCTTTGAACCGACCGTTTTGGCGGGTGCGCGTCAGGACGATGAAGTGGTGCGCCATGAGATCTTCGGGCCGGTGGTGTCTGTCACCGAATTCGACGACGAAGCGCAGGCTTTGCAGTATGCCAACGACTCCGACTATGGCCTGGCGTCTTCGGTGTGGACTCTCGATGTCGGCCGCGCCCATCGTCTGGCGGCCCGCCTGCAATACGGCTGCACCTGGGTCAACACGCACTTCATGCTGGTCAGCGAAATGCCCCACGGCGGCGCCAAGCTCTCAGGCTATGGCAAGGACATGTCGATGTACGGCCTGGAGGACTACACCACCATCCGTCACGTGATGTTCAAACACTAAACACTGCGCACGGCAAACTGTAGGAGCGAGCTTGCCTCGCGATCTTTTGACTGCTTAAAAGATCGCGAGGCAAGCTCGCTCCTACACGTTTAGCGCCGGGCAATGTCCGAAAAGTAAAACTTGTCCAACGTATGCCGCGACTCGGTGTACTCAAACTGCCGGCCGTCCTGCAGGAACGTCTGGTTGCTCACCACAATCACGTGGCTTTGCCCATCCAGATCCAGGTGTATTTGATCATCCTTGCTGCGCGGCACCGCTTCGATGGTGCGCTGGGCAAAGCTGATCTGCAGGTTCAGGGTTTGCTCGATATAGGCGTAGATCGAGTGCTGCGCTATCTCCGGTGTCAGCCCCGGAATCAGCTCGCTGACGAAGCAGTTGATGTCCAGAATCACCTGTTTGCCATCTATGCGCCGCACGCGTTTGACGCGAGTGATCAGGCTGCCTGGCTCGGCGTCGATCTTGTCTGTCAGCGCGCCCTCCAGCGGGAAGTGCTCAAACTCAACCACTTCAGTGCTGACGTCATTGCCCAGGCTCGGGTAGGTTTCCTGGAAGCTGACGATACCGCCCAGCTGGAACTCAATGGGGCTGGAAGACAACACAAACGTCCCTTTGCCATGGATCTTCTGCGCAAAGCCGCGTTCCTGAAGCTGTTCAATCGCCTTGCGCACAGTGCCGCGGCTGGCATCGTAGCGGGTCATCAATTCTGTTTCGGACGGCAAGCGCGCACCGCGCGCCAGGCGCTCAGTGGTGATGTTTGCAAGCAGATCGGTGTAGATCTGGCTGTATTTAGTCATAACGATGGCTCTATGCCGAAGGTGTTCAAGGCCCGAACCTTAAGGGCAGGGGGGGAGCAGCGCAAGCTCTGCGGTTAAGGCTCTGTTTTAGGAACATTCAGGCGCATTCTTCAGAGGTGGCTGATGTTGCTGATTGCCAACTACTGCACAGTAAAGCAGAGCCCACGGGTTATTTTTCAAACTCGTCTGTACCAGTTGTTGCTTTAACTCGTACAGACGAGTATTTTTCGCTTCGGCGTGCTGCCAAAACGACGCTCCATAATAAAAATTTCAAGCGGAAGACAACGCATGAGCCACGATTATTCGAAGATTGCCGGTGAGTTGCTGCAATGCCTGGGTGGCGTCGACAACCTGGAGCAAGCCGCGCACTGCGTCACCCGCCTGCGCCTCGCGCTGAAAGACCCCGGCCTGGTCGATAGCGCAACCCTCAATCAGATTGACCTGGTCAAAGGTTCCTTCTTTACCGGTGGCCTGTACCAAGTGGTCATCGGCCCCGGCGACGTCGAGAAGGTCTACGCCGCCTTGCGCGAGCAAACCGGCCTCGCCGCGTCGACCATTGCCGACGTCAAGCAAAAGGGCGCCGACAAGGCCAACGCCATGCAGCGTCTGGTGCGGGTGTTCTCTGATGTGTTCATGCCGATTCTGCCCGCGCTGATCATTGCCGGCCTGCTGATGGGGGTGAACAACCTGCTCGGCGCCAAAGGCATGTTCATTGCCGACAAAACCCTGCTCGATGCCTACCCGTCGCTGGACGGGGTGTGGAGCCTGATCAACCTGATGGCCAACACCTCGTTCGTGTTCTTGCCCGCGTTGGTGGGCTGGTCGGCGGCCAAGCGCTTTGGCGGCAGTGAAATCCTCGGCATCGTGCTCGGCCTGATGCTGGTACACCCCGACCTGCTCAACGCCTGGAACTACGGCAAGGCCGTGGCCGGGCTGGACGGTCAAAGCCTGCCGTACTTCAACATTCTGGGGGTGTTCCAGATCGAGAAGGTCGGCTACCAGGGGCAAATCCTGCCGATCCTGCTGGCTGCATACGTGATGAGCGTGATCGAGAAATGGCTGCGCGCACGGGTGCCCAATGCCATTCAATTGCTGGTCGTGCCCATCACCACCATCGTCATTACCGGCGTGCTGGCGCTGGCGATCATCGGCCCGGTGACCCGTCACCTGGGCATCCTGATCACCGAAGGCGTGGTCATGCTGTTTGACCTGGCGCCAGTGCTCGGCGGCATGATCTTCGGCCTGTTGTACGCCCCGCTGGTGATCACCGGCATGCACCACATGTTCCTCGCGGTTGACCTGCAATTGATCTCGACCCAAGGCGGCACGTTTATCTGGCCGATGATCGTGATGTCCAACCTGGCCCAGGGCAGCGCGGCGCTTGGCGTGTTCTACATGAGCCGCAACGTGCGCGAGCGCAGCATGGCGTCTACCTCGGCAGTGTCCGCGTATTTCGGCATCACTGAACCGGCGATGTTCGGGGTCAACCTGCGTTACAAATTTCCGTTCTACGCGGCCCTGATCGGCTCGGCGCTGGGCAGCATTTTCCTGTCGCTGAACAAGGTCCAGGCCTCGGCGATTGGTGTCGGCGGCTTGCCGGGCTTTATCTCGATCATTCCGCAGTACATCCCGATGTTCGTCATCGGCATGCTGGTCGCGATCATCGTGCCGTTTGTCCTGACGTGCGCGCTCAGCCTGAAAATCATCCGCCCCGGCTACCGCGTGGCCTGACCCTCGTTCTGTAGTCGCTGCCGAAGGCTGCGATGGGCTGCGATGGGCTGCGAAGCGGCCCCTTCAACAAAGATTATGCAAGGAGCCTCTCATGCAAGACTGGCAGCGTTCGGTGATCTATCAGATCTACCCAAAAAGTTTTCACAGCCACGCGGGCAACGCCACCGGTGACTTGTTGGGCGTGGTCGACAAGCTCGATTACCTGCAATGGCTGGGCGTGGATTACCTGTGGCTGACGCCGTTTCTGCGCTCGCCGCAGCGCGACAACGGCTATGACATCAGCGACTACTACGCCATCGACCCGAGCTACGGCAGCATGGCCGATTGCGAGTTGTTAATCAGCGAGGCCAAGGCCCGTGGGATCAAGCTGATGCTCGACATCGTGGTCAACCACACCTCCATCGAACACGAGTGGTTCCAGCAAGCGCGCAGCAGCCTCGACAACCCGTATCGCGACTTCTACATCTGGCGTGACCAACCCAACAACTGGGAGTCCAAGTTCGGCGGTTCGGCCTGGGAATACGAGGCGCAAACCGGTCAGTACTACCTGCACCTGTTTGACCACACCCAGGCCGATTTGAACTGGGACAACCCCAAGGTGCGCGCCGAAGTCTACAAACTCATGGGCTTCTGGCGTGACAAGGGTGTGGGCGGTTTCCGCCTGGACGTGATCAACCTGATCTCCAAGCCTGCGCACTTCCCGGAAGACAACACTGATGGTCGGCGCTTCTACACCGACGGCCCCAACGTGCATGACTACCTGCAAGAGATGCACCGCGAAGTGTTCGCCGGGCACGACCTGGTCAGTGTTGGCGAAATGTCTTCTACCAGCCTTGAGCACTGCATCCGCTACTCGCGGCCAGAGAGCAAAGAGCTGTCGATGACCTTCAACTTTCATCACTTGAAAGTCGATTACCCGAACATGCAAAAGTGGGTGCGCGCCGACTTCGACTTCCTCGCGCTCAAAGGCATTTTGTCGGACTGGCAAGTGGGCATGCAGGCCGGTGGCGGCTGGAACGCGTTGTTCTGGTGTAACCACGACCAGCCCCGTGCGGTGTCGCGCTTTGGTGATGACGGTGAGTTCCGCGTGGTCTCGGCGAAGATGCTCGCCACCGCCCTGCATTGCCTGCAAGGCACGCCGTATGTGTATCAGGGTGAAGAAATCGGCATGACCAACCCGGGTTTCGAGCGCATTGAGCAGTACCGCGACGTCGAAACCCTGAACATCTATCGCCTCAAGCGCGAAGCCGGGGTGTCCCACGAGGACTGCATGGCGGCGATCCTGCAAAAGTCACGGGACAACAGCCGCACGCCGATGCAATGGAACCAGCAGGCCAACGCCGGTTTCAGCACGGCAGAGCCGTGGATCGGGATCCCTGAAAACGCTGCGCAGATCAACGTCGAAGCGCAATTGAATGACTCGGATTCGGTACTGCATCACTACCGCCGCCTGATTGCGCTGCGTCGAGAAGAGCCGCTGCTGTCACTCGGTGAATACCGCCAGTTGCTGGCCGAGCACCCGCAGGTCTGGGCGTATGTGCGTCAGGGCGAGGGTGAAAGCGTGCTGGTGCTTAACAACTTCTACGGCACCGAGTGCGTGGTGGATTTGCCTGACGGCGTGATCAGCCAAGACATGGCCCAACGCCTGTTGATCAGCAACTACGACGACCAGCCGACGCGCACGCAGCGCATCACCTTGCGCCCCTACGAGTCGTTTGCCGTGCACCTGACAACGCAATAACCCTGTAGGAGCGAGCTTGTCTCGCGATCTTTTGATCTTTTAAAAGATCGCGAGGCAAGCTCGCTCCTACAGAGGCTTTATCGGTTTCATCACAATAAAAATAAAAAGGCCACTCATGAACACAACCCTCAATCGCAGTATTTTCACCGCTTGCGTGTGCCTGCTGGCGCCGCTTTCGGCCAACGCCCTGGAGTTCGCCGGGTACTTGCGCAGTGGCATCGGCAACTCGCTGGAAGGCGGCAAGCAGTCGTGTTTCAAGCTGCCTGGCGCCGAGGCCAAGTACCGGTTGGGCAATGAATGCGAGCAGTATGCTGAGTTGGAGTTGCGCCAGGACGTTTATAACTTTGATGACGGTTCGGTTCTCAGCGTTGACGGTATGGCCTCGCTGTACAACCAATACAACCGCCAGCTGACGTTCCAGGGCGATAACGGTTCGGCGCGCTTGCCGCAGTTGTACGCGCAGTGGTCCAACTTGCCGAGCCTCAATGGCGGCTCGGTATGGGCCGGGCGGCGTTACTACAAGCGTAACGACATTCATATTTCCGACTTCTACTACTGGAACCAGAGCGCCACCGGTGCGGGCATCGAGGACGTGTTGATCGGCGGCCTGAAATACAGCTACGCGCTGTCGCGCAAAGACAGCCTGTATCAGGAAGACTACGTCACGCGTCACGATTTTAACGTCGCCGGGTTCAACACCAACCCGGGCGGGCAACTGGAATTTGGCCTCAGCTATCTGGAAAAACCCCAGCGCACCGAAGCCCACAGTGGCTGGGCGATCACGGCGCAGCACGTCCAGAGCGAGTTTCTGGGCGGCAAGAACAAACTGGCCCTGCAATACGGCGAAGGCTCCGGCACGGGGCTGGGCTACACCGGCGATACCCGGCTGGATAACAGCAGCAAGCGTTACCGGATCGTCGAGTTTTTTGATTGGCAAGTGACCCCGCGTTTCGGCGGGCAGATCGAGGCGGTGTATCAAAAGGACTTCCGCCCGGACGGCGGCAATCAGGAGTGGCTCTCGCTAGGCGTGCGACCGACCTACGCGATCACCGAGCAGTTCAAGCTGGTGACCGAGTTTGGGCATGATCAGGTGCGGGCCGCCGACGGCACGCGCAAGCTGAGCAAGTTCACCTTTGCGCCGACCTGGTCGCCCAACGGTCCAAGCTTCTGGGCACGCCCGGAAATCCGCTTGTATTACACCTACGCGAGCTGGAACGCCGCCGCGCAACGTGCGGCCAATGAGTTTGATGCAGGTTCTGCATTGTCTGACAGCGGCGCCTTTGGCTCGGCGCGGCATGGTTCCAACGCCGGTGTACAGATCGAGTACTGGTGGAAATAAGCGACGCTGCGGGGCTCGCGCTCCATCGGCATTTAACCGAATCAACTGCAGGTGAAGTCATGGTTACAACCCAACAACTGGAACTGCTGGCGCCGTTATCGGGTGTCCTGATGCCGCTTGAGCAAGTGCCTGACCCGGTGTTCTCCAGCCGTTTGATGGGCGATGGCCTGTGCATCGACCCGACGTCGCAGGTGCTTTGCGCGCCGCTGGCCGGTGTGATCAGCAACCTGCAGCACACCGGGCATGCCGTGAGCATTACCGATGCCAGCGGGGTGCAAGTGCTGCTGCACATTGGTCTGGACACGGTAAACCTCGGCGGCCAAGGCTTCACCTGCCTGGTTGAGGAAGGCCAGCAGGTGGTGGCCGGGCAAGCGTTGATCGAGTTTGATGCCGATTACGTCGCGCAACATGCGCGCAGCTTGCTCACCCTGATGCTGGTGGTCAGCGGTGAAAGCATTACCGACGTGTCGGGCAACGACGTGCTGGTCGAGGCTGGCCAGCCGGTGCTGCGTGTGGGCGCGGCCGCGCAAGTCTCGACGCATCAAGCGTCTAGCCAGGGTGACACGCTGTTTTCGCTGGCCATTGCGCTGCCCAACCCGAACGGTTTGCATGCCCGCCCGGCGGCGGTGTTTGCCCAGGCCGCCAAGGGCTTTGCGGCCACCATCGAGCTGCACAAACACGAGCAGCGCATCAACGCTAAATCGTTGGTCGCGATCATGACCTTGCAAACCAGCCACGGCGATGTGGTGCAGATCAGCGCCACCGGCGAGGATGCCGAGCAAGCGATTCGTGTGCTTTCAGATCTGTTGGTGGCCGGTTGCGGCGAGGCGGTGACGCCCGTAGCCCAGGTGGCCACTGAAACTACTTACGCACCGGCACCTGAACCGGTGCGGGTGGATGACACCTTATTGCGCGGTGTTTGCGCGTCTTCCGGGGCGGTGTTTGGGCAGGTGGTGCAAATCGCCGCGCAGACCCTCGACTACCCGGAGGCGGGGGCGGGTGAAGCCTTTGAACGGGCGCAATTGCAACGCGCCCTGCTCGAAGCGGACACCGCACTGGACACCTTGGGCCGTGAGTTCAGCCAAGGCCCGCAAGGGCAAATCTTCAATGCCCACCGTGAACTGCTGCAAGACCCAAGCTTGCTGGAGCAGGCTTACCCGCTGTTGGCGTCGGGCAAAAGCGCGGCGTTTTCGTGGGCCGCTGCGGTTGAAGCCAACGAAAAGGTTTTCCGCAATTTGGGCAATGCGTTTCTGGCGGAACGGGCGCAAGACCTCGCAGATGTCGGGCAGCGCGTGCTCAAGTTGATTCTGCGGGTCGAGGACGCGGTTCAGGCGCTGCCCGACAACGCCATCTTGATCGCCGACCAGCTCAGCCCTTCACAAACCGCCGGGCTTGATAAAACCAAGGTGGTGGGGTTTGCCACCGTGGGCGGCGGCGCCACCAGCCATGTGGCGATTCTGGCGCGGGCCTTGGGCTTGCCGGCCATGTGCGGCTTGCCTGCGCAGGTCCTGAGCTTGGCCAGCGGCACGCCGGTGTTGCTCGATGCTGAACAGGGCGAGTTGCATGTGCGCCCCAGCGAAGCGGCGGTTGCAGCGCTGACGGCCAAGCGTGAGCAGCAGCGCGTGCGCCAGGCACGGGATCTGGCGCACGCGGCGTTGCGGGCGGACACTCGCGATGGTCGGCATATCGAAGTGTCTGCCAACATCGCCTCGCTGGCCGAGGCTGAGCAGGGCATGAGCCTGGGCGGTGAAGGCGTGGGCTTGTTGCGTTCCGAGTTCTTGTACCTGGACCGCAGCAGCGCGCCGAGCCACGACGAACAGGTCGCGACCTATAGCGCCATCGCCCGTGCGGTTGGCCCTGAATACAACCTGGTGGTGCGCACGCTGGATGTCGGCGGTGACAAACCGCTGGCCTACGTGCCGATAGAACCTGAGGCCAACCCGTTTTTGGGCATGCGCGGGGTTCGCCTGTGTCTGGAGCGTCCTGAACTGCTGCGTGAGCAATTCAGCGCGATCCTGGCCAGTGCCGACCTGACCCGCCTGCACATCATGTTGCCGATGGTCACTCAGGTGTCTGAGTTGCGCCTCGCCCGCCAGTTGCTCGAAGAGCAAGCGCAACGCCTGGGCATTACGCGGTTGCCCAAACTGGGGATCATGATTGAAGTTCCATCCGCCGCGCTGATGGCTGACGTGTTCGCCCCTGAAGTCGACTTCTTCTCGATTGGCACCAATGACCTGACCCAATACACCTTGGCGATGGACCGCGATCACCCGCGTCTGGCCAGCCAGGCCGATAGTTTTCACCCGGCGGTACTGCGCCTGATCGCCACGACCGTCAAGGCCGCGCATGCCCACGGCAAGTGGGTGGGCGTGTGCGGCGCGCTGGCGTCCGAGTCGTTGGCGGTGCCGCTGCTGGTGGGCTTGGGCGTGGACGAGTTATCGGTGAGCGTTCCGTTGATCCCGACCATTAAAGCGCGGGTTCGCGAGCTGACGCTCAAGGACTGCCAAGTGTTGGCGCAGCAGGTGCTGGGGCTGGAAAGTGCAGAGCAGGTGCGTGCCGCCCTGCAGCCGTCACACGCGGCTAACGTTGCTCATTCATTGGTGCTGGAGAACTGAACATGTTTGCAAAATTGCAGCAGGCTTTTTGGAAAGCACTGACCCCGGACCTGGTGGCGGATGAGCCCGCCCCCTATAAATCGACGTTGGAGAGCGCGGTGGTCGCGGCCCTTGGCGGCGCCAGCAACCTCAAGTCCGAGCAGCGCGTGGCGTTGACCCGCATTCGTGTGGAGTTGAATGACACGTCACGTGTTGACCCTCAGGCTCTGCGACTGGCGGGTGTGCCGGGGCTGATGACCCTGGCGGGCGGTGTGGTGCATTTGGTGGGCGTTAACGACTGAATACTGCCCTCTCCCTAACCCTCTCCCGGCGGGAGAGGGGACTGACCGAGTTGTTCCACAAGATGCATCGACCTGAGAAATCGAATCGATTATGGATTCAATGGAGTCATTTCACGGTGCTGCACCTCTGCAATATCCCCCAGTCGGTTCCCTCTCCCTTGGGAGAGGGTTAGGGAGAGGGGCTTTTGCAGTCCGTCGTCACCCCACCCTTACTGTTTCGCAGTTGCAGGTGTATCGTATTCGCCTTTTGCGGGCGCTAAGCCCGCGCCGGATACGAGAGGTAGTTAAGTCCATGTCCTTTACCCGTCGACAAATACTCGGTGGTTTAGCCGGCCTGGTCGTGGTGGGTGTTGGCGCAGGGGGCGCTTCGCGTTACTGGTTGGGCAAGATGGCCGATGAGCAGGCCGGTCACGATTACGAGCTGATTGCCGCGCCGCTGGACGTTGAGTTGGTGCCGGGTCATCAGACCGAGGCCTGGGCCTTTGGCCCTTCGGCGCCGGGCACTGAGTTGCGGGTGCGCCAAGGCGAATGGCTGCGCGTGCGGTTTATCAACCATCTGCCGGTTGCGACCACGATCCATTGGCACGGCATCCGCCTGCCTCTGGAAATGGACGGCGTACCGTACGTCTCGCAATTGCCGGTACTGCCCGGCGAATACTTCGATTACAAGTTCCGCGTGCCCGATGCGGGCAGCTACTGGTATCACCCCCACGTCAACAGCAGCGAAGAACTGGGCCGTGGTCTGGTCGGCCCGCTGATTGTCGAAGAGCGCGAGCCTACGGGCTTCAAGCACGAGCGCACGCTGAGCATTAAAAACTGGCACGTCGATGAAGAAGGCAACTTTCTGCCTTTCAGCATCACCCGTGAGGCCGCGCGTGGCGGTACGGCGGGGCGCTTGTCGACGATCAATGGCAGCCATGTGCCGACCATTGAATTGCCCGCCGGGCAGATTACCCGCGTGCGGATTCTCAACCTCGATAACACCCTGACCTATCGCCTGAATATTCCCGGTGTCGAGGCACAAATCTATGCGCTGGATGGCAACCCCATCGCGCCGCGCCCGCTGGGCAAAGAATATTGGCTGGGCCCCGGCATGCGTATTTGCCTGGCGATCAAGGCACCGGCGGCGGGTGAAGAACTGTCGTTGCGCGATGGCCCGGTGCGTTTGGGCACACTGTTGTCGGTGGCTAATAACGATGCACCTGCACAATGGCCGCCCGCGTTGCCGGCTAATCCGATTGCCGAGCCTGATGTCGACAAGGCCGAAAAGATCAATTTCAACTTTGAGTGGGTCGGTTCTGTGTCCGAGAACCTGGGCGCGGATCAGCCGCCGAGCCTGTGGCAGATCAACGGCGTAGCCTGGGACATCAAGGACAAAACCTGCGCTGACCGGCCGATTGCCAAGCTCAAGCTGGGCCAGAGCTACGTGTTTGAATTCAAGAACATGACTCAGTACCAGCATCCGATCCACCTGCACGGCATGAGCTTCAAGGTGCTGGCGTCCAATCGCAAAAAAATCACGCCGTATTTCACCGACACGTACCTGTTGGGCAAAAACGAGCGTGCCCGCGTGGCCCTGGTGGCCGATAATCCCGGCGTGTGGATGTTCCACTGCCATGTGATTGACCACATGGAAACCGGCCTCATGGCCGCTATTGAGGTTTCCTGATGCGACAAGGGCGTCAACCCCAGATTATCGACCGCAGCCGCGATCAAGACTTTATGCGTGAAGCGCTGGCGCTGGCGGCGCAAGGCGCAGCCTTGGGTGAAGTGCCGGTGGGCGCGGTGCTGGTGCAAAACGGTGAAATCATCGGCCGTGGCTTCAACTGCCCCATCAGCGGCAGCGACCCCAGCGCCCATGCCGAGATGATCGCCATCCGCGCCGCAGCCACGGCGGCCAGCAACTACCGGCTGCCCGGCAGCACGCTGTACGTGACGCTCGAGCCGTGCAGCATGTGCGCAGGCTTGATCGTGCATTCACGGGTGTCGCGAGTGGTGTTCGGTGCGCTGGAGCCCAAGGCCGGGATTGTGCAAAGCCAAGGGCAGTTCTTCAGCCAGGGCTTTTTGAACCATCGGGTGCTGTTTGAAGGCGGAGTGCTGGCCGACGAATGCGGCGCCATCCTCAGCGAATTCTTCAAGGCCCGACGGGCGAAATAATCCGCCGCCCCTTGTAGGAGCGAGCCCGCTCCCACAGGGGGGTGGATGGTTTTATTTTTTAGCGACGATCACGGCGCGCATTGGCGCGGGCAGGCCTTCGATGGTTTTGCTGTGGTCGTTCGGGTCCAGGTAGTCGCTCAGCGACTGGTATTTCATCCATTCAGTCGCACGTTGTTCTTCTACGGTGGTGATGCTCACGTCGACGCAGCGCACGTCGCTGAAACCGGCACGGCGCAGCCAGCGTTCCAGGGCGGGGATCGAAGGCAGAAACCACACGTTGCGCATCTGCGCGTAACGGTCTTCGGGCACCAGCACCTGGTTGACATCGCCTTCGATCACCAGGGTTTCCAGCACCAGTTCGCCCCCTTTGACCAGGCAGTCTTTCAACGCCAGCAAATGCTCGATGGGGGAGCGGCGGTGGTAGAACACGCCCATGGAAAAAACCGTGTCGAAGCCTTCCAGGTTGGGCGGCAGGTCTTCGAACGGGAAGGGCAGGTGCCAGGCGGCTTCTTGCTGCAAAAAACGTTGAACGGCCTGGAACTGGCAGAAGAACAGCCAGTTCGGGTCGACGCCGATCACGCTGTGGGCGCCTGCGCCGAGCATGCGCCACATGTAATAACCATTGCCGCAGCCAACATCGAGGATGCGCTTGCCCTTGAGGTCGATGTGCGGCGCCACGCGTGACCATTTCCAGTCCGAATGCCACTCGGTGTCGACGTGCACGCCGAACAAGTCAAACGGGCCTTTGCGCCACGGTGACAGGCCGAGCAGCGCCTGGCGCATTTGCGCGCGGGTGGCGTCGTCGCAGTCTGTGTCCAGGGTCAGACCGTTAAGCAGATCGATCTCGGTCGGCAGGACGTTGGGCAGGGCGTCCAGCGCACTTTGCCAGCGTTCCAGGTCGCCGTGACCTTTCTCCATTTTGACGTCGAGCTGCGCTTGCAGGGTGTTGGCCCATTCAGCCAAGGGCGTCCCGGCCAAACGGCGGGCGAGGGGGGAAAGATCAATCATGGCAAGGCAATCAACGAGGCAAAGTTAAGACACTGGAACCACGGCACGACTGTCGAGAACCCGGCCGCCAGCAGGCGTTCGCGGTGTTCTTCGAGGCTGTCGGGCTTCATGACGTTTTCGATGGCGCTGCGCTTTTGCGCAATTTCAAGGTCGCTGTAACCGTTGGCCCGCTTGAAGGCGATGTGCAGGTCGGTCAGCAGCGCATGCTCTTCGGGATCACTGAAGCGCAGCTTCTCGGAGAGGATCATCGCGCCACCCGGCAACAACGACTGGCGAATCCGGCTGAGCAAAGCCAGGCGCTGGTCAGGGGCGATAAATTGCAGGGTGAAATTCAGCGCCACTACCGAGGCCGGCTGAAATTCGAGGGCCAGAATGTCGCCTTCGATCACCTCGACCGGCAGCAACTCCTGAAACATTGAGTTCTGGGCGTTGAGATATTCACGGCAGCGCTCGACCATGGCGGTGGAGTTGTCCACGGCAATGACTTTGCAGCCATCGGTGCGAACATGGCGGCGCAAAGCCTGGGTCACCGCGCCCAGTGAGCTGCCCAAGTCGTACAGCACGCTGTCGGGTTGGGCGAATTGAGCCGCGAGCACGCCCAGGTTTTCGACAATCGTCGGGTAACCTGGCACCGAGCGCTTGATCATGTCCGGGAACACCCGCACCACGTCTTCGTTAAAGGCGAAGTCCGGGACCTGGGCCAGGGGCTGGGCGAAAATACGGTCAGGTTCTTTGCTCACGACTTCTTTGCTCACGACAGTTCCGGCGCTGGATAGTTAAAACGGGGGCGCATTTTAGCCAAGTTGGCGCCGGGATGCGCGGTCTGTCTGATAAGCCGTGCCGGCTCAGTTCACGGTGATGGGGCAATCGAAGGTTTGCGCCGGTTCTGCTTCGGGCTCCCAGGGTTGCTGAGAGGTCAGGCGCAGGCGGCCGGTGCCCGCAGCAAAGGCCTCAAAACGCCAGGTCGAATGCCCGCCACTGCCGAGCAACTGGCCGTCATCACTGCTGTTGTAGACCTCCGGGCCAAGGCTGCGCAGCACGCCGCCCGCCGAGTCCTGGATGGCCCAGCGGTAGCCGGTGGTAGGGTTGCTGGGCAGCGACAGCATGAGGTTTTGCCCTACATGCAGTTGAATCGGGCATTCGCTTTGTTCTTCAACAGTAACGTTTTGCGCAGGCGGGTGCGCACAGGCGGCCAGCAAACCGAGGCTGAGCAGCGGGACTAAACGTGCGAGGGACATTGCAGGCTCCGGTCGGACAAAGACAAGTGCGCAGCATACCCCATGATGGCGGCTGCGCCATTTGTCGTCGGCCTCAAGCCGGAAGGTCAGAAGGTGGCGTGGGGTGGGCTGATGGTGAAATCACCGCACATTTCAAGGGCTTCGCCTTTATGGTCCGTGCCTTCAAAGGTAAACAGGCGGGCGCTGTAGCAACTCTCGATCACGCTGAGGTGCAAGGTGCCGACATTGGCCTGGTTCAAGTGATACATCTCGCGCCCATCGACTTCGACGTATTCGATGTAGGACATGCCCAACACAGGACCCGGCTCGCCCTTTTTAAACAGGTAAATACCCGACTGGATATTGATGTCCAGGTTCAGGGCAATGGCGCGATAGGCCTTGGAACCGAACTCGTCGAACTCAGCTGTCAGGGTGATTTTTTTGTGGCTGCTGGCGAAGGTCATTTCTTGCGCCGCAAACGTGGGCCTGTCGAGTAGCTCGGCCTTGAGTTCACCGCGGGTTCTGGGGTTGAAAGCGCTTGGGCCCGTAGCGTTGCGCCAAAGGGCATCGGGATTTTGATACGCAGGATGGTGAAGTGGCATAGCAGTTCCCAACGTTAATACCTGTCGGCTGAGACGCTATTAACGTTGGGAAATACAGATGTGTCTACTGTCAGAAATAACAGGTGTTTAGCTAAACAGGTTTGGCCAGCGACCAAACCTGTTTATGCGAGCCTCTTTGGCGCAAGGGTTTGCGCCCTATTGGCTCGGAGGGCAGTACATGTAGCGTTTAAAACAGTACTTTGGCCACGTCGGTGAAGCGCTTGGCGAAGTGCACGGTCATGCCTTCTTTCAAGTAGTCCGGCAGTTCCTCATATTTGCCGCGGTTAGCCTCGGGCAAGATCAACTCGTGGATTTTCTGCCGGCGGGCCGCAATGACCTTCTCGCGAACCCCTCCAATCGGCAGGACATAGCCAGTGAGGGTCAGTTCGCCGGTCATGGCGATGCCTTTTTTCGGCGCCTGGTTGCGCGCCAGGGACAGCAAGGCGCTGGCCATGGTGACCCCGGCACTCGGGCCGTCTTTAGGTGTGGCGCCCTCCGGCACGTGCAGGTGCACAAAGGCCTCGTCAAAGAAACGCGGATCCCCGCCAAACTGCTTCAGGTGGGAACTGATGTAGCTGTAGGCGATTTCAGCAGACTCTTTCATCACTTCGCCCAATTGCCCCGTCAGCTTGAAGCCGCGGTTGAGCGTGTGAATGCGCGTGGCCTCGATTGGCAAGGTCGCGCCGCCCATGCTGGTCCAGGCCAGGCCGGTGATCACGCCGACGCCACTGATGACCTGCTCGTTGCGGAACACCGCGGCGCCCAGCGACGCTTCGAGGTCTTTGGGGCCGATCTTGATCACCGCGTCAGGGTTGTCGAGCAACTTGACCACGGCCTTGCGCACCAGCTTGCCCAGTTGTTTTTCCAACTGGCGCACACCGGCTTCACGGGCATAGCCATCTATGAGCAAGCGCAGCGCACTGTCAGTGATGCTCAGGCGTGCTTTATCGACACCGGCTTTTTCCAGCTGTTTAGGCCACAGGTGACGCTTGGCAATCGCGACTTTCTCTTCGGTGATGTACCCCGAGAGGCGGATCACTTCCATGCGGTCGAGCAGAGGTCCGGGGATCGAGTCCAAGGTGTTGGCGGTGCACACAAACAGCACTTTCGACAGGTCCAGGCGCAAGTCCAGGTAATGGTCAAGGAAGTCGACGTTTTGTTCCGGGTCGAGGGTTTCCAGCAGCGCGGACGCCGGGTCGCCCTGGAAGCTTTGGCCCATTTTGTCGATCTCGTCGAGCATGATCACCGGGTTCATCACTTCAACGTCTTTGAGCGCCTGCACCAGTTTGCCCGGCTGGGCACCGATGTAGGTTCGACGATGGCCCTTGATCTCGGCTTCGTCGCGCATGCCGCCAACGCTGAAGCGGTAGAACGGACGGCCCAGCGATTCGGCAATCGACTTGCCGACACTGGTTTTACCCACGCCCGGCGGGCCGACCAGCAACACGATCGAGCCACTGACCGAGCCTTTATAAGCGCCTACGGCGAGGAACTCGAGAATGCGGTCTTTGATGTCATCCAGCCCGGCGTGGTGGGCGTCGAGCACCTTGCGCGCGTGCTTGAGGTCCAGTTTGTCCTTGCCGAACACGCCCCACGGCACTGAGCTGGCCCAATCCAGGTAATTGCGGGTTACCGCGTACTCGGGCGAGCCGGTCTCAAGAATCGACAGTTTGTTGATTTCTTCGTCTATGCGCTTGCGGGCCTGGGCGGGCAGGGTCTTGCCTTCAAGGCGTTGCTTGAATTGCTCGATGTCGGCACTGCGATCATCTTTGGTCAGCCCCAGCTCTTGCTGAATGACCTTGAGCTGCTCTTTAAGGAAAAATTCACGCTGGTGTTCACCAATTTTGAGGTTAACTTCGGCGGAAATTTCATTTTGCAGGCGGGCGACTTCGACTTCCTTGCGCAGCATCGGCAAGACTTTTTCCATGCGCTTGAGCACTGGCACGCAATCGAGCACTTCTTGTAACTCGTTACCTGTGGCCGAGGTCAAGGCGGCAGCAAAGTCGGTGAGGGGCGAAGGGTCGTTAGGGCTGAAGCGGTTGAGGTAGTTTTTCAGCTCTTCGCTGTACAGCGGGTTAAGCGGCAGCAGCTCTTTGATCGCGTTGATCAGCGCCATGCCATAAGCCCTGACTTCATCGGTGGGCTGATTGGCTTCCTGCGGGTATTCGACTTCTACCAGATACGGCGGACGGTGGTGTTTGAGCCACATGCTGATGCGCACGCGGCTCAGGCCTTGTGCCACAAATTGCAATTTGCCGTTTTCGCGGCTGGCGTGGTGCACTTTCACCAGCGTGCCGTACTCGGGCAGGCTGGTGGTATCAAAATGGCGCGGGTCATCAGTGGGCGTGTCGACAAAAAACAACGCCAGCGAGTGATGAGGCGACTTGCTGACCAAGTCGAGGGTTTCGGCCCAGGGTTCTTCATTGACGATGACCGGCAGCACTTGTGCCGGGAAGAACGGCCGATTGTGAATCGGGATGATGTACACCTTGTCCGGCAGGTTCTGACCCGGCAGGGCCAGTTCGGTCCCGCCCTTGTGAGCGGTTGATTCAGCTTCGTTGTGTTCTATATCAGCGTGCTCGACGGTGTTCTCTTTAAAATTTTGCTGGTCGCTCATGGGGCACCTGCGCAATGGGGTATGTGCTTTAGATGGGGCACGGAGCCAGAGGTTTCAATGGTGAAGTTTTGTTCACCGCGTAAATCAGCCAACACCCAACCATAGGCCAAGGCGCCGTTTCTTTCCGTGCGCGTGTTGCGTTGTTACATGTCCGTAAAAAGCTATGCCTTTGTCGCCAACAACTTGACGGTAGACGGCCCGTATTTATTAGGCGATCTTCTTGTTAGTGACGACGAGGCTGGAAAATTATCAAAGCTGGGCTAAAAGTCAGTTATTTGACTTTTAAGTTGGCGAGAGAGTGCCCGCATGCCTCAGGGATTCGTTACACAGGCAGTACATCGTCAATGGATTGAGGCCCGCCGATGAAATTGCGCAATAGCTTTCAGGCTCATATCAGCTTCGTACTCGCGCTGCTGTTGCTGGTCGTGATCGGTGCCGTGTATTTCGCGGTAAAGGCGGCGACCGTCACGGCGGCCAGCGATCAAGCTGAAAATCAGTTGAAAAACGGCACCCGGGTGTTCGAGCGGTTTGTCGATTTTCGTGCGCGGCGTATTCAGTACGGCCTTAACTGGCTGACCAATGACCAGGATTTTCGTGAAGCCGTCATCGATGGTCGCCCGCAAGAAATTGAACACGCCCTGGAAACCTTCGAGGCCAGCCTGCGCGACAGTGATCTGTTCGTGCTCGACCTGCAGGGCAAGATCATCATCAGTACCCTGGCGAGCCTGCCGCCAGGCCAGACTTTTCCGTATGCCCAAGCCTTGAGCCAGGCGCGGCGCGGCTCACAGATCAAGCTGATCGGGGTACTCGACGGGCGCCCCTACATGATGGTGCAAGGCGTGGTGCTGGCGCCTTTGCCCGTGATGCGGGTGGTGTCAGCGATGCCGATGGACGAAATGTTTGCCCAAGAGTTACGCACGTTGAGCAACCTTGAAGTGTCGTTTTTGGGGGTGAAAGACGGGCGTTCCGGGCCGTTGGCCAGCACCCAGCCAGAGGCGATGGCCAAGAGTATTGTCAGGTTCTTGCGCGACAACCCGCCGGGGCCCCTGACGCACTTCAGCGAGTTCGCCGGTAAACGTTTTTTAGGGCAGTTGCTGCAAATGGCCAACTCGGGCGACCCCGCCAACGGCCAGGTCATGGCCTTGCTGCAAAGCCCGCTGGACCAGACGTTACAGGCGTTCACCTCGCTGGACCGCAAGTTTTTGTGGATCTCCCTCGCGGCCTTGCTGGCCTCATTGCTGGGCGCTTTGTGGCTGGCGCGTGAAGTGTCGCGCCCGGTCAGCCTGCTGGCCGCAGCGGCGCAGCGTATCGGGCGGGGTGACTACTCGACGCCGGTGGTGCTTAAACGCCGCGATGAACTGGGCTTTCTGGCCCGGGCATTCAATGCCATGCAAAACGGGATTGCCGTGCGTGAACAACAATTGGCGCACAACGCATTGCACGATCCATTGACCGGGTTGCCCAACCGGGCGTTGGTCATGGAACGTCTGGGCAGCGCCATTACTGCCCGACGCAGCGTGGTGTTGATCTATCTGGGGATCGAAAACTACCGTTTGATCAGCGAAAGCTCCGGCCCGCAAGGGCTGGAGTTGATCATGCTGAAAACCACCCATGTGCTGATCGAGGCGCTGCCCGAAAGCAGCACGGCCGCTCGTATCACCGGCAACGAATTCTTGTTGCTGCTGGAAAACACCCAGGTCGATGCCGGGGTGGCAATGGCGGATCGCTTGTATGGGTTGTTGAGCCAGCCTCTGAACCTCGACGGGCATGATGTGCAACTGGATGTTCGCATGGGCATCTCGATGTACCCGACCCACGGCCAAACCGCCGAAGAACTGGTGGCCCGCGCAGCCATTGCGCGCAGTGATGCAGCGGCCTTGACCGGCTATCTGCAGGTCTATCAACAGGACCGCGACCTCGCGCATCAGCGGCAAATCCAGTTGATCCGGGACTTGCGCCATGCCGCCAGCGACGGCGAACTGTTTATTCAGTACCAGCCCAAACTCGACCTGCGCAGCGGGCATGTGAGCCAGGCCGAAGCCTTGGTGCGTTGGCAGCATCCGGTGTTTGGTGTGGTCTCACCGGCAGAATTTATCCCGCTGGCAGAACGCTCCGGGAGCGTGAAACTGCTGACCGACTGGGTGATTGAAGCAAGCATTCGGCAACTGGCCGAGTGGAACCTCCGTGGGCTGCACCTGCAACTGTCGATCAACATCTCGGCTGACGATTTGCGCGGTGATGGCCTGGCCCCGCAAGTGCAGGCCTTGCTGGCGCAGTATCAGGTGGCAGCGCAGCAACTGACTTTCGAGATCACCGAAAGCGCGGTGATGCACGACCCTGAGCATTCGCTGGCGGTGCTCAGAGGGCTACGCGATTGCGGGATCAGTTTGTCGGTGGACGACTTTGGCACGGGCTATTCCTCCCTGGCCCACCTCAAGCGGTTGCCGGTTCAGGAATTGAAAATTGACCAGTCCTTTGTGCGCAACCTGGACGAAGCCAGTGAAGATGCCGTAATCGTGCGCTCGACCATTGAAATGAGCCATAACCTGGGGCTAAAGGTGGTGGCCGAGGGCGTTGAATACCCCCACAGCCTCGACTTGCTCAAGCGCTGGCATTGCGACACGGCGCAAGGCTACCTGATCAGCCGCCCGCTGGATGCTGCGGCGTTTGAGAGCTGGTTGAATGAGTTGCAGGCTACGGCATGACGGTATCTCGCGATCTTTTTTCGATCTTGAATTAGAGATATCTCCTACATCCACGCTCGAGCCGATCCTTTAGCGTTCACCCCTTTGTGTTGAGGCGGTCTTTTCGACGTGAGTCCTCACTTCAGAGGAGTCATGGATGCCCAATAACAGACACTTTTCTATTCACGTTGATCCAGTCTTAAACGAGTTCTCCAGGCACATTGCGTGCGGCGATAACGCCGTATGAGCCTGGATAAAAGCCTTGCCACACTGGTTAATCTGGCCGAAGCCCGGCGCGCCGCCAGTGCCTGCGAACACGTTGACATCAACAGCACCGTTCAACAGTGCCCGGCCAGCCAGCCGCATTTATTTGTCGTGCCGGTGCGCTACGCCCTCAGCGAAGAGCCCGCCAGCCATCCGGCGTGCCAGCCCGGCACTCAGACCCAAAGCCACCCGATGGCTGCGCGCCTGTTGCGCGCAGGGTTTGTCTATGTGTGGCAAGGCCGCGGCCCGTTGCAGCGCTATGCAGTGGCTGAAAACAACCTGCTGCTCAGCCAGGGTCTGGATGAGGATGACACCGTCGTCCAGTCCGGCACCTTGAGTGGCTTGGCGCTGGCCAAGCAACAAGACGCCTGGCTGCTCTACAGCGAAATCCCCCTCAACCCGGCCGCCTGCGCCGACCTGCACGACCCTCAACAACGCGCCAAACGCATGCGCCAGCTCGACCTGCGGCAAGTGGCCAATATGCTGCAAGCGCCGCATTGCGTGCCGCTGAGCGAATCGAAAAGTGTGATGGCCGAGTTGATTCCGGACACCTATGACTTGTCGATGGCGATTGATTACCAGCGTCATCAACCGGCTTTACGCGCGAGTGCGGACCAACTAGGCAAGAAGGTCATGGCAGCCCCGACACCCGACAACATCAAGGCTTACACCGATGCCATGCATTGGCTGCATGAGCGGGAAAAAGCGTCGGCGGGCTACCCGGCTGTGTCGGACGACGTCACGCCGCCGGGGGAATGGAGCGCTGAGCAATGGACTGCCATCCGCACGCAAGACCTGATGGAGCAGGCTCATGTGCAGGCCCGCGGGTTGTTCACGGTATTGGCCTGCCTTGACGATGACCTGGGTATTTTGCGCGACATCAATCATGAGCAAGAACTGATCGAATCGCGGCATGAACAGTGGCAGGCCGATAACAACCTGCGGCTGAGTATTGGCGGGTTTGTGCGGAGTTTGATTACGGAGGATCCCGACGAAGTGATCGGTATGTTGGTTTACCGCTATCGGGAACAGGACATTGAACTGACGCGTGAGCAGGCGCAGATGTTGCTCAATGCGCGCACCCGACTGGAGCAACTGGCGAGACAACGTTACACCGCCAACATTCGACGCGGCACCACCCACAGCAATCTAGAAGCAGATACCCGACTGGCAGAAATACACCTGCGTGAACAAGCCGCAGTAGCGCCAATCCGCGGGTTCATCCCACTTCAATTGCATGATGAAGTGCTGCAAGTAGTGCGCGATTACCAGGAAAGCAAAGTCAACAACCTGAGAAACAAACACACCTCCGACAAGGTCGAGAAATACATCGACCTGCCCGCCATGAACTATTGGCTCGACAAAACGGCCCCGAGACACTTTGATCACCTGAAAGAGCGACACGAAACCCTCTATGCCGATCGTGGCACTTACCTGTCGCGTCACCATAGCGGTACGTGGTTTGTGGATTATCAAGACAGCGACCATCGCCAATGGCTGGACGAACTGGCTTTGGCCTGCCTTAGCGCGCAGTGCTTGCGCACAGTTGGCGCCGAGCAATATGCGGACTATGTGCGCAGTGCGGATGACGGGGCGCTGAGGCAGCTGTTTTACGGTTGGAGCCCCACGCTCGAAGGCGCGGTCAATACCAACAGCCGTGCGACAGAATTGATGGCTGCGCTAGAAGTTGAAAATCAGGCCAATGCGATGGCGGCGTTGAGCAAGGCGTTGGGGCCACAAGGTATCAATATTCTGTCGAATCTCTCAGTGATCTCTAACGATGCCAATAGTCTTTGGAGCGTTCTAATAAAACGCCTGAGTGCCTCTTTGCTGCTGCTCAGCAGCAAAGTAGGCGAACCATTGAAAGGACCTTGGCTGGCGATGATGACGGTTGTGCGTGTAGCCAATCAAATTGGCTTACGGCTAATTATTCAAGGGAAGCATCAGGTTCTACAGCAATTTGGCAAGGCAGCAGAAGATCTCGCCCAGTGGGTTAACACAACTGGTAAAGCCATCGGCCGTGGCCACATTGCAAAAATTGTCGACTCGCCCGCCGTTAAAAACAGCGGAGGCCTGATCGCCCTGACGGCGTTGCTGCTCAATAGCTGGAATGCCAGTAATTATCTGGGGCAGGCCGGAGTACTGGAGGGGATGGATCAGCAGCGGGTATACGACACTGCGTCGGCGACGTTGTATGCCGGGGCGGCTTTGGTCGCGGTGATTGATAATCAGGTGAGGGGAGGTTTTAAGGAGAGGGCGTTTATATTTAAAACGTTAAACAATAGTTGGGCCGCTGTCCCTGTTTTAACTCTATTTGGGGGTGTGATTGGTGGTCTATCCGCAGGTGCTGCTGCTATGGAGTTTCTGTCTTTACAGAAACAGATCGAAAATGCTCACGGTACTATTGATCCGTGGTTAAAGATGCGTCGAAATATAGTAGGTGGGCAAGTTATCGCCTTTGCAACTCAGGCTATGTTAGGTTTGATATATACCTTTAGAGCTGTTTCTGGAGGACTCACAGTAAGCGCAGCAGTGGGAGGGTACTTGTTATGGATGGGGCCGCTTAATTTGTTAATTGCTGTACTTGGCGTGTTGTATCTGATTGCCTGGTATTTTCAGCAAACGCCGATGCAAAGTTTATTAAATAATTGCTGCTGGGCAAAGTCTCGCGCCCGCGATCTAAATCCAATAAGTTTGGATGCTCAGCAAGACGAACTTAATCGTTTGTACGGGATTCTTTATGTTCCCAGAATCAGCTTTGAATCCGTAGAGCAAAGCAGTGTGATGAGTTCTTTGCAGTCCGGTGTAGCGAGCAGTCCGATCAAAAAACTCACCATTGATCTGCCAGGAGCTGAACCCAGTAATGTTTATCTGGAAATAAGCATGGTTGGCAATCCGCTAGATACCCTGGCAATGCGCGAGCGGATAAAAAGTGGTGAGCGGAAATACTCTCCTGAAGAGCCAATGCAAGATATTGGGAGCTATTGGATGCACGCCAGTCGTTGTGAGTGGATTCCTCCTAATCAAGGGCAGGGTTTACGTTTGAGTGGCCCATTCAACACAGTCCCTGACCTGTATGGCTCCAAACCCACAACCGTATTTTTGCGCTTGCGATACAACACACCTTTGACTTCAATGCTAGGACTCCACAATTTTGTGGGCGGAGATCGAGGAGTGGCATTCACATTGAGTTCCGCGACTGGAGTAATAGCCTTGCGTAATGACCCAGCGCCAGAGTTGGATATCGCTAAGCGCTATCCGTTGGGCGGTCAACAGTGTTCAATTTTTTTGCAGCCAGGCATCAAGCGATGAGCGCACCAACCGCTGGGACAAGTAAAACTGGCTTGTTTTCACAGCGAGATTATTTGGCTCCCTTGCCAATACCAACCGGGGAGAAGCCAACCGATACACTGAACATTGTTTGGAGAAAAAACGACATATTTATAGATATTGGTAATTACAGTATTGGTTCAGCTTTGATGATTTTATGGCCGATGGCATTGCTTTATTTCGGGATGGCTTTTGGGTTTTTGAGCATAGCGCCTGACTTTAGTAAAATTATGTTTGTCATAGGCGGAGTCAGTACAGGTATTCCTGCGCTAATGCTGATTAACATGCTCTACCGCCCAACCCCCTTACCTATCCGCTTTAACCGTCAGCGCCGTGAAGTCTGCGTACCGCGTAAAGATGGCGAGTATTGGATTGTGCCTTGGGAAACGGTAACCGCCGCTGCGGCGCAGAGCTCGTCAGTCAGTCAAGCAGGTCGAAATATCTCAGGGATGTTGTTTATAGGCTTTGATAATCCAGACCCTCATGCTGAAGAAGATAATAAGCACTTTTACTGGGGTTTTAATTGCGGCGGCAATGAAGCGGCAATGTCAGTGTGGGAGTGCATGCGAAGTTTTATGGAAATTGGTCCTCATGCATTACCTGAAACTAATGATTTTGAAGGGGGGCGCAAGGTTCTGAAAGGACGCGGGATTATCTGGGGGATATGCTGCGAATACTCAGAAAGTATTTGGCAGCACTTGCGTGCTGGCGAGCTTTTTAAAGCAGCTTGGTTATTGATAGGATTGATATTTTTTGCGGCTCCAGTCGCAATTATGCTTCAGATGTGGAAGCTCTCGCCTCCTCCCACTCTCGACCACCCCGACATCATCGAATGGTCCAAACCCCTCCCACCCGAGCAATGGGCCAAGCGCTCCCCGGAACTGGAACTCGCCATCGCCGCCCGCGAAGCGGAACTTGCAGCACGAGTATCGTGACGCCAACCCCCCAAAAAAAGGCGGCTATCTCTCGATAGCCGCCTTTTTCAGACCTGGCTGTAACGCTTATTTAGCCAGTTTGAACGCCATGATGTAGTCACCCTTCTGGGTGCCCAGACCACCATGACCACCGGCCATGACGAGCACGTATTGGGTGCCGTCCTTGCCTGCGTAGGTCATTGGCGTGGCTTGACCGCCTGCTGGCAGGCGACCTTCCCACAGGACTTTACCGTTGTTCACGTCGTAAGCACGCAGGTATTGGTCCAGGGTGCCGCTCAGGAAAGCAACGCCACCGGCCGTGGTCACGGTCCCGCCCAGGCTTGGAACGCCCATTGGCAGCGGGATCGGTACTGGCGAGCTGTCACGCACGGTGCCGTTTTTGTGTTTCCAGATCACGTTGTTGTTGGTCAGGTCGACCGCTGCAACGTAACCCCACGACGGCGCCTGGCAAGGCAGGCCAACCGGCGACAGCAGCGGCTCAAGGATCACGCCGTACGGAGCGCCCTTGTTCGGTTGCACGCCCGAGGTTTCGCCTTTGCGCGGGCCCATGGCTGCTACGTCAGCCTGGGGTACCAGCTTGGAGGTGAACGCCATGTAGCTCGGGTTCAGGAACGCGATCTGACGCACTGGGTCAACCGAGATGCCGCCCCAGTCAAACACGCCGAAGTTGCCCGGGTAAACGATCGAACCTTGCAGCGAAGGCGGGGTGTACATGCCGTCGTAACGCAGGGATTTGAAGTTGATCCGGCAGAGCATTTGGTCAAACGGGGTCACGCCCCACATGTCACGCTCGGTCAGTTGCGGCGGAATCATGTTGAGGTCCGAACGCGGTTGGGTCGGCGCGGTGTGGTCACCGGCGACAGCACCGCCCGGTGCCGGGATTTCGCGGATCGGCACGATGTCTTCGCCATTACGACGGTCAACAACGTAGATACTGCCTTGCTTGGTCGAGGCCAGCAGCGCCGGTTTCACGCCGTCAGCAGTCTTCAGGTCCATCAGGGTCGGTTGACCGCCCACGTCCATGTCCCACAGGTCATGGTGAGTGAACTGACGGTACCAGCGAACCTTACCGGTGGTGATGTCCAGTGCCGTTACGCCAGCGCTGTAACGCTCGGAGTCTTCGGTACGGTCGCCACCATATTGGTCAGGCATCTGGTTGCCCATTGGCAGGTAGAGCATGCCGAGGTTTTCGTCGACCGCGAACATCGACCACATGTTTGGCGAGTTGCGGGTGTAGGTTTGGCCTTCGGCAATCGGCGTGGTGTCTTCCGGGTTGCCGCTGTCCCAGTTCCAGACCAGCTTGCCGGTGCGCACGTCGTACGCACGGATCACGCCGGATGGCTCGTCAGTGGAGATGTTGTCGGTCACGTGGCCGCCAATCACCACCAGGTCTTTGGTGACCGCAGGTGGCGATGTGGAGTAGTAACCACCGGGTGCAAAGCTGCCGATGTTGTGGCGCAGGTCGACCGAGCCGTGGTCACCGAAGTCTTCGCAGACTTTACCGGTGTCGGCATTGAGGGCGATCAGGCGGGTGTCGGCGGTTGGCAGGAACAGACGACGCGGGCAGGAATTGCTCGACGTGGCTGCAGCCGGCTCGGCAGCGCTTTGTTCAGTGCTGGCTTTGGCGTAGGCATTTTCGTCGTGATAGCTCACACCACGGCACGTCATGTGTGCCCAGCCTTTGAAGTTGGCAGCATTTTGCGTGCTGATCTTCGGATCGTAGCGCCAGATTTCCTTGCCGCTGTCCGGATCAAGCGCAATCACCTGGCTGTGCGGCGTGCACACATAGAGCATGCCGTTGACTTTCAGCGGGGTGTTTTCAGCGGTGGTTTCACCCGGGTCATTCGGCCCTGGCATGTCGCCAGTACGCATGGTCCAGGCAGGCACCAGGCTGTGGGCGTTTTGCGGGGTGATTTGTTTCAGTGGCGAGTAACGATCGCCATAGCCGCTACGGCCATAGGACTGCCAGTCACCTTCAGGCATGTCGGGTGCGGTGTTGGCCATGCCCGGAACGGCGTCACGACCCAGCTCGCCCTTGATCTCGCCAGGGTTGGTGAACTGGCTTGCCAGTGCAGCCACGCCCGCCAGGACCACGGCGATGCTCAGCGCGCCCGTTGCTACCGGTGCCGACTGGCCGCGCAACAGCGGGCGACGCAACCATGGCAGCAGCAAAACGATACCGATGGCGAACCACAGGGCCAGACGCGGCACCAGTTGCCACCAGTCCAGGCCGACTTCGACCAGCGCCCAGACGGTGCTGGCGAACAACACCAGTGCGTACAACGCCAGCGCCGCACGGCGCCCGGCGATCAGCAGGGCGCCCGACAGCCCGAAGCCGAGACCGGCCAGCAGGTAGTACGTCGATCCGCCGAGTGTCACCAGCTTGATACCCCCGACCAACATGGCCAGGCCCATTAACACCAGCAGGATACCGAGCAATGTCGGCAGCAAGCGGCTTCTACTCAAAGCACCATCAGTGCTCATAGTGAGGTTCTCCGTTGAAGGTAGGATTTAGCGGCAAGCGGCACACCTCAAGCGTACCGCTGCTGTCTTGCAGCCCGTTCGTCAGAACGAACTTTGAATTTTCAAACCGCCGATCAGGGCGTTATCCACGGTGTAAACACCGCCCGGATGGCGGATGTATTGCAGATTCGGTCGCACCGTCAGCCAGTCGGTAACGTGCACGCCGTAATACAATTCGGCGCTGTACTCAGTGTGCTGAGGCGGCAAGTAGTCCAGATTGCTGGCGTCGTAAACGCCGCGAGCCTGGTTGGTGGCTTCGGCATTTTTGCGGTAGGCCGGGTTGACGTGAACGCGAGCCATGGCAAAGCCGATGTCGTCTTTGGGGCGTGCATCGAACACGCCTTTGTACACAACGCCTGCCTGGACATAGTTGTCGATGGCGTTGGTTTTTTTGTCGTGCAGGGTGGCGTTGGCAAACACCTTCAAGCCACGGGATTGATCGCTGGCGCGGCTGGTGAGTTGCTGTTGCACGCCCAGCCACAGGCCGTGCTTGCTCGAACTGCTGCGATAGGCTGCGCCGCTTAACACTGCCGGTTGGCCGTTGGCGTCCTTGTAGACGTCGGTGGCCTTGGCGCTGCTGTAGTAATAACCCGCGCGGTACTCGCCCGGCAGGCCATTAAGTGTCGGTGTCCACACCAGCTCAACTGGCAATACCGCGCCTTGCGTGCCGCTGCCGCTGAGCTTGAAGCCGTTACCGCGATCCAGGTTGGACGGGTTTTGCTCGTAGGCGCCGACCTGCGCATACAGCTCGGGCGTGAGGTGGTATTTGATGCGCAGCGCCCATTGGCTGACCGGCCAGTTGTACCAGATGCTGCCGGCCCAGTTACCGACCTGCGAGCCGCAGAACGCGAGGTTCTGGAAGTCGCAAGGGAAGCTGTTGAAGTCTTCGCCCTGACCAAAGCGTCCGGCCTTGATGTCGAGCTTCTGGTCGAAGAATTTTTGCTGGTACCACATCTGCGTCAAACGCGTGGTCTGGCCACGGCCCCAGACTTCCTGGGCCGAAGTGAAGCCGCCGACCCGTGGGTCGTTGATCCGGTCATTGCTGATATTGTTGCCATCGCGCTGGGTAATCGTCAGCTGGAATTCAGCGTCGTGCCAGCCCAGGATTTTTTGCAAATCCAGGTGCGTGCCCAGGCCGAACTGATCGCTGTAACGCGCGGTGCGGTCATGGTCGTAGCCGCCGTGCAGGTTGGAGCCGACTTCGCCCACGTAGTCGAGCGAGAAGCTGTAGCCTTGCTTTTCCAGTGCGGTACGAGAGCCGTCCCAATCGCC
This sequence comes from Pseudomonas sp. FSL R10-2189, assembly GCF_009600325.1. Lineage (NCBI taxonomy): Bacteria > Pseudomonadati > Pseudomonadota > Gammaproteobacteria > Pseudomonadales > Pseudomonadaceae > Pseudomonas > Pseudomonas sp. FSL R10-2189. Next base: position 338,443 of record NZ_WIVZ01000001.1, read on the forward strand.
GAACATCCATTTTGAATCGCTGTCGAACGCCGGTGCGGCCTGTACGAAGCTGGCAAAACCCAGGGCAGTAATGCCGCCGATCAGGGTCAGGGCTTTTTGCCCGGCCATAGGGAATAGCGCGCTGTCTTTGCGCAAAGTCAGAAATGTGGACATAGGTCGAGATGAAGGTCTTTTTGGTCGGGCGGTGAAGTGGGTAGCGCTGTCTTTGCAGGCAGGACTCACACTTTCAGAATGTAAGGGCTGGCGTGAAACGTTTCAGCCCTTGATGCGGAAATGATAAAGCGACGAAACGTTTAGAAACAGCACTTTAATTGACATGGATCATTTCGGATTTGGTAACAGTCGCCTGCGACCGTTCGTCTCAGGGGCTTTTTGCCTCACGTTCGACGGTGTTTGCGGGAAATGAGGTAGGGAATGGTTTAGAAAAAAAACTGTAGGAGCGAGCTTGTCTCGCGATCTTTTGCTTTTAAAGATCAAAAGATCGCGAGGCAAGCTCGCTCCTACAGCGGCAGGGGTATGGCTTAGAACGTCGTGCGCAGGCCTACTTCAACACTGCGGCCCGGTGCCGGGGCGATGTCTCGCAGGATCGAGCTGGCATAACGCACGGTCTGGTCGGTCAGGTTGTCGCCTTTGACGAAGGCCAGCCACTGGCTGCGACCCACCGTAAAGTTGTAACCGGCGCTGGCGCCCAGGGTGGTGTAGCCATTGGTGCCTGACTCGTTGTCCGGTACGCGGCCCTGGTTGCTGGCGTGTTCAACATCGACCCGTGCCTGCCAGCGATTGAGTTCCCATAGCAAACCGCTACTCAGGCGCAACGGCGCAATACGGGGCAATGATTCGCCGGTGTCGAGGTTGGTGGCGCGGGTGTAGTCGCCCGACAGCTCCAGTGCAAATTTGCCGTAGGCGTTTTCACCCAGCTTCCAGTGATCCTTGGCCTCAAACCCTACGAAACGTGCACGTACGCCGGAGTAGGTGTATTCCGGAATACCGCTGGCGTCTGGCTCGCCTTCGTCGTTCAAGGTGCGGCCCGTGCCGAGCAGGCCGATGTAGTTGGAGAAGTGGCTATAGAACACGCCAACGCTGCCGTTGTGGGTGCCATTGTCAAAGCGCAGGGCCAGGTCGCTGGACACGGCCTTTTCTTTTGACAGGTTAGGGTTACCCAACTCGTAAGTGCCGGTGGCAACGTGGGCGCCGTTGGCATACAGCTCATAGAAAGTCGGCGCGCGTTCGGTGTAGCCCAGCGTCGCGGCCAGCGACCAGATCGGTGTCAGGGTGAACACCGCGCCTGAAGACAGGCTGCCCGCGGTGAAGCGCTTGGAATTGTCGGCCGCTTCGAAGCGCTCATTGCCTTTGGCATTCGGGTCAACCACGGTGTGTTCCAGGCGCCCGCCGAGACTGAGTTTGAGTCGCTCGGTGGCTTGCAGCTCTTCAAGAATAAACAGCGCGCCGGTGGTGGTATCGGTCTGCGGCACGAAGGCCTCTTCGCCGAGGGCCGAAAATTCGTTGCGGTTGACCTGCGCGCCAATCACCCCGTTCAACGGGCCGATCGGCACATGACGCGCTTCAACACGCGCTTCGTAGCCTTTGTTCTTGAAGGTGGTGCCGACTTCGCCGCCTTCGATTTCACGGTGTTCGTAGTCGGTATAGCCGGCGTTCAGTTTGAGCGAGCTGAACAGGCCTTGCAGGTTGCGGATCTCCGAGGCGAAGGCGTAGTGATCCTGCTTCATGCGAATGCGCACGTCGTCTTCGGCAGGGGAGCCGTAGTTGGAGTCGTAGTTACTGTAGGAGATGCCCGCGTAGCCGTCATCCCATGTGTAGGAACCGCCAACCGCACCGCCGTCCTGTCGGCCACTGCTATTGCTCAGGCGGCCTTTCTTTTGATCGCTGTCGTCTTCGCCTTCCGGGGCGTGACGATCGCGGGCGTAACCGGGGATTTTCAGGTCATTGAACTGACGGGCGTTGGCGTCCAGGTGCAGGGCAAACGTGCCGTCACCGGCTTCCAGCTTGCCTGCGCTGCTGCGCGTGGTGTCGGCGCCGCCATAACGCAACTCGCCTGCACCCTGAATGCCGTTGATGGCTTCGGTGGGGATGCGGTTGTCGAAGGTGTTGACCACGCCACCGATGGCGTTGCCGCCGTAGAGCAGGGCGGCCGGGCCACGGACGATTTCGATGCGCTCAACGTTGACCGGATCCAGTGGCACGGCGTGGTCGTAGGACAGCGACGAAGCGTCCAGCGCGCCCACGCCATTGCGCAAAATGCGGATCCGGTCGCCGTCCAGGCCGCGAATGATCGGTCGGCTGGCGCCCGGGCCGAAGTAAGACGACGACACACCCGGTTGCTTGTTCAAGGTTTCACCCAGGCTGCCTTGTTGCTGCAGTGTCAGGTCATCACCTTCCAAAACGGTAGTGGGAGAAGCCAGCTGGCTGCTGCCCAGCGGGTTGCCGGTGATGACTTGGGGTTGCAGCTCCAGGGCATAGGCGGGGGAGGCGATAAGCAGGGCCGTGGCGAGCGGCGTCAAACGCAGACGGCGCAGTGGGCGTGGCAAAGCAGGGGAGGACATTGCAGATTCCTTGGCAAGGGTGATGAAAAGCGTGGCGCTGAGCGCTCTGATAACGACTGTATCGTTACAATATAACATCGCATTTGGTCGCGCCAAGCGGAACTTTTTCTGCAAGGGCTCAGGCCCCGCTAAACTCACCGTGTTCCAAATGACTGGCCCCTGAGCTAAGGTGCGCGGCTTTCCTACTTCTGCTTAAAAAGGCTCGGCATGACTGAACCCAACAACAACCCCCTGCACGGCGTCACGCTGGAACAGATCCTGATTGCGCTGGTGGCGCATTACGAGTGGGAAGGGCTGGCCGAGCGCATTGATATTCGCTGCTTCAAAAGCGATCCGAGCATCAAGTCGAGCCTGACGTTTTTGCGTAAAACGCCGTGGGCGCGTGAGAAGGTCGAGAAGCTCTACGTGAAATACGCCCGCACAAAGCGTGAGCTCTGATCGGCGTATGCGTGCAACGCACACTCACCGCTGGTTCGCGTTAATGGCCATTCTGGGCTGGAGCGGGCTGGCGATTCAGCTCGACATGGTATTGATTGCCCGCTGGACATCCGGCGCAAGCCTGCTGGGTGGGCTGGTTAATTACTTCAGCTTTTTCACGGTGCTGAGCAATACCCTGACCGCCACTGTGCTGACCTACGCCGCTCTTACGCAGGACTCCAAGGGTCGGAGGTTTTTCTTGCAGCCGTGGGTCACCAGCGGGATTGCTGTGAGCATCATCGTGGTGGGCGCCGCCTACAGCTTGTTGCTGCGCAACCTTTGGCAACCGCAGGGGCTGCACTGGCTGGCCAATGAACTGTTGCACGATGTCATGCCCGTGCTGTTCAGCCTGTATTGGTGGTTTTGCGTGCCCAAAGGCTCATTGCGCCTGAGGCATATCGCGGTGTGGGCGTTGTACCCGATTGTGTACTTTGCCTATTTGCTGTGGCGCGGGCATACGCTGGGCATGTACCCGTACCCGTTTATTGATGTCAACAAACTGGGGTATGCGCAGACGTTTGTGAACGCGTTGGGGATTCTGGTGGGGTTTGTGGCGGTGGCGTTGCTGATGGTGGCGATTGACCGCTGGCGCGGCCGATCCTCTCTGTAGGAGCGAGCTTGTCTCGCGATCTTTTGATCGTTCAAAAGATCGCGAGACAAGGTAGGGTTTTACTCTTCCGGGCTGTCGTCCAGGCGCCAGTAACCGACGGCTTTAACGAATTCATCGTTCAGGCCGTGGGTGTCGAGCAAGACGCGGCGCACTTTGCGTGACAGTGCGCTTTCAGTCGCGACCCAGGTGTACAGGTCGCCTGCTGGAATCTTCAGGTGTTCGACGGTGCTCAGCAGGTCTTCAGTTGGCGCGTCGCGGTGCACCCAAATCACTTCAACCGACGCAGCGCTGTTCAGCGGCTGTTGCTCCTGGGCGTTTTCAATTTCAACCACCACCAGCGCACGGCGATTGGCCGGTAGCTCTTCGAGACGGCGGGCAATGGCCGGCAGGGCGGTTTCGTCGCCGATCAACAGGTAGCTGTCGAAAATATCCGGCACGATCATTGAGCCGCGTGGGCCGCCGATGTGCAGGAACTGGCCCGGTTGGGCTTGCGCGGCCCAGGTGGAGGCAGGGCCGTCGCCGTGCAAGACAAAATCCAGATCCAGTTCAAACGTGTCCAGGTCGTAGCGGCGCGGGGTGTAGTCGCGCATGGGCGGCATGACTTTGTTTTTGATCCCGCCGCTCAGTTCCACGTTCTCCAGAGCGCTTTGTTCTTCGGCGGTCTGCGGGAAAAACAGCTTTACGTGGTCGTCGCTGCCCAGGCTGGTAAAACCGGCCAGCTCGGGGCCGCCTACCGTGATGCGGCGCATGCGCGGGGTCAGGTCGACCACGCGCAGCACCTCTAACTTGCGACGTTTGATTTCATGCATGACGCGGTGAATGGTTTGGGGGTTAGCGGTATTCATTCAGCGTTCTCCTGCGCAGGCTGGGCAGTAACAGGGCCATCGACGATGGCTTTGGCGGTGTTGTTGAGCAAGTCGCGTACCCGGGCAATTTCTGCCGGGTTCCAGCGACCATGGTGCATCTGCAAGGCATGGCGCAGGTTGTGCACCGCCTCGTGAATTTCGGCAGGCCGGTCATGGCCGCGCAGCGAGCGCTTGCTGACGTCGATACGCATGCGCACACCGTCCAGCGCGATGGCTTGATCCAGCAGGGACTGGCGACCGGCGTCGGTCACGCTGTAGCGTTTTTTCCCGCCTGCGGCGTCGCCTTCAATCAGCTCGCTTTCTTCCAGAAAGGTCAGGGTCGGGTAGATCACGCCCGGGCTCGGGCTGTAGGCGCCATCGAACATGCCTTCGATCTGGCGGATCAGGTCGTAGCCATGGCAAGGCTGCTCGGCAACCAGGGCCAGCAGCAGTAATTTCAGATCGCCGGGGGCAAATACCCGCGGGCCTCGGCCGCCGCGTTGACCGGCACGTTTTTCAAAACCGTCTTGACCGACATTGTGTTCGCGGTGGTGGTGGGGGTGGTGATGCTCTCTCATTTTCTTCGTCCTCTGTGTGTGCGAAGTAACTTAAGATATATCTTAAGATTACGCAAATAGAATTGACGAACGGTAATTGTTCTCATCTTGCTAGGGGGTGGGCCAGATGAAAATGGGGCCGCTGCGCTGCCCATCGCAGCCTTCGGCAGCGGCTACAGGTTTTTACAGGCGCGCAAAGTGACGGGATAGAGCCCTTGCTCAGGGTAAATACGCCCTAGGTAGGGGAATGACTGTGCACCAACCCTGTGCAATACTCGCCGCCGATCTCAGTAGGGTATTTCCCTTTTGAACGTCCGACCCACGAGGTTAGAGGCCTTTGCAAGGGGAGTCTGGCAACCGGCCAAGCTCTTGGAACGCTCTAGTGATGCACATCCAATAACAATTATGAGGTTGTACTTTTATGCCAGTCGGCAACCACCAGCCCCACGGTGAAACCGCGCAGGGCGGCCCGCTCAAACGCGAACTGGGCGAACGCCATATCCGCTTGATGGCGCTTGGCGCCTGTATCGGCGTAGGCCTGTTCCTGGGCTCGGCCAAAGCGATCGAAATGGCCGGTCCGGCCATCATGCTGTCTTACATCCTGGGTGGCCTGGCCATTCTGGTGATCATGCGTGCATTGGGCGAAATGGCCGTGCACAACCCGGTAGCTGGCTCTTTCAGCCGCTACGCGCAAGACTACCTCGGCCCATTGGCGGGCTTTTTGACCGGCTGGAACTACTGGTTCTTGTGGCTGGTGACGTGCGTTGCCGAAATCACCGCCGTGGCGGTGTACATGGGCATCTGGTTTCCGGATGTCCCGCGCTGGATCTGGGCCCTCGCGGCACTGCTGAGCATGGGTTCGATCAACCTGATCGCGGTTAAAGCATTCGGTGAGTTCGAGTTCTGGTTTGCCTTGATCAAGATCGTCACCATCATCGCGATGGTGATCGGCGGCATCGGCATCATTGCCTTCGGTTTCGGCAATGACGGCGTAGCGCTGGGCATCTCCAACCTCTGGACCCAAGGCGGCTTTATGCCGAACGGGATTCAGGGCGTGCTGATGTCGTTGCAAATGGTGATGTTTGCCTACCTGGGCGTTGAAATGATCGGCCTGACCGCCGGTGAAGCCCGCAACCCGCAAAAGACCATCCCGAGCGCGATTGGCTCGGTGTTCTGGCGCATTCTGCTGTTCTACGTGGGCGCACTGTTCGTCATCCTGTCGATCTATCCGTGGAATGAAATCGGTACCCAAGGCAGCCCGTTCGTCATGACGTTCGAGCGCCTGGGCATCAAAACCGCAGCCGGCATTATTAACTTTGTGGTGATCACCGCAGCCTTGTCGTCTTGCAACGGCGGCATTTTCAGCACCGGGCGCATGCTTTACAGCCTGGCGCAAAACGGTCAGGCCCCGGCCAACTTCGCCACCACCTCGCAAAACGGCGTACCGCGCAACGCGCTGCTGCTGTCGATTGCCATGTTGCTGCTGGGCGTGGTGCTCAACTACCTGGCGCCGGAGAAGGTGTTTGTGTGGGTGACGGCGATTGCGACCTTTGGTGCGATCTGGACCTGGTTGATGATCTTGCTGGCGCAATTGCGTTTTCGCAAAAACCTCAGCCGTGAAGAGGCGGCCGCCCTCAAGTACCGCATGTGGCTGTACCCTTACAGCTCGTTTGCGGCGCTGGCTTTCCTGCTGATGGTGGTCGGGCTGATGGCCTACTTCGAAGAAACCCGCGTGGCCCTGTTTGTAGGCCCGGCGTTCCTGATCCTGCTGACGGTGTTGTTCTACGTGTTCAAACTGTCGCCAAAAGATCAGACCGCAGTGGCTTCTTCAGCTCATTAAGGTCTGCTTAAAACGCTGCCTGTAAAAGCGAGCACGCCTCGCGATCTTTTAAAGACCAAAAGATCGCGAGGCACACGTCATGCCTTAGGCGGCTGTCCCAGCCGTTTGTTCCAGTCCAGCCACTGGGCCAGCACGGCCATAAGGCCTACGCCCATCAGGGCGCTGAACACCTGCACAGCCCAGCCGTCGCCGCCCAGTGCATTGAACATGTCTGCCAGCGGGGCGAGGATCACGCCCAGGCAGAACACCTCCAGCGAATAACGACCCATGCGGCAGACTTGTCGGGCGAACCACTGGTTCAGCCATTGGCCGTGCGGCACGATTTTGGCCACCACGTACACCAAAGCCAAAAAGTGCAACAGACGCACAGGTGACAAGTTGGTCTTGCTGATGGGGTACACCCACTCGCCTAACACCACGGGCATGACCGCGTCGTGCAGGTGCGGCCATTTCCATGACACCGCTACCAGTCCGGTGACCAGCAGGTAAACCACCGCGCCCAGAAACAACGGCTGACGGCTTAACGGCCGATGATCCACCGCAGGGTTGTCCTGGCCATACAGCGCCAGCGCGCCGCCGAGAATAAACAGGAACTGCCAGGCAACCGGGTTGAAAAACCACACGCCGCCTTCTTGCGAGGCCATGTTCCAGTACGGCGCTATCAAGTACAGCGCCAGCGAAACACCCACCACGTAGCGCGCCTTGTGCAGCAGCATGGGCAGGACCAGCGGCAAGCCGATCAGCAGCACGATGTACAACGGCAGCGGGTCCATCAGGTTGGGCTTGAAGCGCAGCAGCAACTCATCGGTGAGTGCCTGCTGCGGGTTGCTCAAGAAGTACTGCAAACCCATTTCTTGCACCAGGTCACGGGTTTCAACGTGGCTGTTGGCAAAAAAGACGATGCCCATTAGCACCGCAAGCAAGAAGATATGCACCACATACAGCACCCAGGCGCGGCGCCAGATCTTCACACTGGCGATCAACAAGCCATCACGCCGGGCAATTTTGCCGTAGGCCAGCACGGCGGCATAACCGGCCAGAAAGACAAAAATTTCCGCCGCATCACTGAAACCGAAATTACGCACGGTCAGTTCAGCCAGCGGGTTGTGCGGGATGTGGTCCCAAAAAATAAAGATCAGCGCCAGCCCGCGAAAAAAGTCTATGCGGTGGTCGCGTCCGTTAATCATCACGGCAAATTCTCAAGCAGAAGGTAATAAAGTCTTACGCGATAAACAGAAGTTTCGCGCCGCACATCGGCGGCGCGCAGGGTGAAGCTATTGGGCGAGAAATGCAAAGTTCGGGTATTACTGATTGTCACTGAAGTTCGGATTTATTCGTCCTGGTTGACGGACAGTTGTTTTTTATCCAGTAGGGTTTGCGTGAGTTTGACCATCACTTCGTCGAGTTCAGCACGGGCCTTGAGTTGTAACGCGTAGTAGTCCTCATCGAGCATCGGCGCTTTGGTAAAAACCTTTTGCTCATCCACCCCCAGCGTTTGCGCTAAGGCTTTTAAGTCACTGGTCAGCGCTTTTAGAGCGTCGCTGTCGCCTTCGGCCTGCTTTTCGGTCCACTGTTCTTGCAGCTCCTGCAACTGATCGATGTCTTTGATGCGCTGTAGGTGCGGCTCACGCTCAGCTTCAATCTCTGCGCCGTAGTGCTCAGTCAGGTAATCCACCCAGGGCTCTTCCTCGAGCATTTTTTTCGGCAGGTAGCCGGGGATTTTCTCCTGGTTAATGACCAGGTTGAAGGCTTCTTCAATTTGCGCGGGAGTGATTTTCGCCAGGTTACGAAACTTCATATGGGCTGGCTGCCACGGCAATTCCAGGCGATCGCCGAGGTCAACTTGATAGATCAGTTGCACTTCGAGCGGGTCAGGTTTGAGTTCTGCGATCTGTCCCGGTGAGAGCCGAGCTTCCTCGCGCGCTGTGTTGTAGGCGCTGGTCTGGAGGTCGATTTGGGTTTGCGCGATGTCATCCAGTTGCAGCAGGCGTGTGCGCCCCTTGATCAACTTCAGCAGTTCGGTCTCTTTGGCGACGCCTTGCAGTAGACCGATCTCATGCAGCAGCACCTTGTAGCCAAATCGGCTGAATACCGTCTGGACGCGGTCAATGCAGGTTTGATGCTCAACCGCACCGCCAAAAAATTCGTGCCTGAGCGAAGTGTCTTCAGCGGCCGCCGCGATGACACGCCACACCCGTTGGGTTAGTTGTTCGCGTGCAAAGCGAAAGTCAGGCGATTCCGACAGGTCATGAATCACCCTGAAAAAATCCCGATTGCCGGGCTCGGCCTGCACGGCTGACCAGAGTTCGAGTTGGTCCAGGCGTTGCTCGGAATGCTGCGTGTTATCCAGCCAGACGTCTGCCGGATGTGGCTCAGCGCCTCGCGCATGCACGCGCGCTTCAAAGCGCAAGCCCAGTTGTTCTCGGTAAGCCAACACTGCTTCAAGCGTGGCGGCGGGCAGGGGGTTGCCATGAACATAGGTGCTGCGCAAGCGTTCTGGAGGCAACTGGAAATAACTCTGCGGTAAAGCTGTCAGGTTGTTCTCGCGAAGATCAAGATTCGTCAGTTCCTGCAGCGTTTCGAGGCCCGAGGGCCATGTGCTGAGGCGGGTGTTTCTGAGGTTCAGTTGCTGCAATTGATTCATGTGGGTGAAGTCGGGCACTTCACCCAGTGGGTTGTTGTTAAGGTCCAGCACGTTAAGTTGGGTCATTTCGCTGAGTTTGCCGGCCTCTTCAACGGACAGAGTAATGCTGTTGCCGCCCAGGTTCAGATGGGTCAATGAGTCCAGATCGAAAATGCTCGAAGGTATTTCAAGCAGATGCGTTGAACTCAATTTGAGCGAAGTCAGACCATGGAAACGCCTCAGAAACCCATTGAAACCGGGTTGCAGGTAAAAGTTGCTGAACTGCAGTTGTTTGACATGGCTGAAGTCTGCGGTGAGTTCGGGAAGTGCACCGAAGTGGATACCGTCAATGTCCAGCGTTACGTCTGACGGTATCTCGGTGCTGCCTCGGGGTCTGGTGATTCTGCGTTGCCAGCACTTGATCAGCTTGTTGATGACCCGTTGCTTGTCCATGGGATGAACCAAACGGACATGGTGGTGACTGACCTGAGCCAGCTCCGGCGGCTTGGCTTTCCAGTTTTCGAGGTCTCTGACCAGCGTTCTAAACTCTGTCTTCAAGGCCTCAAGGCGCTGCAGGCCTTCGCGACTGTAGAGGTCTTCAAGCCCCAAAAACTCTTCAACCGCCTCGGCTGTATGGGTTGGGTACAACTCGGTTATCAGGCTTCTGACTCGCCGCGGGTTTGATCTGAAACAGGCGAACGGTGAGCGGGCGCAGCGTGCAGTAGCCGGTTGAGGGAATGAATCGACGGGGCGTCCTTTTGCCCGTTGCATGGGTGAAGTGTCTTGACCACGGGGTATTCGTAGCACCTCCCGCAGGGCGTCGCGGCTCATGGGGGGGCGTTGCGCCAGCGCTGCCTTGAGGGCCGGGCCTTGTGCCGGATGGGGAAACCCCAGCGCTCGGCGCTGCGCATCGGGAAGGGCATGCATCACGCTGGCATAGAGGTCATCCAGGCCATGCAGGTTAAGATTGTTGGCGTCGTAGGTTTGATACTGGCTGCCCTCCTTGACCAGCACTTTACGGATCGGTGCATCGGCTGCACCCACATGGTCGAGCAACGGGCCTGAAAACTCGCCGTCACGCACTTCGATGCGCACGTCTTTCGACCAGCCCGGCATGTCCGCAAGGCTGTGCAAAAGTAGCTTTTGCGTGTCGGCATTGTTCAGGTATTCAAGGTAAAGGCCTTCAAAGGCACGGGTCAGGCGCAGCTCCTGGGCATAAATAGTGGCTTCCTCGGCAATGCGCACGGGCACCCGTATTTGCTTGTCGAGGACCTCAAACTCGGCTTGCGTGGCAGAGGCCAGCAACTCATCGACCACCGGGCCGGGGAGTGTGGGGAATCGCTTGAGTAATTGCCGGGCAGCAGGGGAGTCAGGCATAGGCGGTGATGTGTAGCGCGAGGCAAAGAGTTTGTCTGCGCGCTGTCTGGCTCGCTGGGTCAGGCGTGTGTGCAAAGCATTGGCCTTTTCCGCCAAGCTGCTGCCAATCTCACCCTGCTCAGTACTGAGCCCCACCAGCGCGGTCACTTCTTCGGGAGCCAGGGATTCGAGCACGACTTTCAACATCTCACCTCGGCGCAACTGGCTGTCGAGGACTTGGATGATGGGCAGTTTCCTGGTCGCGTTATTGCCGTACTCAGTGATGGTTTTTCCCTCGATATCGATAAAGCGCAAAGCTTTGGTGGGGGGCCACATATCCTTTTCAACCAGCAATTGGAGCTGAATCTGTGGATCGGCCGTTCGATCTCCCGCCTGCATCCGCTGGATAAAACGTTGCAAGTCCTGGTCGATGGCCAAGCGTGTGGTGCTGTCATTGAGCAGTGCCGGAGGCGGGCTTTGGTCGACGTGCACCTGACGCAGTTCAGCTTCGTCAACACCGCAGGCATGCAGCATCTGTTCAACCGTTTCACTGTCAACGGTGCTCAAGGTGGGGTGCAAGCGCCTGAACAAGGTATTTTCATCCCAGTCAGCATGCTCTTCTTCCGCGTGTTTCCAGGCGCCATGGTTGTTATGCGACAGTTCGGGCCCGTAGGTTGTGGGCTCTGTGGGATGGCGCAATCGATACGTCTGTTCGCCGGTTTTTTCGACGCTGTAGTGCTTGTCTTCCAGCTTCAGGTAATACCGGCTCATGTGGTAATACAGGCCCTTGGCGTCGGGTTTTAGCGCCGGTGGCAGGCTGATGTCATGTTCGAAGGGGGTGATATCGGGCTTCCAGAGCTTGGTTTGGCCCTCTTCCTGGGTAAAGACCGCCAGTTCTTCGATCAGCGGCACGGGTTTTACCGGCAACGGGCGGGCGAATTCAGAGGCTAATTTGCCAATGGCTGCGGCAGTGGCCAGATTGATCAGCACACCTTTGGTGTAGGCCCAGGCGAGGTCCTTGTCATCTTGCTCCCAGGCTTCAATGCCGTGGTAAACGTCGCCCATGATCTGCGCTGCAAAAACCACCGCCATGACTTCGCCCAGCCCCGGCACAAAGAATGCAGCGACGTTCAGCACATTCAGGCTGACGTCCAGGTAATGCTCTAGCCGATCCAGTAAGGCGATGCGATTGATGTCATCGGTCGGCACGGCCAGGAACCGTGTATCCGCCATCAATTGCTGGATCTTGCGGGTATACAAATGCTGGAAGAGATTACCGGAGACAGGCTGCTGGGTCATTCCCAACGGGTCTCTGCCGCCTTTTGTAAAACGGTTGTTAAAACGCTTGGTCAGTGCAAGTTTCTGTGATTGCGGGGCCAGGTGAATAAAGAACTCACGGTAAGTGGCATCTTGCAATTTAATCATTAAGTCGGCGTGGGCGGCTCTTAAGTTGTCGTACTCTTTCAGGCAACTGACCGGGTCGCCAGGGATATAAACAATACAACGCTGTTCTTGTTCAAGAGGGTCGCCATGAAAAAGGACCATGGATAAAAATTGCACTTCATCCAGTTTCATATAGTTACAACTTATGGGCAGAGTGCCAAATAAGGACCGTTCATCTCCCGCACCAAAACGCATCAAGGTGGCGTGGGTCTCGGGCTTGATATGTTTATTCATCAAGGCCACATCGGCTTGTAATAACAGCATGCTGCGCTCATGGTCGATAAAAGCAGAGGCGACCGCGAGTTTGTCTTGCGCGTGTGGCGGGCTGATTATGGCTGCCAGATGTTCCTGATAGCGTTTACCGATATCCAGTTCCCGGCATAAACGGGCGAAGGCAACGGGGTCAATCTCAAGCAGTTTTGGCGCCGGGTCGCTGGAGCGCGTGGATTTGTAATCCCAGAGATGTGAGCCTCTCGGTATGCCGCCAGTTTCAGCTTGCTCCGGCAAAAAATTGTGCAGGGCGGCTTGCAAGAGCGTCTGTGTGGCACGGCTTGTAATCTCCCCTGTGAAGGTATTGAGCGTCGTGAGGGTGATCACGTTTTTTCTGACATCACAGGCAATCCCGAACGCTTTTAACAAGGCGTCTTGCAACAGGGGTTCGGCAAAGGCCTCGACACTGCTGATGTTGTCCAGGTAATGGCGAAGATTGATCAGGTTAGTACGTGACAGTGCCTGATGTTCGCGAAGACCTTGTTGCTGTTCAGCACTCAGAAGGTTGTAACCGGACATCGGCGGATAGGCTTGGTTGTGCAGGGCTGGAATCAATGAAGCATGAAAGTTATTGATCGCTGATTGTGCTTTGGCTTTGATCAGGTCGTGATGAATACCCAGGTCTTTTAAATCAGGCGGTTTTAATGATGTGTGGGTTAACGGAGCAGTCGACATGAGTTATATCCGCAGTAGGGGAAGTCATGCCAGTCTAGAAACAATGCCGGGACTATTAATAGGTTAAATAACTGATGGTGCGGCCGGTCAGTTGAGCAAGTATTCAAGTGTTGTTGTTAACTATGTAATACCTTATTGCTCTACTGCTGTGTTGGACCTGTACCCGAACATTAAACTTTTGATGTTCGGGAACAGGCATCCGATCACGCAGCGGCGATCACGTCAGGTTCAAAACTGTCCGCTCGGGCCATTTGCCACATGCGTGAATAGAACTCGCCATTGGCCTCGCCGGTCAGCAGTTCGCCGGGCTTGAGGAACACGTGCAACTGCGAGAACAGCTTGATTTCTGTGCGCGAGATGCGTCGTACCAAATGCTTGGCGTTCAGTTGTGCCGGGTGCTCAAGGCCCGCCGCCGCAAGCATTTCGGCCAGCGCCTTAAGGGTGTTGGTGTGGAACTGGAACACCCGCTGAGCTTTATCGGGCACTACCAGGGCGCGCTGGCGCAGCGGGTCTTGGGTGGCAACGCCGGTCGGGCATTTGTTGGTGTGGCAGCTCTGTGACTGAATGCAGCCAATGGCGAACATAAAACCGCGTGCCGAGTTGGCCCAGTCGGCGCCAATGGCCAACACGCTGGCAATATCGTAGGCGCTGACGATTTTGCCGCTGGCACCGAGTTTGATCTTGTCGCGCAAGTTGAGGCCGACAAGGGTGTTGTGCACAAACAGCAGGCCCTCGCGCATCGGTGCACCCATGTGGTCGGTGAACTCCACGGGGGCGGCGCCAGTGCCGCCTTCCTTGCCGTCAATCACGATGAAGTCAGGCAGGATGCCGGTTTCGAGCATGGCTTTGCAGATCCCCATGAACTCCCACGGGTGGCCCAGGCAGAACTTGAAGCCCACCGGTTTACCGCCCGACAACTCACGCAGTTGCGCGATGAAGTGCATCATTTCAATGGGGGTTGAGAAAGCGCTGTGGCGTGACGGCGAGATGCAGTCTTCGCCCATGGGTACGCCACGGGTTTCGGCGATTTCCGGGGTGACCTTGTGCTTGGGCAAAATGCCGCCGTGGCCCGGCTTGGCGCCCTGGCTCATTTTGATTTCGATCATGCGTACTTGTGGAGTTTGCGCCTGGGCGGCAAAGCGCTCCGGGTCGAAGCGGCCATCCGAGGTGCGGCAGCCAAAGTAGCCGCTGCCCAGTTCCCAGGTCAGGTCGCCGCCGTTTTCACGGTGATAAGCGCTGATGCTGCCTTCGCCGGTGTCATGGGCAAAGTTGCCGAGTTTGGCGCCTTTGTTCAGGGCGCGAATCGCATTGGCGCTTAACGAGCCAAAGCTCATGGCCGAGATATTAAAAATCGAGGCTGAATACGGTTGGGTGCACTGCGGGCCGCCGATGGTGATGCGAAAGCTGTTGGGGTCGGTCAATGGCGCGGGGCGCATGGAGTGGCCGATAAATTCAAAGCCCGGTTCGTACACATCAATCAGCGTGCCGAACGGTTTGTCGGCCGTTTCATTCTTGGCCCGCGAATACACCAACGAGCGCTGCGCACGTGAAAAGGGCAGCGCGTCACTGTCGGACTCCAGCAGGTACTGACGGATCTCCGGGCGAATGGCTTCAACCAGATAACGAATATTGCCCAGAATCGGGTAGTTGCGACGCACCGCGTGGGGGCCCTGGAGCAAATCGAAAATACCCAGCAGGCTCAGGGCCAGCGTCACCGCAGTGAAGGGCCACAGCCATTCGTGATGCATAAAAGGAAGGCTGGCGAGGGTGAAAATGACACAGAAGGCAAAGAAGGCGTAACGGCTTAGTAACGACAGGCTCATACGGTTTTCCTTGGATTTGACGCTCAGGTCGGTCAGGCATTCTGCGCCTGTCGGTAAAGCCCGGACAAGGACTAAGGGCTCTGCGGCCGGGCTGAGGAGCTGTGAGCTTAGGTTGTCTGGGGCGCGCCCTGGTCCTTTTGAGCCTGCAAAAAGATCGAGAACAGCTCTGATTGCGACTTGATCCCCAGCTTGCGGTAGATGTGTTTTTTGTGAACTTTCACGGTTTCTACCGAGATATCCAGCTTGCGGGCGATCTCTTTGCTGGAGCAGCCGCTGAGCATCAAGCGGCCTACATCCAGTTCGCGGGCGGTCAGGTGTGTGCCCCATTCGTCGTTGAGCTCTGGCGGCTCTGGTGTATTCACCTGTTTGAGTTCGTACGGCAGACGCTGGCGCAGCAGGCTCAGTACCCAAGGCTGGATCAGCGACAACAGGGCGATCTGCTCGGGGTCAAAACGCTGGCGCGAGCCCAGTGACAGGCACAAGGTACGGCCGTCCGGCTGGTGGCTGTTGAACTGGATCTCATCGGCCACCACGTTCAGGCGAAAGTAGCGCTGGTAGTACTCGGTGAGTTCGAAATGCTCCGGGGCCACTTCGGCCAGGCGCAACAGGCCGGTGCGCGAGTGTTCGCGGCTGGCGATATAGAACGGGTCGAGCAGGTACAGGCCGTTGAGGTAATCCTGAAACAACTGGTCCGGGCTGCCGTCTTGCCCCGGGCACTCGGCAAATACCAGCGGTTTGTGCTCGCTGCTGAACAGCAGCACCACCCAACTGTCAAACGGCACATAGTGCTCCAGCAGGCGCACCAGTTGAGTCCAGAAGTTGGCCTGATCCAGAGTGTCTATCATTTGCCCGACTGAACGGTGCCAGGCGATGTCTTCAAGCGACATGGTCATCAATCTACCCCTATCGGGTTACCCCCGCCGCGTGATTCCCTGGCAGGTTGTGGCTAAGCATACTGCGGCAACGAGAACACTTATAAAAGAACGGGAATACCCATGAAGGTCGAATTTGCTCAATTGGCAGGCCGTGACAACGGCACCGCCTACAACCTTGAACGGGCCCTTGCGTCCATTGCAGCGTGCGCGGCCGACACACAGTTGATCGTGTTCCCGGAAACGCACCTGATGGGTTTCCCCTCTGCCGAAACAGTAGCAGCGGTTGCCGAACCGATCGACGGCCCGACTGTGCAGGCCATTATTCAGGCCGCCAAAGCGCGCAACATTGCCGTGGTCATCGGCATGGCCGAAAACGACGACGGCAAATTCTACAACACCACGCTGATGATCACCCCCGAAGGCGTGGCCTTGCGTTATCGCAAGACCCACCTGTGGGCCTCGGACCGTGGCGTATTCAACGCTGGCGATCGCTACAGCACTTGCGTGTGGAACGGCGTGCGCGTCGGCCTGCTGATCTGCTACGACATCGAGTTCCCGGAGAGCGCCCGTGCCCTGGCGCAACTGGGCACCGAACTGCTCATCGTCACCAACGGCAACATGGACCCGTACGGTCCGACGCACCGCACCTCAATCATGGCCCGCGCCCAGGAAAACCAGGCGTTCGCGCTGATGGTCAACCGGGTGGAAGAGGGCGATGGCGGGCTGCTGTTTGCGGGCGGCAGCGCCCTGGTGGACCCATTCGGCACACTGTTGTTTGAAGCAGGGCGTGAAGAAGGCCAATTCCGCGTAGAGCTGGATCTGGCGCAATTGAAAGCGGCGCGCAAGGACTACCGCTACCTGGACGACCAGCGCTTGAAATTACCGGGTGAGGTCATCGAGCGCGCTGACGGGACACGGGAGCTGTTGATCCCTGCGTAATTGGGACGCGGAGCGTCCAAGGCGACCTTCCTGCGCTGTGCGCGGGAAGGCTCGACCATAAAAAAAATCAGCTTCACCGACTTTCAGTTCTGCCATAAAACCAATAATCGCGCGGAGATTCACCCATGGCTCGTTTGCAACGCACCCTGTCGCTAGGGTCGGTGGTGCTGTTTGGCATCGCCTATATGACACCGATCATCGTCCTCGGCACGTTCGGCATTCTGGCGCAATCCACCGGCGGCATGGTGCCGGCCGCGTACCTGGCTGCCCTGGTGGCGATGTTCTTCACCGCCATGAGTTACGGGCGTATGGCTTCGGCCTTCCCGGTGGCCGGTTCCGCTTACACCTACGTGCGCAAGGCCATCAGCCCCAAGCTTGGCTTTATTGCCGGTTGGGCGGTGCTGCTCGACTACCTGTTCTTGCCAATGGCCATCTGGCTGATCGGCGCGGCGTACCTGCACTCGGCGTTCCCTTCGGTGCCTCAATGGCTCTGGGTCTTGGCCTTTATCGGTATCACCAGCCTGATCAACATCGTTGGCCTCAAGCTGGCCAATGGCGTCAACGCGTTGCTGATGCTGGTACAAGCATTGGTGCTGATCGCGTTTGTGGCGCTGTGTGTGCATTACATCGGTGGTGACGCCAGCAAGCCGTTGTGGACCATCGAACCGTTCTTCAATGGCCAGATGCAAATGCCGTTGATCATGAGCGGTGCGGCCATCGCCTGCTATTCGTTCCTGGGCTTTGATGCGGTGAGTACCCTCACTGAAGAAACCCGCGACGCACGTCGCACCATTCCACGGGCAATCATGCTGATCACCTTGATCGGCGGGCTGATCTTTGTTGGCGTGTCGTACTTCGTGCAGATCGCTCACCCGTCGTTCCAGTTCGCGGACGTCGACTCGGCGGCCTACGAGATCGCCCGCAATATTGGTGGCGACCTGTTTGTGTCGGTCTTCATGATTGGTTTGATCGTCGGCCAATTTGCTTCGGGCCTGTCGGCTCAGGCCAGTGGCTCGCGCCTGCTGTTTGCGATGGGCCGTGACGGTGTATTGCCCAAGTCGTTCTTCGGCACCCTGCACGCCAAATACGGCACGCCGGTGAACAGCATTCTGCTGTGTGCTGTGGTTGCCTTGCTGGCGCTCAAACTGGACGTGACCACCTCGACGTCGTTCATCAACTTCGGTGCTTTCCTGGCGTTCACCCTGGTGAACCTGTCGGTGATCTTCCACTACTGGATCGGCGGCAAAACCCGTGGCCTGCGTGAAGTTGTGCTGTTTCTGGTGTTCCCGACCATCGGCCTGCTGGCAGACCTGTGGTTGATGATCAGCCTTGACCACCTCGCCATCTACCTGGGCCTGACCTGGCTGGTGATTGGCTGTATTTACCTGGGCTTCCTGACTCGCGGCTTCTCCAAACAACCCCCGGAAATGGACTTCCAGGAAGCGTCCTGATAAACCTTGGGTCTAACCTTATTGCAATCGGTTCTCGTTTGGGTGTATTTGTTATGTTACTGTATAACACGTCAAAAACACCCAGACGCCCCGGAGGCTTTATGAGACCTGGTATCCATCCCGACTACCGCACCGTACTGTTTCACGACACCGCCGCTGACGTTTTCTTCCTGATTGGCTCCACGGTCGACACCGATCGCAGCCACACCCACAGCGACGGCAACACCTACCCATACGTGGCCCTTGACGTGTCCAGCGCTTCCCACCCGGTGTACACCGGCCAGCAGCGCAAGACCCAGTCCGAAGGCCGGATCGCCGGGTTCAACAAACGCTTCGCCACCTTTGGCTCAGGCAAAAAAGCCGAAGCGTAATCAGGCCAGCTGATTTACCTCAGGGCCGCTTCAGATAATGAGGCGGCCCTTTTTTATGGCTGCTATTTACGCGGACCGTCTGTCGCGGGTCGACTTTTCGTACATCGAGTGTTGGGGGATTAAGAGTACAGTGATTATTAACGAATAACGTTAAGCGTTAAATTATGATAAAAAGCTTCAGATGCGCAGACACCAGAATCTTTTTTGAGACCGGCCGAACCCGACGGTGGCTCGCAATAGCTTCGGTGGTTGAGCGAAAACTGACCATGCTGGACGCTGCCCTTGAACTCGCCGATTTGCGCTCGCCACCTGGAAACAGGTTAGAGCCACTGTATGGGGATAGAGAAGGCCAATACAGTATTCGAATCAACGGTCAGTATCGGATCTGTTTTTTTTGGGGCCCCAACGGCGCGGAAAATGTCGAAATTGTGGACTACCACTGAGGTGAATCATGTTTAAAAACGGCATGCGGCCCATACATCCCGGAGAGATTCTCAAAGAGGAGTATCTGGATCCGCTTGGCCTGACAGCCGCTGCACTGGCGCGAGCCTTACGGGTTTCTGCACCGACAGTGAATGAAATTGTATTGATGCGTCGTGGCATTAGCGCGGATGTGGCGTTGCGCTTGGCTATCGCCTTGGACACGTCGGCGCAATTTTGGCTGAATCTGCAAACAGCTTACGACCTGCGCACCGCTGAAATTGCAAAAGGGGCGCAGATTGAAAGAGAAGTCGAGAAAGTAGTCCATTGCGCCTGACGAAAAGAACACCGCAGTCAGTCAGTAGGCGGTTCAGTGTGTTGAATACAGCGCTCGACAATGCATCGGTTGTGGTCGACTTGAGACTCGTGTGATCCTTGCCGCCTTTATGTTCAAGGCGTCTTTTTTCATGTCCAAAACCATCCGTATTGCTGCTGCTTTATTGATCGAGCCCAATGGCCAGACCTTGCTCGTACGCAAGCGCGGTACTCAGGCTTTCATGCAGCCCGGTGGCAAGATTGATGCAGGCGAGCAGCCTGCCGAGGCCTTGGCCCGTGAGCTGCATGAGGAACTTGGCCTGATCATTGAGCCCACGGACGCCGTATACCTGGGTAACTTTTCGGCAGCCGCCGTCAACGAGCCGGGATATACCGTGGAGGCCGAGTTGTTCCAGGTCACTATCGACGAGCCGGTCACCCCGGCCGCCGAGATTGAAGAGGTGCGCTGGATTGATCCGGCAGCCGATGGCGATCTGATTCTGGCGCCCTTGACACGTGACCTGATCCTGCCGTTTTATCGCCAATCGCTGGCCTGATATCACACCCAAGGACTGCCCATGATTCCTGCTCATGATCTGCTGATTTTTGCTGCGGCCTGTTTGTTGATGGTGCTGACGCCAGGGCCGAACATGATTTACCTGATTTCACGTTCGATCTGTCAGGGGCGTAAAGCGGGGATCACCTCCCTGGTCGGCGTAGTGGCCGGTTTCTTCGTGCATATGTTTGCTGCGGCAGCGGGCCTGACAGCCGTGTTTCTGGCCGTGCCGATGGCGTATGAGGCGTTGAAATGGGCAGGCGCGCTGTACTTGTTGTGGATGGCCTGGCAAGCCTTGAAACCTGGGGCGCGCTCGCCGTTCGAAGCGCGTGACCTGGCGCCGGACTCAACGCCAAAGCTGATGCTGATGGGGTTTATGACCAGTGTGCTGAACCCCAAAGTGGCGATGTTTTACCTCTCGATATTCCCGCAATTCATCACCCCTGAGCATGGCTCGGTGTTTATCCAGAGCCTGGTGCTGGGCTTTACTCAAATCACTGTCAGCTTCAGCGTTAACCTGCTGATCGCCTTGTTTGCTTCCGGTATCGCCGTGTGGTTTGCGCGTAACCCCACGTGGTTGATCGCGCAACGTTTTGTGATGGGTTTTGTATTGGCGGGGCTGGCGATCAGGCTGCTGTTGGAACAACGTAAAACCGCATGATTGGGACCCACCGTAATGGCTATTGAACTGCTTGATCCCTCCTACGCCAAGGCTTATCGCCAGTTGATGCTGGAGGCGTACTCGCTGCACCCTGAGGCCTTTGTGTCCAGTATTGCTGACCGTGAAAAATTGCCGCTGAGCTGGTGGGAAGGGCAATTGGATGACGAGTTAAGCGCCCTGTTTGGTGCTTTTATTGACGCGCAACTGGTGGGCATTATCGGATTGGCGTTTGAGCCCTGGGAAGACGCGCAGCACAAAGCCACGTTGTTTGGCCTGTACGTACCCCACGCCTTTCGCGGGCAAGGGGTGGGCGAGCAACTGGTGCAGGCGGTGCTGTCGCTGGCCGAACAAGAACCTGATATCAAAGCGGTTGAACTGACCGTGAGTGCCAGCAGCACGGCGGCGCTGGCACTGTATCGGCGTTGTGGTTTTGAGCAATCGGGGCTGGAAGACAGTGCGATTCGGGTTGGCGACGACTATTATGACCGGGTGCATATGCGGCGTCTGACGACGCCCGAGGAATAAGGGCAGGAGCTGTGCTTTATTTCACTGCGCTTACGCCATCCAGCGTCGAGAACGACGTGTCTTTTGCGGTCAGCAAGAAGTCGCGCATGTAAGGCGCATCCAGCATATCGGTGCGCACAGCGGCATACAGCGTGGCGAACAAGCCTTTCTCACCCAGGCGCTTGGCCTGCACATAGCCCCGTGAGCTGTATTCATGCAGCGCCCAATGCGGCATCCCGCACACGCCTCGGCCACTGGCCACTAACTGCATCATCATCACCGTCAGCTCGGAGGTCCGCACGTGCGCCGGTTCAATATCCGCAGGCTCCAGAAAGCGAGTAAAGATGTCGAGGCGGTCACGCTCCACCGGATAGGTGATGAGGATTTCTGTGCTCAGGTCTTCCGGCACGATAAACGGCTTGCTGGCCAACGGATGTTGGTTGGCCACCGCTAACATGGCTTCGTAAGTAAACAGCGGCACGTAAGTCAGCCCGGCGATTTCTTGCGGGTCAGATGTCACCACCAGGTCCAGATCACCCCGCGCCAACGCAGGCAGAGGCGCGAAAGCAAAGCCCGACGCCAGGTCGAGTTCAACTTCAGGCCAGGCATCGCGGAACTGGTCGATGGTGGGCATCAGCCACTGGAAGCAACTGTGGCATTCAATCGCCATGTGCAAGCGCCCGGCGGTGCCGCCCACCAGCCGCGTGATATCGCGTTCAGCCGCACGCAGCAATGGCAGCATGGCGTCAGCCAGTTGCAGCAGGCGCAACCCGCCGCTGGTGAACCGCACGGGTTTGGTCTTGCGCACAAAGAGCGGCATGCCCATGCGCTCTTCCAATTCTTTGAATTGATGAGACAGCGCCGATTGAGTCAGGTGCAAGCGCTCGGCTGCTTCAACCAGGCTGTCGGACTCGCGTAAAGCGTGCAGGGTTTTGAGGTGACGAATTTCCAGCACGGTGACTCCATGAGTAAACTTGATGATCAACACGAAAGCGTTGAGTTTGTCTCATGTTGCCGTGGGTGTCGATGGTTGAACTGGCTACCCTGTAGGAGCGAGCTTGTCTCGCGATCTTTCAAAAATTAAAAGATCGCGAGGTCATGCGCTTACCTGGCAATCTTGTCGACATGTATATCGAGTTTTTTCAGGCGATACCAAAAGCTGCGCTCGGAGATACCAATCAGTTGAGCAGCCGCCGCCTGAACGCCTTGGGCCTGTTGCAAGGCGGCCAGGATGTAGGCCTTTTCAACCTCGGCCAGAGCGGCTTCCAGGTCCGGTGGTACGCTGACTTCTGGCGTCATCAGGGTGCTGCTCTGCAAAGGTTGGGCACTGAACAGGTAAGGCGGTAAATCACTGTCTTCGATTGTGCTGCTCTGGGCCACGATGGTGGCGCGTTCAACGCAGTTTTGCAGTTCGCGAATGTTCCCCGGCCAGTTGTATTGCGTCATTGCCTGCAAGGCGCTCGGGCTAAAACCGGTGATTCGTTTACCTGCGGTAGCGCCCAGGTTGTGGGCAAAGTGCCGCGCCAGCGGGCCGATGTCTTCAATGCGTTCGCGCAAGGCGGGCAGCGGGATCGGGAAGACATTCAGGCGGTAGTACAAGTCTTCGCGAAACTCTTTGTTGGCCACGGCTTCCAGCAGGTTTTTGTTGGTCGCGGCAATCACCCGCACGTCCACTTTACGTTCTCGCGGGTCGCCTACGGGTTCAATCACCCGTTCTTGCAACGCGCGTAAAATTTTGGCCTGCAAGGCCAGCGGCATGTCGCCTACTTCATCGAGAAACAACGTGCCTTTGTCGGCCTGCATAAAGCGCCCGACGCGATCGGCCACCGCGCCCGTAAAAGCGCCTTTGCGATGGCCAAACATCTCGCTTTCCAACAGCCCTTCTGGAATGGCTGCACAGTTGACCGCAACAAAGGGCTTGTCTGCCCGGCTGCCATGCCGGTGGATGGCGCGGGCGACCATTTCTTTGCCGGTGCCGCTTTCGCCGGTCAGCAAGATGGTGGCGCTGCTGTCGCGCACCGAGTCGATGGCCTGCAGGACACGACGAAAACTCGGGCTTTCACCCACCAGGCTGTCTATGTGCTGGTGTTCATCGAGTTCGGCGCGCATGCGCGCGTTATCACGCACGATGTCGCGAAATTGAAGGGCTTTGCTGACAGTGATGTCGAGCTCGTCGATGTCGAAGGGTTTGGCGATGTAGTCGTAGGCACCGTTACGCATCGATTGCACGGCGTTTTTCACCGTGCTGTAGGCGGTCATCACGATCACCGGCAATTGCGGGTAGCGCACTTTGACTTCGGCCAGTAACTGCGGGCCGTCCATGCCGGGCATTCGCCAGTCGCTGATCACCAGGTCTATGTCTTCCTGCTCAAGAATGGCCAGGGCTTGCAGGCCGTTGCCAGCGGTAAACACGTGAACATCGTTCTGGGTGAGCGCCGAGCTGAGCAGGTCACAGAGTTTGGGCTCATCGTCGACTACCAGTACGTTATGGCTCATGACTCATCCCCTCCGTGGGCCGGAATATACAAGTTGAAAGTGGTGCCTGCGTCTTTCTCGCTGAGGCATTCAACGCGGCCGTCATGGTTTTCCAGGATCGAAAAGACTTTGGGCAAGCCCAAGCCGGTGCCCGAGGCTTTGGTGGTAACAAATGGGGTGAAAATGCGTTCGATCATGTCAGCTTCAATACCTTGGCCTGTATCGATAATGCTCAACACGGTATCGCCGTTGTCGTCCTGCGCAATGCGCAAGGTCAGGTAGCCACCGTCAGGCATGGCGTCGATGGCATTGATGATCAAATTCAGGCACGCCTGTTTCAACTGCCGGGCGTCGGCATACAGGGTCGCACCGGGGGCCTGATCGTCGATCTGGGCCTCGATGCTGTGGCTCTTCAGCTCGGGCTCGCAGAAGCCCAGGATGTCTTCGACCAATGGCCGCGCCAGTTGCTGCGAGCGCACAGGGGCGCTGGGTTTGGCGAAGTCGAGGAACTCGGTGATCAGTTCGTTGATGCGTGTGACTTCACTGACCACGTACTCCAGATGGCGTTTGTCGGTCTCGCCCAGGTCGGCCCGGCGGTGCAGCAACTGGGTGGCGGTTTTAATGATGCCCAGCGGGTTGCGGATCTCGTGTGCCAGGCCCATGGCCACTTCGCCCAGGGCATGCAGGCGGTCGCGCCGACGCAGTTGGCCTTCGAGGTGTTGTAATTCGCCCAGGCGCGCAGTCATGTGGTTGAAGGTGCTGCTCAACTCGGCCAGTTCATCGTGCCCCGACACCGCGACGCGCTGGTTGTAATCCCCCGCTGTCACTGCGCGCACGCCTTCGGACAAGGCGCGCAGCGGCCGCGTCAGGCGCTCAGACACCAGCCAGCCGACGGTCAGTGACAGCAGCGAACCGAGCAGAAAAATCAGCGCAAACAGGTTGGTCTGATTGACCAGCCCGACGAGGCTGGAATGGCGCAGCAGGCCGCTGTAAATCACGCCTTGCAACTCGCCGTTGTCGTTAAGGATGGGCCAGTACAGACCGCTGTAGCGGCTGGTGAATTGTTCGCTGGGCAGCTTGGTCTCGCGCAGGGTTTTCTCGATGCTGTGAGAGAGCGTGGGCTTGTGTTCATCAAAGTGCTGGCTGGAGAAAATCTCGGCAAAGCCATTGGCATTGGACAGGTACAGGCGCAGGTCGAGGGAGTGCACATCGGCCACGCTGGTCAGGAAGCTGCTGTCCATGAAGGTCGCCACCAGCAATTGGAAGTCCTCGCCGTCTTGAGCGGTAGGAAACGTCGACACCACGGTGCCGGTCGGCACGCCGCCGACATTGATGGTCTGCAAGACGGCGTTGGGGGCCAGGCTGATCTGGTCGACGATGTTGTCGCTGGCGGTGCTGAACACCACTTTATGGTCGCTGGTGCGAATCAGTGCCACTACATCAATGCCCATCGCGTCGGCAATGTCGGCGGTGAGTTTGTCGTGGCGAATGGCTTTGTTGGAGGACGGCGGGTGGGTGTATTGCTGGAACAGCTTGGCGACGCGGGCGTTGTCCTGAAGGATCTCGCTGATTTCGTCTTTGACGATTTTGGTCGATTCCTGCAGCCAGACCCGCACGTTGCTGTCGAAAATCTGCGACAGCGTGGTGGCGGCCAGTTCTGCGGCGATCATGGTTGGCACAACGCTGACCAGCCAAAACGCCAGGACCAATTTGCGCTGCACCGTCCAGCGCGACACCTTGAAGGGCTGGGGTTTGCGCGAAGATTCAGGCGTGATGGGCATTATGTCTCGCTTATCGCGGCAGCCAGAGCAGGGTCGTGGCGGTCTGGGCGGATGAACAGTTTGACCAGTTTGAGCACGCCATTGATCAAGCGGTTGCGATGACGGAAGAACAGGGTGTTGTTCTGAAACGTGCAACCCAGGCGAATCTTGCTGGCATAGCCTGCCTGACCACATTCGTATAAGGCAATGTTGTTGCGAATACAGTAGTCGACATTCACTACCCAACTCCTGAAATACAAGTTGTACTCGCGGCTGAGTGTCAGGTCATGACCAAAAAACTTGTCGATCAACCGATGCTCGTCGATCAGCACCAGGTTGAAGGCGACCAGGTGGTCGTCGACCCAATACAACACGCACAGCGCCCGGTCACCCAATTGCTCGAGAATACCGGTGAAATAGGCAGGCGGTAAGCGTTCAAATTGCAAATCACTGCGTTCGAGGGTGGCTTCGTACAAGCGCATGACCTCGGGCAAGACGTCGTCGATATTGTTGCGCCATTCCACCCGCGGTTCTGGCGCCCGCAGCTTGCGGCGCATGTCTTTGCGCGTCGATTTACCCAGAGAGCCAAGGTAGCTGTCGACCGAGCCATAGGGCACCGGGAGCATGGCGCTGGGCAGGCTGGGCATGGATTGAAAACCCGCCGCCTTGCAGCTGTGCGCCCAGTCATTGTCGTGGCTGGGCACGTCTTTCACGGCAATCAGGCCGATGCCCAGTTGGGCGGCGTCGCTGTGGGCCAGCTTAAGGAGTTGGGCGAGCAGGGCGGGGCGTTCGGAGGCGGCAATGTGGCTGGCTGTGCCCGCGCTGCATTGTTCTGTCACCGGCGAGCCGATGGCATACAAGTGTAAGTGCATCAACCCGGGCATCACGCGATTCAATTGCTCGGTAAAGCGTTTACCGATGCCTTGAACCGTGGTGTCGAGCCGATAGCGGGTGGTGAATGCGGTGGCCGCTGCAATCAAGGTCGAGCCTTCGAACAGCGTCAGGTAACGCCATTCGAAGCCCTCGATGCCGGCTTTTTCGACCGCCATGATGTAGTCCCAATCCTCCAGAGCACCTGGGAAACAGTCATTCCAGGCCTCGCGCTCGATGGCCTGGAGTGATGAAAAGGCGTGGGCAGTAATCATGAGGCGTCCTTGGGGTCAGGCTTGTTGCAAATACTCAATCGGTTGCGCGGTGACGTTGCTGTTCTTTTTTACGAAGGCGGCACTCAACTCGATCACGCGGCGGTATTGCAGGTCGACGGTGATCATGTGGTAGCAGTTGTCGAGCAACACTTTGGTCACTTGGCCGCCCAAGTGGCGCTCCACGTAATCAGCGTTCCAGCGGCTGGTGATGTCGTCTTCGATGGAGTGCAACACCAGCGCAGGCGTGGTGATCGACGGCATGCGTTTTTTCACCACGGCGTTCATCCGGTGCAGTTCGCGCACGGTCACGCCTTCCATCGTCAGCAACCCGGCATTGCTGCTTTCGCCGGCTTTCATCTGGCGCTCGACAATCGCCCGCAAGCGCTCGTTCTTGATGCCGTAAGGCGGTTTTTCTTCAAAGCTGCACAGGTGCACACCACCCGGAATCGCCATCAGCAGCGGGGTCAGGAACGCCAGCTTGTTGATGCTCCAGCCGTCGTAACGCAAGGTGGTGGAATACATCAGCAAACCGGCGACCTGTCCGGGGTGTTCGGAGGCCACGTACATCGACATCACGGCGCCCATCGACAAGCCGCCAACGAACACCTGCTGGTGACGTTGGCGAATGCCGGCGAAGGTTTTGCGCACGCCTTCGTACCAGTCTTGCCAGCCGGTGGCTTGCAGGTCGCTGTTGTCACCGCAGTGCCCGGCCAGGGTCGGTACGTACACGGTGCACGTACCGTCTTTGGCCAGGCCCTGGGCCACCCGACGGAGTTCCGTCGGGGTGCCGGTTAGGCCGTGGATCAACAGGATCCCGACCTCACCTGTGCCGAGAACGAAACCGGCGTCGCCTTCGCCCAGATCGATCTCTGACGCGTTCACCGTTTCATCGCCCGGTGCAGCAGGCGGTCGAGCAGAGCCAGGCCCAGGTCGATTTCTTCGTAGCTGATTTCCAGCGACGGTGCCAGGGTGATGACGTTTTTGTAGTAGCCGCCCACGTCCAGAATCAGACCCAGACGCTTGCCGTCGATTTCGATGTCGCCCTTCATACCTTCTTCAACCATGTAGTCCAGGGTTGCCTTGTCTGGCGTGAAGCCGTCCGGGCCGCAGATTTCGCAGCGCAGGGCCAGGCCCAGACCGTCGACGTCGCCGATGATCGGGTAGCGTTTTTGCAGCTCTTGCAGGCCTTCCAGGAAGTATTTGCCTTTGGCCATGACCATCGCGCCGTAGTCGACTTCGCTGGTCATTTTGAACATTTCCAGGCCCACGGCGGTGCCCAGCGGGTTGGAGGCGAAGGTGGAGTGAGTCGAACCTGGCGGGAATACCTTAGGGTTGATCAGCTCTTCACGGGCCCAGATGCCGCCCAGCGGGTTCAGGCCGTTGGTCAGTGCCTTGCCGAAGACGATCACGTCAGGTTTGACGTCAAAGTGTTCGATCGACCACAGCTTGCCGGTACGCCAGAAGCCCATCTGGATTTCGTCGACCACCATCAAGATGCCGTGTTGATCCAGCACTTGCTTGAGTTCGCGGTAGAAGTTCATCGGTGGAATCACGTAGCCGCCGGTGCCCTGGATCGGCTCGACGTAGAACGCTGCGTATTCACTTTGACCGACTTTCGGGTCCCACACGCCGTTGTATTCAGTTTCGAACAGACGGGCGAATTGCTGTACGCAGTGGCTGCCGTATTCTTCTTTGGTCATGCCTTTAGGGCCGCGGAAGTGGTACGGGAACGGGATGAAGTTGGCACGCTCACCGAAGTGACCGTAGCGGCGACGGTAGCGGTAGCTCGAGGTGATCGAGGACGCGCCCAGGGTACGGCCGTGGTAGCCGCCTTCGAAGGCGAACATCAGGCTTTTGCCGTTGCTGGCGTTACGCACTACTTTGAGGGAGTCTTCGATGGACTGCGAACCGCCGACGTTGAAGTGCACGCGACCGTCGAGGCCGAACTTGTTTTTGGCGTCGACTGCGATGCGTTCCGACAGCTCGATCTTGCCTTTGTGCAGGTATTGGCTAGCGATCTGCGGCAGGGTGTCGATCTGTTGTTTCAGCGCGTTGTTCAGGCGCGGGTTGGCGTAACCGAAGTTAACCGCCGAGTACCACATTTGCAGGTCGAGGTAGGCCTGGTCTTCGGTGTCCCAAACGTAGGAGCCTTCGCAGCGGCTGAAAATACGTGGTGGCTCGATGTAGTGAACGGTATCGCCGTACGAGCAGTACTTGGCTTCTTTTTCCAGAAGAATCTGGTCTTCAGCGGTAGCGATTCGAATATCAGACATGATTGAAGAGTTCCTGCTGGTCACGAGAATAATGAGGGGCGTTAGCGGCGTTGCTTGGCAATTTGGCCAGCAAGGCCGGGAGTTCAGCGAAAGAGTCGAAGCGTGCGTACGGGATGCCGTTGCGCTCGCAGTGGTCGGCCAGGCTGTCTTTGGCAAACACGAAGTCGGCGGACGAGGCCACGCACATGTCGGAACGGCCATCGCCAATTACCAGCACGCGTTTGCCGCTAGGCGTGGACTTGCATTTGCAGTTGCCCGAGGCGGCGCGGCAGGCGTCGCTGGAGTAAGGGAAGTCAATGCGCCAGCTGTTCTGGTCAACCTGACGCAAGCGGTTGGCGAGGATCGGCAGCAGGGTCACGTAATTGCGTGCCAGGATGCGCGCGATGCCTTGCTCGATGCCGTCGCTGACCACTTCCAGGGTCGCGCCGAGGCCGATGACGTGATCGACGAAGTCCGGGAAGTCCGGGTCAATCTCCACCGTATCGAAATAGGCCAGCAATTCGGCTGGCGAGGCTTTGACCAGCGACAGCTGGCGGCTCAGGCATTCACGCGAACCGATTTCACCTTGCACCCATTGTTCTTCGATCGTCTCCCAGCTAGGGTCAGCGAAGCGTTGAAGAATGTTGTCGATGACGTCGGTACGGGTAATGGTCCCGTCGAAATCACACACGATATGCCATTGCATCATCTGCATTGTCCTGTTGAGGAGAGGCGCTGTTTGCGCATGAACAGGCAATTGCATCGACTGTGCCAACTTGCCAAAGCCCCGCGGGCGCGGGCCTTGGCGGCGGGTGCGAGCAAATTGGCGTCGTGGAGCTACAATTTTTGTAGCTCGCTACAAACAACATCAGTGCTTGCGTCGTTCGGCCAAAAAAGCGATTGATGCGCGCATGAATTTCTATGGAACCCGTTTTATGAAAACGCCTTTGTCTGCTTTTGTGCTGTTCACTCTGCTAAGCGCTGGTGCGCACGCGGCCGATGGCCCGAGTGGTGAAGCAGGCGTAGGGGTGGGCTATCAGCCATACGACCCGAGTGGCAGCCGCTACCAGACAGTGCCGCTGCCTTATTTTGATGTGGACTGGGGCGATTTCAGTCTGGACACCGACGACGGCCTGACCTGGAACGCGCTCAACGCCAATGGCTGGACGGCGGGGCCATTTATCAACTATTTGCCGGGGCGTAATGCCAACGGCTCGTTGCGCGGCTTGCGCGATGTGTCCGACATGGCGCAACTGGGCGGCTTTGTTCAATACAGCCCGGCTGACTTTTGGCGTTTATATGTGCAAGTGGGCCAAACGGTGGGCGCCGCTGGCGGGCAGGGCGGTGTGTTGGGCCAGGTGGGCGGCGAGTTGGGTTATCCGCTGGGCTTCGGGATTATTGGCAGCAGCCAATTGTCAGCGCACTTTGCCGATGGCCGGCAGATGTCGACCTTCTTTGGGGTCAATGCCAGTGAGGCCCAGGCGTCGGGCATTGCGCGGTACAACGCCAGTGGCGGTTTCCAGAATGTCACCCTGACTCAGAACTTTGAATTCCCGCTGGCGCAACATTGGTCGCTGGTGGCCAGCGCGAGCTGGATACGTCTGGTCGGCTCGGCGGCCGACAGCAGCATCGTCAAAGAAATAGGCGATGTGAACCAGGGCACGGTACAGACAGCGGTGAGCTACAAGTTTTAAACATGTAGCCGCTGACGAGGTACGAGGCTGCGACAGGTTGCGAAGCGACCTCCAGGCGGCGGTCCTGCGGCCTGCATCGCAGCCTCGTGCCTCGTCAGCGACTACAGTCAGTGTTCTGGTTCACCATCGGCCAGCAGCGCAATGCCGACAATAATCACCGCCACGCCCGCCCAGTGCAGCAGGCTGATGTGTTCTCCCAGCCCTAGCCACGACCCCAGCAAAACCCCCACAAACACCAGCGAACTCAGCGGGAAGGCCAGCGACAGGCTGCTGCGCCGCAGAATCAGCATCCACACAAAAAAGGCCCCGATGTAGCAAGCGATAGCAACCCAAACACCCGGGTTGGTCATGACCGCTTGCAACCATTGCAGGGTGAAATCCATCTGCCCGAGTTGGTCGCCGCCGACTTTGGTAGCGATTTGCCCGCCGCTTTCGAGGATGATCAGCAGCGCCCACAGCACCACGGTGCCCAAGCGGCCATGCAGCCAGCCGTCGGCTGTTGTGTTCATCGGTTCAGTTTTTTCCACGCATTAGCTCCTTAAGCTCCGGCGATGCAGACCAGCATCACGCCAAGGGTGATCACCAGGGTTCCTATCCAGCGCCGACGGCTGACGTGTTCCCCCAAAAACACCTTGCCGGCGAACACCACGCCGCAATACGCCAGCGCAGCGGCGGGGAATAACAGGCTCAGCGGTGCACGTGACAAGGCTTCGAGCCAGACAAAAAATTCGATCACATAGGCGCCGATCCCGGCCCACAGCAGGGGGGCGTTAAACACCTGGCCCCAGAACGCATTGAGGCGAAAACCGCCTTCGAGCTCAGGCAAACGGTCGAGGCCGACCTTGAAACACAATTGGCCGATGACATCGAGCACGATAGAAAACGCCACCAGCAAAATCACAATCAGCGTCACGGGAACAACTCCTCAAACAGCGTAATCAGCGCGTCGTTAGTGGTTGAGTTGCGCAAGAGGTCAGTGTCACTCCAGCGCTCCGGCGGCGGTTGATCGGACTTGGCCTCCCAGCGTTTGAGCACGTTGCTGTGCGGGGCTTTGGCAAACTCGCCGCACACATCAATGCCCAGTACACGCTTGCTCGCGGCGAGGGCGCGGATGGCGTGCAACAAGTGGCTCAAGCGCATGCCGCCCTGGTCCCAGTTGGTGGCCGCGTCTTCACTGGCCAGCACGTCTTTGTCTATGGTGATCCAAATGGCGTCTGTCGGCAGCCCCAGAGTCAGTTGCTCGATAAAGGTCGGCCAGTCCTGATCAGCCAGGTTGCGCCAGTGCAGGAGGTTTTCCCGTTGTTCATGGCCAGCGGCATCACCGATCCGCCCCCAGACTTTGGTGGGCGCGTGTTGCCAAGGGAAGAGCTGCAAGTCGCCTCGTTGTATGGCACCGAGGTTGCCGCCCTTGAACTGCGGGTTCTCCAGGTCATCGCTGCACGGGCCGAGAGTGATGATGCGTTTGATATTCGGCAGTTTCAGTGCGCGATTGATCCACGACCCGCAATGGCGGCGGGGCGCAAAGCGAACCCAGTCGGGGTGGTTATCGAAGTGAATCAGTGTCACCGGTTCGCTCAGATCAGCCAGCAGGGCCGGGGTGAGATGGTGATAGTCACCGGAGCCGACAAAGAAGATTTCTGGCGTGTTCGCACGGGGTTTCGGGCGTTGTTGCAGCTGTTTGACGAAGCGCTGGTAATTGCGCTCGGTTGACCAGAGACGCAATTTTGGGCCCAGGGCCAATAAATCGAGGCGGGTTGCGCGGCCATCGGCCAATCGCTGCGCAATAGGCGCTTGAGCGGTCAGGCTGTGATCGAGATCGAGAATGTTCAATGTGTGATTTACCCCATTCAATCGCCGCCGGACTATGCCGGGCGGGCTTTTCAGGGTAAATGCAAGGTGCGTGCCTGCTTTGCCAATCTGCGTCTGTAGGAGCGAGCTTGCTCGCGATCTTTTGATCTTGATCTGGCTTGAGGTCTTGATCTAAAAGGCCCCGTCAACCATGTGTCCGGTCTCTACACGCTTTTTGCAAAGTGACGCGCCGTAAGGGCGGAACCCTAAGTGGCCGTTGCCACAGCAATGGATATGTACAGAAGTACAAGAGCCCTCTCACCCTAGCCCTCTCCCGAAGGAGAGGGAACCGATTGGGGGATGCTGAAGATATTCGGTGGCCTGTTTGCTGCGCGACAGCGCGGCGTCGAAGACGGGGTGGCCCTTCCTGCAGGTAATGTGTGTCAGTGCAACCGTACCCAAACGCTCACCAGCACGGTGGCAGCTATCAGCCAGGCCACTGCTGCCAATGCCAGCGAAGCTTCAAGACGCAATCGGTCTACCAGCACGTACAAAGCGGCCAGGTAAACGAAGTACGGAATGATCGACCACATGCCGAACACGATGGTGGTCTTCAGGTCGTCTAACGAGCGTCCTTTGCCGACGATGTAGTGGGCGATCAAGGCGAAGGTCGGGAACAGCGGCACCAGCCCTGCAATGTAGTAGTTTTTGGTTTTGGCCAGGATCGCCAGGATGATGACGACCGCTGCCCCTAATGCCGCTTTAAGAATCAGATCCATCAGTGTGCGAGCCCGTATTTTTTAACTTTGTCGAATAACGTGGTTTTGGCCATGCCCAGTTCCTGGCTGGCTTGCGTCAAGTTGCCACCGCTGCGTTGCAAGGCATCGCTGAGCAAGGTCCGTTCGAAGGCTTCGACGGCCTCGGAAAAGCCCAACCCTTGCGAGGCATTGCTGCCGGGCTTTTTAAACGCGGGCAGGCCCAGGGCAAAGCGCTCGGCCACGTTGCGCAGTTCGCGCACGTTACCCGGCCAGTCATGGCTCATGAGGTTGGACAAGGTTTGATTGTCCAGCTCTGGCGCGGTGCGGTCGAAACGCAGGGACGACTGCTGGAGGAAATATTCGAACAGTTGCAGGATGTCTTCGCGACGCTCACGCAAAGGCGGCAGCTCGAGGGTGACCACGTTCAAACGGTAATACAGGTCGCTGCGAAATTGGCCGGCTTTGCCCAGTTGATCAAGGTCGGACTTGGTGGCGGCAATGACCCGGCAATCGACGTCAATGCTCTGGTTCGAGCCCAGGCGTTCCAGGGTCCGCTCCTGCAACACCCGCAGCAATTTGATTTGCAGGTTGAGCGGCATGCTTTCGACTTCGTCGAGAAACAGCGTGCCGCCGTTAGCGTGCTCGATTTTGCCAATCCGGCGTTTTCCAGCACCGGTAAAGGCATTGGCTTCGTGACCGAAGATTTCGCTTTCAAAGAGGTTTTCCGGAAGCCCGCCGCAGTTAAGCGCGACAAATTGCCGGGGCTGGCGGCGGCTGAAGTCGTGCAGGCAACGGGCGACCAATTCTTTGCCGGTGCCGGTTTCGCCTTCAATCAGCACGTTGGCTGACGTATCGGCGACGTTCGCGATCAATTCGCGCAATTGCTGCATGGCCGGGGAGCGGCCGATGATACGTCCCTCAAGCGAGTCGCGCTCGGCCAGTTGCCGGCGCAGCGACCACACTTCACGGGCCAGGCTGCGTTGCTCCAGCGCTCTGCGTGCGACATCGACCAGCCGTTCCGGGGAGAACGGCTTCTCCATGAAGTCATAGGCGCCGTCGCGCATTGCGCCCACGGCAATGGAAATATCGCCATGCCCGGTAATCAACACCACCGGCAGGCTGCGGTCGCGGGCCTTAAGGCGTTTGAGCAGCTCCAGGCCATCGATGCCTGGTAAGCGAATGTCACTGATGACGATGCCGGGGAAGTTATCACCTACCCGTTCCAGCGCCTGTTCGGCGCTGCTGACGCCTTCGCTGTGAATGTCTTCCAGTGCGAGCGCCTGTTGGCATCCCAAGAGTACGTGAGGGTCATCTTCAACAATCAGGACGGTCAGCTCGTGGTTCATATCGGCTCGGCCTTAGCGGGTTGCACCAGCGGTAAAAGGAGGACAAACGCAACACCACCGGTCTGCGGGAACTCGACACTAAGGTTGCCGCCCGCCGCTGCGGCGAGGCTGGCAGACAGCGTCAAGCCAAGGCCCAGGCCTTGTTCGCCGGGTTTGGTGGTGAAAAACGGTTCAAACAGATGCTTACGGTTTTCGGGATCAATACCCGGGCCGTTGTCGCGCACACGCAATCGGTATTTGCCGTCACTGTGCTCGCCCTCAAGCCATAGCTGTGGAGCCGTTGGCTGTTCCTGAAGAGCGTCGAGGGCGTTGCCGATCAAATTGAGCAGGATCTGCTCAAGTCGGGTTTGATCGATTTTGAGGGCGGCATCGCTGAAGTGTCGATGCAGTTCAATGCCGGAGCCTTCAAGACGGCTGACGAGCAGTTGCAATACGGCTTCGACCGCTTTGTTCAGGTTGGCCTGGCCATGATCGTCGCCGCGTCGGGCAAACGAGCGCAGGTTGGCGGTGATGCGGCCCATGCGGTCAACCAGGTTATTAATGGTGCTGAGGTTGTTGGCCGCAACGGTCAGGTCGCCGCGCTCCAGAAAACGCACGGTATTGCCGGACAGGGTGCGCAGGGCCGCCAGGGGCTGGTTCAGTTCATGGGCAATGCTGGTGGACATTTGCCCGATGGCCGCCAGTTTTCCGGCCTGGACCAGTTCGTCCTGGGCACGGCGCAGGGTTTCTTCGGCCTGGCGCCGCTCGCGAATCTGGCCTTTGAGGCGTTCGTTACTGGCGCGCAAGTGGGCTGTGCGCTCAGTGATTTTGCGTTCCAGCTGGCTATTGGCCTCTTGTAAGGCCTCACGGGCTGCCAGCCGGGTGGCGATGACTTTGCGCCGTTCATTCCAGGCAATCAGCAGAATGGCCAGCAGTGCAAACGCGCCTGCCAGCAGCATGCCCTGGTTGGCAGCTTCGCGGCGCAGGTCCTGCAAGGGCGTCAGCAGGGTGATGTCCCACGGCGTGTCGTTAAGCCTGCGAGTCTGGGCCAGGTAACTGACTTCTTTGTCGTCGGTCACCACTTCGCTGTTGGCGGTAAAGGTGACTTTTTCAATGCCATCGCCCAGATGCTCGCGCTCAAGGGGTTCGAGTTCGATCAGCGGCCACCAGTAGTACTGCAGGCTGCGGGCTAACTTCTCTTTGATGTCAGCGGTCAGCGGGCGTACCGACTTGAGCCGTCGGCTTGGATCGCTGGACAGGATAATGATGCCGTTTTCATCACTCACGTAGGCTTCGAGGCGGGCGCGTTGCCAGCGTTCTTCAAGCGCTTCGAGACGCACTTTGATCACCGCGACGCCAATAATCTTGCCTTGTTCTTCCAGGCCATGGGCCAGGTAATAACCGGGCTCGCCCGTGGTGCTGCCGATGCCATAGAAACGCCCGGGCTGACCGCGTACCGCGTCCTGAAAATAGGCGCGGAAAGACAAGTCCTCACCCAGGTAACTGTCGATATCCCGCCAGTTACTGGTGGCAACGACCCGACCGGTGGTGTCGAGCACATAAATGGCCCGGCTGCGGCTGCGGCGGTTCAAGCCTTCGAGGTATTGATTGACGGCGACCCGGTTTTGCACGCTCGGGTCAGCCAGTAATGTGGACACACTGGACTCCAGCTCAAGGAGGCTGGGCAGGTAAGTGTATTTGCTGAGTTCGCTTTCGACGGTGCGCGCGTGCAGTTCAAGCTGGCGCTCACCGCTTTCGCTCAGGGTGGTGATGCCAAAATGTTCACTGATGCGGTAACCCGCATAACCTAACCCGATCATCATCAGGATAATCAGCGGCGGCAGCAGCAAGTGACGAAGCAGACGTGGTTTCACGGCAAGTGAGGGCGGGGCACCGCGATAAAGGTTGGGGTCGCATTTCATCACAGATGCCTTGGGTCAACCACTGCGCACTAATGTATTACGGACATGTAGCCGCTGCCGTAGGCTGCGATGGGCTGCATCGCAGCCCCGGCTCTATTAAAAGCGAAGGTCCTTCGGCCCTTATCGCAGCCTTCGGCAGCGGCTACAGTAGCGTTATTTAGTGCTGCAGGATTTTGGCGAGGAAGTGCTGGGCACGCTCGGAACGGGCGCTTACGTCACCAAAGAACTCTTCTTTCTCACAGTCTTCGACGATCTTGCCCTGGTCCATAAAGATCACCCGGTTGGCCACTTTGCGTGCAAAACCCATTTCGTGGGTCACGCACATCATGGTCATGCCTTCGTGGGCCAGTTGAACCATAACGTCGAGGACTTCGTTCACCATTTCCGGGTCGAGTGCCGAGGTCGGTTCGTCGAACAGCATGACGATCGGGTCCATGGCCAAGGCGCGGGCAATTGCGACACGCTGCTGCTGACCGCCAGACAATTGGCCGGGGTGCTTGTGGGCATGGGCCGACAAACCTACGCGCTCCAGCAGTTCGAGGCCTTTTTTGGTGGCTTCTGCCTTGCTGCGACCCAGGACCTTGACCTGCGCAATGGTCAGGTTTTCGGTGATGGTCATGTGCGGGAACAGTTCGAAATGCTGGAACACCATGCCAACGCGCGAACGCAGTTTTGGCAGGTTGGTCTTCGGATCGGCAATCGATGTGCCGTCAACCACGATGTCGCCTTTCTGGAACGGTTCAAGGGCGTTGACGCACTTGATCAAGGTCGATTTGCCCGAGCCCGACGGGCCGCAGACTACAACCACTTCGCCTTTTTTGACTTCGGTACTGCAATCGGTCAGTACCTGGAAGTCCCCGTACCACTTGTTGATGTTCTTGATCGAGATCATACGGCAAACCTTTTTTGCAGACGCTTGACCAGCAGCGAGGCGGAAAAGCTGATGATGAAATACACCAGACCGGCGAAAATCAGGAATTCGTTGGAGCGGCCGATGATATCGCCACTGGAGCGCGAAGCATTGAGGAAATCAACCAGGCCCACGGTGTAAACCAGCGAGGTGTCCTGGAACAAAATGATGCTTTGCTGCAACAGCAACGGGGTCATCTTGCGAAACGCCTGAGGCAGGATGATCAGGCGCATGGCCTGGCCGTAGCTCATGCCCAGCGCTTTGGCTGCGCCCATCTGGCCTTTGGGAATCGACTGCACACCGGCCCGTACGATTTCGCAAAAGTAGGCGGCTTCGAACATGACGAAAGCCACCATGCACGACTCGAAAGCACCGATTGGCGTGTCTTTGCCGGTGATCCAGCGCAGCACGAACGGCACGGCCAGGTAGAACCAGGTAATCACCAGCAGCAGCGGGATCGAACGGAAGTAGTTCACGTAAGCGCCGGCCAGGTTGGCCAGCCACTTGCTGGACGACAAGCGCATCAATGCCAGCACGGTGCCGAGTGCAACGCCACCGATAACCCCGAGCACCATCAGCTTCAAGGTCATGATCATGCCGTTCCACAGGCCCGGCAGGGCTGGAACGATACCGCTGAAATCGAAGAAGTCCATTATTTACCCCCCAAAGACATCAGACCGGGTACGGCGACTTTCTTCTCGATCAGACGCATCAGCAACATCAGGCTCATGTTCAGGGTGAAGTAGATAAGCGTGGCCAAGGTGAAGGCTTCAAACAGGTTGGCGGAGAACTCGGCCGTCTGTTTGGTTTGCGCCAGCAGTTCCATCAAACCGATCAGGGACGCCACCGAGGAGTTCTTGAACACGTTGAGGAACTCAGAGGTGAGCGGTGGAATGATGATGCGGTAAGCCTGGGGCAGCAGCACGTTCCAGTAGATTTGCGACAGGCTGAAACCCATGGCACGGGCAGCCGACTCTTGGCCGCGCGGCAAGGCTTCGATACCGGTACGCACTTGTTCGCACACCCGTGCAGCGGTAAACAGACCCAGACACACCACCACGCTCAAGTAGGCCGAGGTCGTAGGGCTGAGGTCTTGCTTGTACCAGTCCTGCAGGTTTTGCGGCAGCAGATCGGGTACCAGGAAGTACCACATGAACAGCTGTACCAGCAGGGGTACATTTCGGAAAACTTCCACGTAAACCGTGGCGATACCCGCGATAAAACGGTTCGGCAAGGTGCGCATCACGCCCAGCAGCGAACCCAGTATCAGCGCGACAATCCAGGCGACAACAGCGATCGCGATGGTCCAGCCCAGTCCGGTAATAAACCAGTCGAGATACGTCTCGCTGCCTACGCCGGTGGACTTGAAGAATACGCTCCAGTCCCAGTTGTAATTCATTCAGGGTCTCCCCTCAGATGGGTCTATAGACAAGCACGTGCTTCAGGGAATCCGTTCACACCGACAGTGCTGTCGGGCACACGCAAACCGCTCGATAACCAACGGTTCGAGTGCTCACTAATCAATAAGAAGCCAGTGCGCAGCAGGAGAACAAAGCCTGCGAGTGCGCTTATGCGCACTCACACGCTTAGGTGTTCAGGTATCAGGCTGCTGGTTTTTCTGGCGCAGGCTTGTCATTTGGATTGGCAATCAACTCTTTGAGCTCTTTGCTCATCGGGAAGTTGAGGTTCAGACCTTTTGGCGGGATAGGGGACTGGAACCACTTGGCGTAGGATTTTTCAACGTCGCCTGATTTGTAGTAAGCCACGATGGCGTCATCTACAGCTTTTTTGAAGTCCGGATCGCCTTTGCGCACCATGCAGCCGT
Organism: Pseudomonas sp. FSL R10-2189; assembly: GCF_009600325.1. Classification (NCBI taxonomy): domain Bacteria; kingdom Pseudomonadati; phylum Pseudomonadota; class Gammaproteobacteria; order Pseudomonadales; family Pseudomonadaceae; genus Pseudomonas; species Pseudomonas sp. FSL R10-2189. The sequence continues at coordinate 377,469 of NZ_WIVZ01000001.1, forward strand.
AGATTTCGTACGACTGTGGTGTACCTGTTACGGCCCAGTCATCCGGCTTCTTGGCTTTGGCCATTTCACCGGCCAGCAGGGCGTCGTCCATCATGAAGGCAACAGCACGGCCCGACTCAAGCATGTTGAAGGCTTCGCCGTGGTCTTTTGCCGAGATCACGTTCATGCCCATCTGCTTGTCAGCATTCATGGCCTTGAGGATACGCTCGGAGGTGGTACCTGCGGTGGTGACGACGTTTTTGCCTTTCAGGTCAGCGAAGTCTTTGTACTGCGAGTCTTTTTTGGACAGCAGACGGGTACCGATTTCGAAAATGCCGACCGAGAAATCCACTTGCTGAGCGCGTTCGGCGTTGTTGGTGGTGGAGCCACATTCAACGTCAACGGTACCGTTTTGTACCAGCGGGATACGGGTCTGGGAGGTGACCAGGTTGTATTTGACCTTGAGGTCCGGCAGGTCGAGTTGCTTTTTCAGCCCTTCAACGATTGCCAGTTGCACATCGTGCGAGTAGCCAACCGGCTTGCCGGTGCCATCAGCGATGTAAGAAAACGGGATAGAGGAGTCACGATGCCCAAGGGTGATGGTGCCGGATTCTTTGATTTTCTTCAGTGTGCCGGTCAGTTCAGCGGCGAATACTGGAGTGCTAATCAGAGCTACAGCAATGGCTGCACTCAAAAGTTGCGGAACGATGCGCATCGATTTTTCCTCGACATTGTTTTTTTTATTTGAGCCCGTTCACGAGCCCTTTAGATACTTCGAAACGCTAAACAGATTAAACGCTGTTTTCGCATTCGGCCCTGAGTGTAGAGCATGAGTCATGCCAGAGACGGAATTAAACTTTAAATTATTGATTTGTAAAGGTTTTAAAGTTTTTTAGGCGGGGCGTGGGAGGAGGGGCGCCCGGAAAGCCGAATAGTACGGCGATAGGTGTTCGGAAAACCGAATGGGGAAATACCGCTTATCGGTGGGGGAGAAGAAACACCGCGATCTTTCTATGTTTAAAAGATCGCGGGGTTTACACCTGCAACGGCATATTCATGCGTACAGGGGTTAAGCCGCTTCAACCTTGCGCTGCTTGAGGTTCAGGCTGGCCATGTAGTGCGCCAGGCGCTCTTGCTCGGCGGCAGTGGTGAACAGGCCCAATTTAGTCCGGCGCCACAGGATGTCCTGCGCATCCAGTGCCCATTCCTGGCGGCACAGGTAGTCCACCTCGCGGCTATAGAGGCCGCTGCCGATGTGCTCACCCATCTCGCTCAAGCTTTGCACGCCGTCCAGCAACTGCCAGGAGCGGCTTCCGTAGGTAATTGCCCAGCGTTTGGCAATGGCTGCGTCCAGCCAGTTGTGTTTGCTGATCAGGGCCGCGCTCAGGGCTTGAGGCGTGGTCATGTCTTCGCCGCCCGGCAAGGTCGCTGTGGCCGTCCAGCTCGGTTTGATCTGGGTGAAGAACGGTGTCAGTTGCGCCATGGCCGACTCGGCCAGTTTGCGGTAAGTGGTCAATTTGCCACCGAATACGGACAGCAGCGGGGCTTCGCCCGAAGCGCCTGACAGAGCCAAGGTGTAATCGCGGGTTACCGCTGACGGGTTGTCCGACTCGTCATTGCACAATGGGCGTACACCGGAGTAAGTGCGCAGAATGTCGTCACGGCTCAGTTGCTGCTTGAAGTGCGAGTTGATCACGTTCAACAGGTAATCGGTTTCTGCCTCGGTGATGCTGACCGTGGCCGGGTCGCCTGTGTACTCGCGGTCTGTGGTGCCAATGATGGTGAACTGGTCCAGGTAAGGAATGGTGAACACGATCCGTTGGTCTTCGTTCTGCAAAATAAACGCGTTAGGCGCGTCATACAATTTGGGCACGATCAGGTGGCTGCCTTGAATCAGGCGGATGCCGTACGGCGAGTCCAGTTTCAGATCGTCTTTAATAAATTTGGCAACCCAAGGGCCAGCAGCGTTTACCAAGGCTTTGGCGCGAATCGAAAACAGGCTGCCGTCAGCGTGCTCAAAGTTCAATTCCCACAGGCCTTTACTACGTTGCGCGCCGACGCAGCGAGTCTGGGTGTGGATGTGAGCGCCGTTTTCACGCGCAGACATGGCGTTGAGTACGACAAGGCGAGCGTCATCGACCCAGCAATCGGAGTATTCGAAGCCTTTAGTGATTTCAGGCTTGAGCGGGCTGTCGGCGCCGAACTTAAGGCTCACAGAACCAGCGAGTTTTTCGCGTTTGCCCAGGTTGTCGTATAAAAACAGACCCGCACGAATCATCCACGCCGGACGCAGGTGTGGGCGATGCGGTAATACAAAGCGCATGGGTTTGACAATGTGCGGGGCTTTGGCCAGCAACACTTCACGCTCGGCCAGGGCTTCGCGCACCAAGCGGAACTCGTAATGTTCAAGGTAGCGCAGGCCGCCGTGAATCAGCTTGCTGCTGGCAGACGAGGTATGGCTGGCCAAGTCGTCTTTTTCGCACAGGAATACCGACAGGCCGCGCCCTGCAGCGTCAGCCGCAATGCCGACACCATTGATCCCGCCGCCAATCACGGCAACGTCGTATACCTCTGAGAGGGGGGTGGCAGGCAAGGTGGTCAAGGGCATGTCGGGGCCTCGCGTTGTTCACGCATATTTGAATTCGAACATTAATGTTCATTTTCGAAAATGTTAGCGGATAAAGACGCGCACAGCCAGCTTACTTCGATTGAAAAAACTCATCGAAGAGCGTCGAAAGGAAGATTTTCGAACATTTAGAGTGTCGCAGGGCGCTGTAGGAGCTGCTGAGGCACGAAAGCTGCGATCTTTTAAAGTGGTATTAAAAGATCGCAGCCTTCGGCAGCTCACAGTGGGGGCTTGGTGTGGGTTAAACCACTTCGAGGCGGATTTTGTTCTGTGCCAGCAATTGGGTCAGTTCAGGCACTGGGTGCTGGTCGGTCACCAGGCAATCAATCAAGCTGATCGGGCCCAGTCGTACCATGGCGTTACGGCCGAATTTGCTGGAGTCCGCCGCCAGAATCACTTGTCGGGCGTTGGAGATAATTGCCTGAGAAACGCGCACCTCCTGGTAATCGAAATCCAGCAAGCTGCCATCCGAATCAATACCGCTGATGCCGATCAGGGCGAAATCAAACTTGAACTGATTAATAAAGTCAACGCTGGCCTGGCCCACGATGCCGCCGTCTCGGCGTACGTTACCGCCGGCTATCAGCACTTCAAAGTCGTCTTTGGCGCTGAGGATTGAGGCAACGTGCAGGTTGTTGGTGATGATTTTCAGGTGGTTATGGTTGAGCAGTGCCCGGGCAATCGACTCGGTGGTGGTGCCGATGTTGATGAAAATCGAGGCGTGGTCAGGAATCTGGGCGGCGATAGCTTCACCGATACGGCGTTTTTCATCGCGCATCTGGTCGGCGCGCATGGCATAGGCCGTGTTTTCAACGCTGGAATCATAGGCCGCGCCACCGTGATAACGACGCAACAAATCGGCCTCGGCCAACTGGTTAATGTCGCGGCGGATGGTCTGCGGTGTAACAACGAACAACTGAGCCATTTCCTCGATGCTGACATAGCCGCGCTCGCGAACGAGTTCGAGGATCTGCTGTTGGCGTGGAGGCAGATTCATGGAGTTTCCTTTGGGCGGCGAAGCAAAAGTCGCTCATGATGCCGCAGGAAGGGCCCGACCTGCTACACGCAGGTGCCATGAATACAGATATGACAACGGGCGCGAAGGGCGCCCGTTGGGTGTTTTACCGACAATTTAACCGTGCAGGCTTAGTTGCTTTCTTCGTGGGGTTCCCAGTCGCGTGTACGCTCTACGGCTTTTTTCCAGCCAGCGTAGAGCTTCTCTTTGCTCGCTTCTTCAAGCTGAGGTTCGAATTCGCGCTCGATCACCGCTTTGCTGCGCAATTCATCCAGGCTGCCCCAGAAGCCGCAGGCCAGACCGGCCAGGTAGGCGGCGCCCAAGGCTGTGGTTTCACGCATTTGTGGGCGTTCGACCATGGTGCCGAGGATGTCAGCCTGAAATTGCATCAGGAAGTTGTTGGCCACCGCGCCACCGTCAACGCGCAAGGCTTTCAGGCGTTCGCCCGAGTCCTGCTGCATGGCGTCCAGTACGTCGCGAGTCTGGTAGGCAATCGACTCAAGGGCTGCACGAATAATGTGGTCTACCCGTACGCCACGGGTCAGGCCGAACAGTGCTCCACGGGCATACGGGTCCCAGTAAGGCGCGCCCAGGCCGGTGAACGCAGGCACCAGATACACGCCATTGCTGTCTTTGACCTTGTTGGCAAAGTATTCGGTGTCGTGTGCATCGTTGATGATTTTCAGCTCGTCGCGTAGCCATTGCACTGTCGAGCCGCCGTTGAAGACCGCACCTTCCAGCGCATAGGCCACTTCGCCGCGTGGGCCGCAAGCGATGGTGGTCAGCATGCCGTGGGTCGACTGAACCGCGTTGGTGCCGGTGTTCATCAGCAGGAAGCAACCGGTGCCATAGGTATTTTTAGCCTGACCCGGCTCGACGCACATCTGGCCAAACAACGCGGCTTGCTGGTCACCGGCAATCCCGCCGATGGCGATGCCGCTTTTGGTGCGGCCATAGATTTCGGAAGAGGATTTAACCTCTGGCAGCATTTCGCGCGGGATATCCAGCACATCCAGCATCTTGGCATCCCACTCCAGGGTGTGGATGTTGAAGAGCATGGTGCGCGAGGCGTTGGTGTAGTCGGTGACGTGGGTCTTGCCGCCGGTAAATTTCCAGATCAGCCAGCTGTCGACGGTGCCGAACAGCAATTCGCCCTTGCGCGCGCGCTCGCGGCTGCCTTCGACGTTGTCGAGAATCCACTTGAGCTTGGTACCGGAGAAGTAGGGGTCAGTCACCAGGCCGGTGGTTTCGCGAATGTACTGTTCATGACCACCGCGCTTGAGCTGTTCGCAGATTTCGGTGCTGCGACGGCATTGCCAGACGATGGCGTTGTAGATCGGGCGGCCGCTGATCTTGTCCCACACCACCGTGGTTTCACGCTGGTTGGTGATGCCGATTGCCGCTACCTGGTCGTGGTGCAGACCGGCCTGGGCCAGCGCCTCGACCATGACCGCGCTCTGGGTGGCGAAGATTTCCATCGGGTCATGTTCAACCCAGCCGGCTTGCGGGTAATGCTGTTGAAACTCGCGTTGCGCGGTGCAGACCACGTTGGCGTCACGATCAAAAATGATCGCTCGCGAACTGGTAGTGCCTTGGTCCAGCGCAATGATGTAGTTCTTATTCTGAATGTCGGTCATGGGGTTGCCTTGCAGAATGAAGTAATGGTTTCCGGGCGCGAGCAGGTTACGGGCAGTAGTCTCATGCGCCCCGTTTCATAAGTCGATATCAGGACGCCTGGGTTTTAACCTCGGCGACCGCTGGAGCGTGCGCAGGTGCGGACTCAGGCTGGGGCAAGTGACGGGCAATCAGCCCGCGATAAATGGCCGCGCCGAGGCAGGCACCGACGATGGGTGCAAAAATTGGAATCAGGAAATAAGGAATATCGCGGCCACCAGTGAAGGAAATTTCACCCCAGCCAGCAAAGAAAGTCATCAGTTTAGGTCCGAAGTCACGCGCCGGGTTCATCGCAAAACCGGTCAGCGGGCCCATCGAGCTGCCGATTACGGCAATCAACAGACCAATCAGCAATGGCGCCAGCGGGCCGCGTGGCAGGCCATTTTTGTCGTCGGTGAGGGCCATGATCACGCCCATGAGGATGGCGGTGATCACCACTTCAACGAGGAAAGCTTGCAACGTGGAGAGCGCCGGGTGCGGGTAAGTAGAGAAGACCGAGGCTAATTCGAGGCTGGCCTGGCTGCCGCGAACCATGTTGTGCGCTTGTTCATAATCGAAGAACAAATTGCTGTAGAGCGTATAAACCAACGCCGCCGCACAAAAGGCCCCGGCGACTTGAGCAAGGATGTAGAACGGCAGCTTACGTTTATCAAAATCGGTAAACAGGCACAGCGCAATACTGACCGCCGGATTCAGATGTGCACCGGAAACCCCGGCTGTCAGGTAAATCGCCATGCTGACGCCAATGCCCCAGATGATGCTGATTTCCCATAAGCCAAAGCTGGCGCCCGCGACCTTGAGAGCCGCAACGCATCCTGTACCGAAAAATATGAGCAGTGCAGTGCCGAGAAATTCGGCGAGGCACTGACCTGAAAGCTTGGGGTGCTGCGTTGCAGTCGTCATTTGAAACCTCTTTTTTGTTGTTTTTTGACGTCGTTAGTCAGGGGTGGCAGTGCAGCGGTACAGAAAAAACAGATGCCGTTTTTTAGGAAAATCATGGGTCGGTAACAGAACATAGGTAATAGGCGGTATGTTCAGATTCGAAAAATATAGACAACAAACACTGCTGTCAAAGGTCGAAAGTGAACGATGCGCCACATTCTGACTTTCACATGAGCTTTTGGTGCTGGTTTTATGTAAGAAAAAAATACAAATTGGCAGGAAAGAGTGTAACGTTTCAGCGCTAAATAGTGCCGGGAAGCCCGTTCCAGCGCGTTTTTTGTCGGCTAATGGCTTAAAATCCGGCCCTGGATTCTTTAGTCAATTCATCACAGGGGCTGTCATGACGCCTGCATTGGACCTGCTGAAAAAAGTTCGCGCCGAACATCGAGTACACAGCTATGAGCATGTCCCCAAGGCCGCGTCCTACGGGCTGGAGGCAGCAGAAAAGCTCAACCTTGAACCGGCTCAAGTGTTCAAGACGCTGTTGGCCAGCAGTGAAAAGAGTGAATTATTGGTTGCGGTTGTACCGGTCGTCGGAAGTCTTGACCTTAAAGCGCTGGCGCAGGCGGCCGGGGTCAAAAAAGTCGAAATGGCTGACCCTGCGGCAGCCCAACGTGCCACGGGTTACCTGTTGGGCGGGATCAGCCCGCTGGGGCAAAAGAAGCGTCTGCGAACGTTTATTGATGAAAGCGCCAAGGCGTTCGAGACGATTTATGTCAGCGCCGGACGGCGCGGGCTGGAAGTGGAGCTGGCTCCGGCCGTGCTGGCTGAGCACACGCAGGCCAAGTTTGCAGAGATCGGGCGGGAATAAAAAGGTATGAGCTAGCTTGTCTCGCGATCTTTTAACTATCAAAAGATCGCGGGACAAACCATTCGTATCACTGAGCGGTGCTAAAACGCCTTACGCCGGATTCCGAGTGAGGGATCTGAGCCGCTGTGCTGCCGCTGCCCTGAAACATCACCAAGTGTTCTGCCGCCACCCGGATGCCGACTTCCGTGCCGGGTGCGTGATCGGCATGGCTTGGAAAAATCGACTCTAGCTGGCTGCCCGTGGGTAGTTGCAAGCGGTACAGGGTCGATGCACCAAGGAAGGTCTTGCCGATGATTTTGGCTTTAAGCGCGCTATCAGGGGCGTAGACGATGTCATCCGGGCGCAGCAGGACATCAACAGCCCCGCCGGTTGGCCAGCTATAAGCCCGGTTGCCGCGCAATACGCCCAACTCGGTCTGTACCGACTCAGGGCTGAGCAATTGCCCACGAATGAAATAGCCCTGGCCGATAAAGCTCGCTACATATGGCGTCAGAGGCTCGTGGTAAAGGTTGTAGGGCGTATCCCACTGTTCCAGGCGACCCTCTTTAAACACCCCTACGTGATCACTGACGGCGAAGGCTTCTTCCTGGTCGTGGGTCACCAGAATGGCACTGGTACCGCGCGCTTTTAGAATGTCGCGCACTTCATGGCTCAGCTTGCGGCGTAGTTCACCGTCAAGGTTCGAGAAGGGCTCGTCCAGTAACAGCAGTTGGGGCTCCGGAGCCAAGGCCCTGGCGAGGGCAACGCGTTGCTGTTGGCCACCCGAAAGCTCGTGCGGGAAGCGCTTGCCCAGGTCTTTTAGATTGACCAGTTCCAGCAGTTCTTCGATCACGCGGTCTTTGTTCGGGTGCTTGCGAATACCAAACGCAATGTTGTCGGCCACGCTCAGGTGTGGGAACAGGGCGTAGTCCTGAAACACCATGCCGATGCGACGTTTTTCCGGGGCCAGGGTAAAACCGGCGCTGGAGATGACTTCGCCCGCAAGCTGGATTTCACCCTGGTGAACCGGCTCAAAACCGGCAATCGCCCGCAGCGTTGTGGTTTTGCCGCAACCCGAGGAGCCGAGCAGGCAACCAATATCACCAGCATTGAGGTGCAGATTGAGGTTCTGCACCACGCTCTGGCCTTGATAGCCACAGGCCAGATCCCGCAGGTTGAGCAATAGCGGCTGACTCATGCGGGTTGGTACGCAGGTTTGGCCAGAAACTCCAGCAACGCTTTTTGCGCGTGCAGACGGTTTTCCGCTTGGTCCCAGGCTACAGAGCGCGGGTCGTCCAGCAGGTCGAGGCTGATTTCTTCACCACGGTGAGCGGGCAAGCAGTGCATGAACAGGACGTCTTCGGCGGCCAGGTCAAGCAGGGCACGGTCAACCTGGTAGGGCGCAAACAGCTTCAGGCGTTTGGCGGTTTCTTCTTCCTGGCCCATGGAGGTCCAGACGTCTGTGCTGACCAGGTGTGCATCGCGCACCGCTTCACGCGGGTCACGCACGATGCTCACGCGATCGCCGGCCAGCGCAACGAACTCAGGGTTCGGCTCGTAGCCTTCAGGGCAGGCAACGCGCAGGTGGAAGTCGAACTGGATGGCGGCTTCTATATAGCTGTTGCACATGTTGTTGCCGTCACCGATCCAGGCCACGGTTTTGCCTTTGATCGAGCCACGGTGTTCGAGGAAGGTTTGCATGTCGGCCAGCAACTGGCACGGGTGCAGGTCATCGGACAGGCCGTTGATCACCGGGACGCGCGAATTGGCGGCGAATTCGGTCAGGGTGTTGTGGCCAAAAGTACGGATCATCACGGCGTCGAGCATGCGCGACATTACAATTGCGCAGTCGCCAATCGGCTCACCGCGGCCCAATTGAGTATCGCGAGGGGACAGGAAAATAGCCTGGCCGCCCAGTTGGATCATGCCGGCTTCAAATGACAGACGGGTGCGGGTCGATGACTTTTCGAAAATCATGCCCAAGACGCGGTTTTTCAAAGGTTCGATAAGAACGCCGCGATCACGCAGGTCTTTTAGCTCGATACCGCGACGGATGACGCTGACTAGCTCTTCGGGCGTGCAATCCATCAGGGAGAGAAAGTGCCTTGCGCTCATCATTAACTACCTTCTTTGCAACGACCGCAGAACTCAAAGCCGGGTTTTTCGGAAAAAACGGCGAGACCTGCGGCGAAAGCCGCACGGGGCGACGAAATAGGGGAAGGCGCGATCTTATAAGGAAATGTCGCGTCTTGCCAATATGGGTCACGTTTTGAGGTTTATGCGAGTCTTGCGCTGCATGAGCACGCGGCTGAAACCACGGTTAAGTGATTCGCCTCACCTCAGCTGCCCAGTTGTACACTGCCCTCAGGTTGTTTTGCAATTCTCAGTGAACGCGGGGCATTACTGCCCACGTGTGCACAGCTGGACTGTGAGATGAAGTTGCGACGATTGTCTGTCTGGGAGACCGAGCGTCATGCTCGGCTTTCCGTTACAATGCGCCACCGTGCCGACAACTGAGTCGGAAAGTTCAGCCGAGGTGCTCCATGGATATCATCGAAACTATCAAAGATCAGATTGCCAACAATACCGTTCTGCTTTACATGAAAGGCGCTCCGAATGCCCCGCAGTGTGGCTTTTCGGCTAAAGCGGCCCAGGCCGTCATGGGCTGCGGTGAGAAGTTCGCGTACGTGGACATCCTGCAGAACCCTGAAATCCGTGCCAACCTGCCTAAATACGCGAACTGGCCGACCTTCCCGCAACTGTGGGTAGGCGGTGAGCTGGTTGGCGGTAGCGACATCATGGCTGAAATGTTTGCAGACGGCTCTTTGCAGACGTTGATCAAAGAAGCGACTGCAAAAGCGGCCGCGGCCAAAACTGAAGCTTAATGGCTGACGTTGCTGCTACTTGAGTGATCAAGTAGCAGCCCATAAAAAAGCCCCGCCTCTGTATAAACAGGGCGGGGTTTTTTTGTGGGCGTTAGTTACTCGCCCATCTGCGATTGCAGGTAATTCTCAATACCGATTTTATCGATCAGGCCCAACTGAGTTTCCAGCCAGTCGATATGTTCTTCTTCGGATTCCAGAATATCTTCCAGAAGTTCACGGCTACCAAAGTCGCCAACAACTTCGCAATGGGCGATGGCTGCTTTGAGGTCAGCGTGGCCGGTACGCTCAATGCGCAGGTCGCACTCAAGCATTTCTTTGGTGTGTTCACCAATGTGCAGCTTGCCCAGGTCTTGAACGTTCGGCAGGCCTTCCAGGAACAGGATGCGCTTGATCAGCTTGTCAGCGTGCTTCATCTCGTCGATGGATTCGTTGTATTCGTGTTTGCCTAACTTTTCCAGGCCCCAATCTTGATACATACGTGCATGCAAGAAGTATTGGTTGATCGCAACCAGCTCGTTACCGAGGATTTTATTGAGGTGCTGGATGACTGAAATATCGCCTTTCATCGCGAGGGCCTGCCTTAGTTAACCGTATATAAGGCAGAGTTTGATCTGCGTATTAACGACTGTCAAACCTAAGTGTTTGAATAATAAATGAAAATTAATCGGAATAAGAATGTTTGTGTTCCGCGTTTTGGCCCTAAGTACTTGAATTTTTGGCATAAAAAAACCGGACGTTAAGTCCGGTTCATTAGAAACTTGATAATTACGCTGCAGAAAATTCTGCTGGAAAACCCAAGGCTGCCTGGCTGGCTTGAAGCGAGGTCAGGGTTTCGCGAACCACTTGCTTGGCCAGGCAAGCACATTTGCCGCATTGGCTGGCGACGCCGGTGGCTTCGCGCACTTCTCGGTAGCTGCAGCAACCTTCGTAGATTGCATCGCGGATTTTTCCGTCAGTAACGCCAGTGCAGAGGCAAACGTACATAAATAAGAACCATCGCTGGTTGGGATTCAATGAAACGGATCTTAATGTTAACGAGAATGATTGTCAAAGTAGATTGGGGCACGGCGGGGGTTTGTTCAGGTTGTGCAGACGAACGGTGTATGATGCCGCTCTTTTTACGCGGTGATCAGGTCGCAAGCCTGTTGTTTCTCAAGGGCTTTGCAGCCGGGTCCCGTTTTTCACGTCGCACCCAGGAGATATCCAATGAGCGTACTCGTAGGCAAACAAGCCCCTGACTTCACCGTCGCAGCCGTACTCGGCAATGGCGAAATCGTTGATAGCTTCACGCTGTCCTCTGCTATCAAAGGCAAATACGGCCTGGTGTTCTTCTACCCACTGGACTTCACCTTCGTTTGCCCATCGGAGCTGATCGCTCTGGATCACCGTATTCCTGATTTCCAGGCGCGTAACGTTGAAGTGGTTGCAGTCTCTATCGACTCCCATTTCACTCACAACGCATGGCGCAACACCCCGGTGAACAATGGCGGTATTGGCCAGGTGAAATACACCATGGCTGCCGACATCAACCACGCGATCTGCAAAGCCTACGACGTTGAAACTGAAGGCGGCGTAGCACTGCGCGGCGCATTCCTGATCGATGACAAGGGCGTTGTTCGCTCCCAGATCGTTAACGACCTGCCACTGGGCCGCAACATGGACGAGCTGCTGCGTCTGGTTGATGCACTGCAATTCCACGAAGAGCACGGCGAAGTGTGCCCGGCTAACTGGAAGAAAGGCGACAAAGGCATGACCGCTTCGACTGAAGGCGTTGCGGCTTACCTGACTGAGAATGCTGGCAAGCTGTAAGCTTTTTGGCGGCATAAAAAAACCGGACCCTGGGTCCGGTTTTTTTATGCGCGGTGATTAGCCCGAAAGACGTGATCAGTCGTTGAAGTCTTTCCAGCCGCCCATTTGTTTCCAGCTGTTGACGATGCCACAGAACAGCTCAGCGGTTTTTTCGGTGTCGTAACGCGCCGAGTGCGCCTCACGTCCGTCAAAATCGATGTCAGCTGCCTGGCAGGCCTTGGCCAGAACGGTCTGGCCATAAGCCAAGCCAGCCAAGGTTGCGGTGTCGAAGCTCGAAAACGGGTGAAACGGGTTACGTTTCATGTCCAGACGCGCCACGGCCGCATTCAGAAAGCCCAGGTCGAAGCTGCTGTTATGCCCCACCAGAATGGCGCGTTTGCAACCATTGGCCTTCAGCGCTTTACGCACCCCCCGGAAGATGTCGGTCAGCGCTGTTTCTTCACTGACCGCCATACGCAGCGGATGATCCAGCTTGATGCCGGTGAACTCCAGGGCTGCGGCTTCGATGTTGGCGCCTTCAAAAGGCTCCACACGGTGGAAATAGGTGTGTTCCGGGAACACAAAGCCTCTTTCGTCCATGCCGATGGTGACGGCAGCGATTTCCAGCAGCGCGTCGGTAGCGCTATTGAAACCGCCGGTTTCAACATCGATTACGACCGGCAGATAGCCGCGAAAGCGCTCGGCCATCGGATGGCGCGAACCGCCGCCATGACCGCCATCGTGCTCGTCATCAAAATGGTCGTCGCTCACGCGTTTTCCTCCAGCAGGCGCCAGCGCAGTTTTTCACCGGCGCGCAGCGGGATTACGTTCAGCTCACCGAAAGGCAGGCTGCTTGGGGCGGTCCACTCTTCGCGAACCAGGGTGATGTATTCGGTGCTCGGTGCCAGGCCGTAGAAACGCGGGCCATTCAAGCTGGCAAAGGCTTCGAGCTTGTCCAGCGCATTGCGCTGTTCAAACGCTTCGGCATAGAGCTCGATAGCAGCATAGGCGGTATAGCAACCGGCACAACCGCAGGCGGCTTCTTTGGCATGCTGGGCATGCGGTGCCGAGTCAGTGCCCAGAAAGAACTTCGCACTGCCGCTGGTGGCCGCATCCAGCAGGGCTTCCTGGTGGGTGTTGCGCTTGAGGATCGGCAGGCAATAGAAGTGCGGGCGAATACCGCCAACCAACATGTGGTTGCGGTTGTACAGCAGGTGATGCGCGGTAATGGTTGCGCCTACGTTGGCCGAAGCCTCGTTGACGAACTGGACCGCGTGCGACGTGGTGATGTGTTCAAACACCACTTTCAACGTCGGGAATCGCTCCACAACACGACGCAAATGCTCTTCGATGAAGACCTTTTCGCGATCGAACACGTCGATATCGGCGCGGGTCACTTCACCGTGGATCAGCAAAGGCATACCCACTTCGGCCATGGTTTCCAGGACCGGGAAGATCGCATCGATGCTGGTCACGCCCGAGTCGGAGTTGGTTGTTGCGCCAGCCGGATACAGCTTGGCAGCGTGTACATAGCCGCTGGCTTTGGCTGTACGAATGTCTTCTGGCTGTGTTCGGTCGGTGAGGTAGAGCACCATCAGCGGTTCGAAACGGCTGCCAGCCGGGCGAGCAGCGAGAATGCGCTGTCGATAGGCATCGGCTTCAGCTGCGTTACGCACCGGAGGTACGAGGTTAGGCATGATGATGGCGCGGCCAAAGGTGCGCGCAACATCCGCCACAGTGTGAGGCAACACAGCACCATCGCGAAGATGAATGTGCCAGTCGTCGGGACGCAGCAGGGTCAGGCGGTCAGACATTGGGGGATTCCAGGCGGGTCAAACTGATGCGAATGCTACCGGAAAAGACTCTCTCAGGCACTCGCTATCAAGTTTTAGCTGCGTTAACCGATACATTCGAGGTATGTCGTAAAAACGGTGAACGGTGTTTTGCCAGTACCCATCTGCGGAGCCCTCAGTGCGCCAGCGTTATTTCATCCTCCTCAGCTTGTTTGCCAGCGTTCCTGCCATGGCCCTGACTTTCCAGACCCGACTGGAGAATGTGGAGTGGAAAGTGGAAGGTGACAAATTTGAGTGCCGCCTGATCCAGCCGATCACTGATTTTGGCGCCGGGGTGTTTGTGCGCCGCGCCGGAGAGCAGGCTGTCTTCCGTCTCAATGCCTACAACTCGGTATTGGGCGAAGGTTCGGCAACGTTATTAGCTGCAGCGGCGCCGTGGCAGCCGGGGCGCGGTGATATCGATCTGGGCACCGTGCGCATCGGGCGTGGCAATGTGCTGTTCAATAGCTCGCAGGCGCAGGCCGGTCGTTTGTTTCGCGGATTGCTGGAAGGGCGTAGCCCGCTGATCAGGCATTACTCGGCGACGGGCGGTTTGTCGGAAGTCCGCCTTCTGCCCGTGAGATTTCGCCAGGCTTATGGCGATTATGAAGCCTGTACCACCAAGCTCCTGGCCAAGAATTTCGATCAGGTCCGGCAAAGCCAGATCGGTTTTCCGGGGAGCGGCAATGAACTGGATGCCAAGGGCCGCGCTGATCTGCAGATCATGCTGGAGTACATGAAGGCCGACCCCACGGTTAACCACGTCATGCTGGACGGTTATTCGGATAATTCCGGTAATCGGTTGACCAACCGAGAGCTGTCCCGGCGTCGCGCTCTGGCGGTCATGAACTACCTGCAGGAAAACGGCCTGCAGGAATCGCAGATCACGATGCGTTTTCATGGCGAGCAATACCCATTGGTGCCCAATACCAGTGCGGCTAATCGGGCGAAAAATCGCCGTGTCAGTGTGCGCCTGGAGCGCATGCCAGAGCCTCCCAAGCCGCCCCCTGCGGTGGGAAATACCAATCCTGCGACGCTGTCTTGAGGTTTTTTGGCGTCGTGTTGCTGAAAGTTACTGTCGCTTTGTCGTCTTAAGCTGTCGCCCCTCTGTAAATTAAGCCCCGCGGGCGGTAGACTGCTCGGCTTTTAGAACAACCCGTGGAGTGATGGCATGGCGGACGTAAACAAGGTCGTTCTGGCTTATTCGGGCGGCCTGGACACTTCGGTGATCCTGAAGTGGCTGCAGGATACTTATAACTGTGAAGTCGTAACCTTTACCGCTGACCTGGGTCAGGGCGAAGAGGTTGAGCCTGCACGTGCCAAGGCGCAAGCCATGGGCGTCAAGGAAATCTACATCGACGACCTGCGCGAAGAGTTTGTCCGCGATTTCGTGTTCCCAATGTTCCGCGCCAACACTGTTTACGAAGGCGAGTACCTGCTGGGTACCTCTATTGCGCGTCCGCTGATCGCCAAGCGTCTGATCGAAATCGCTAACGAAACCGGTGCTGATGCTATTTCTCACGGCGCAACCGGCAAAGGTAACGATCAGGTTCGTTTCGAGCTGGGTGCCTATGCACTGAAGCCGGGCGTAAAAGTGATCGCTCCTTGGCGTGAGTGGGATCTGCTGTCGCGTGAAAAATTGATGGATTACGCAGAAAAGCACGCGATCCCGATCGAGCGTCACGGCAAGAAAAAATCCCCGTACTCGATGGATGCCAACTTGCTGCACATCTCCTACGAGGGCGGTGTACTGGAAGACACCTGGACCGAGCACGAAGAAGACATGTGGCGTTGGACCAAGTCGCCAGAAAACGCGCCGGATACCCCTACTTATCTGGAACTGACCTACCGCAATGGCGATATCGTTGCGCTGGACGGTGTTGAAATGACACCTGCGACCGTTCTGGCCACGCTGAACCGCATCGGTGGCGAAAACGGTATCGGTCGTCTCGACATCGTTGAGAACCGTTATGTCGGCATGAAGTCCCGTGGTTGCTACGAAACCCCGGGCGGCACCATCATGTTGCGTGCGCACCGCGCCATTGAGTCGATCACTCTGGACCGCGAAGTGGCCCACTTGAAAGACGAGTTGATGCCCAAGTACGCCAGCCTGATCTACACCGGCTACTGGTGGAGCCCTGAGCGTTTGATGCTGCAACAAATGATCGACGCTTCTCAGGTGAACGTTAACGGCGTGGTACGTCTGAAATTGTACAAAGGCAATGTGATTGTTACCGGTCGCAAGTCTGACGATTCGCTGTTTGATGCCAATATCGCAACGTTCGAAGAAGATGGCGGCGCTTACAATCAGGCCGACGCTGCTGGCTTCATCAAGTTGAATGCCTTGCGTATGCGTATTGCTGCTAACCGGGGTCGCAAGTTGTTCTAACCGCACCTGCATAAAAAACCCGGCCATTGGTCGGGTTTTTTTATGCTTGAAAATCATAAATAAAGGCGGGTTAGTCATCTTTTCAGCTCAATGTATTGAGCTGGCGGGTTTGCGTGTTGTAAGTAATGACCATGGCATCTCCTAAATGCGATGAGATGTTTGTATCAAGTTCGAGGCGTTGCTGGTGACTCCACTGAGCCGTCAATGGGCTACTGGTTAGCAGGAGTAAAATATCGTTCTTGTGCAGGCGCTCTTTTTTTGGATGTGCCATTTCGTAGTAAGTCTGCAGAATATCCCCCAAGGTGTGGTCATTGTTCAGTCTTAAAGAAGGGTGGCTGAAATCGATCAGATACAAACTGCTTGGAACTTCTTCATTCTGCGGTAATTGATGACCCTCATGTATTGAGTGAGTTTTTTTATGTGTAGCCTTTTCTATTATTGAGTCGTAGTCCCTGTGTCCTTGTGGCAGAAAGATAAAATTTTTAGGGCTGTAGGAAATGAATTTTATCCCTGGTTTGGAGAGCAGTGGTGCTGACAGGGATGCAGTTGCACAGGGGGCTTCGGCTGGTCTTGCGCGCGCGATGCGGCCCTCCGGCCCTAGCGGTTCGGGTGTTTCGCGGACGTTCTCCTTGGGATAGTCCATGGGGGTGTAAAGGGTTTTGTTATTGAAATTAAGGGTCAAAAAAAACAAGGTGATCAAAACTGAAGGGAACACAATTAAGAACCAGACATATATTTTTTGATTTTCCCTGTCGATATACGGCAATGAAACCGCTGCAGAGGCTTCAGTTAACATTGAAAAAATAGCAATGACAGTGAGCGGGTTATTCACCCGTATTTTATTTTTTATCATGGTGTGGCCTGCGGATAAATTCTGGTTAGAGTAAAAGCTATAGAAGTGCTTTAACAAGCGTGTTGCTTTTGTATCGAGTGCTAGCAGTTGTCGCAGTTATAACCTGTGCAGATACGAAGTTGAAGGTATGCGGCAGGGGCTTGTCTTAAATTTAGTCGTGGCTTTATGAAACTGCAAATCAAAAGTTTTTTGTATTTATTATTTCTATAGGACGTCCTGTGATCGAGGAATTGGTTTGCTTTTTTGTAGGATTAGTCCGGGTTAAGAGGTGATTTGTGCTAGTAGAACTGGGAGCTCAGTTTTTTTATGTGAGATATGGCGTGGAGGGAATAAGTAACATTTTAGTATTCCGTTAAATTAATTTTTGGTCAGGGTCGAGGTGCCGGTTTGAAAGGGGGGGAGGGGTATGTCGTTCGATCGTATTTTAAGGGCTTTCCGAATGCCTTGTAGTCTTCTTCTTTAAGTTTGAAATGGTAATATTTTTTTCTAAAAAAAGAGTAGATTTTAACTGGATTGGTTTTTTCCAAAGGGGGGGTGAGAGGTACTGTTTATCTATATGAGTTCTGGATAGAGATTGACCAGGAGCTGAAGGGGGATGTTTTTTTTTGATTGGGTTGAGTCGGTCTTTCTATTGGAGTACGGTTAAATTGAGCGAATGAATAACTAAAGTAGAGGGTTGAAACATGGTGTGTTTGGGCTCAGGCGGTTGTATATCGTATCAGCTGTTTTTGGTTTTGACCTTTGAAACTGCTGCATTTGAAGGAAAAGGAGGTTGGTTGCTGTTTGAATGAGTTAGCAATAAAGGATGATGGGCGCCAGGGTTTGGTAGTACTTGGGTCAGGCCAATTATTGGTATTCAGGATGTAAGCCAACGTCTTTTTTGAAGCTTGATCAAGGATGTTGCCGATAGTTATTAGAATTGAACTCTTAATATAAAGATCGGCCTGTGTGATTTCCTCGTGTGTCGGTTAAGTGAGGGGTAGGGTGGGAGTGTGATCTTTATGAGTGATTTATTCGTAGGGCAAATCTTTATTGTGCGTAGGAAATGTCTTTGGTTGTTGGTGCTTGGGGGGGGGCACTATGCCCAGGGTGTTGTGACTAGGCTATTGTGCTGACTCTAAAATTCGAACAGCGAAAAAATTGGAATTACCCATGAATAAAGTGCTGATCGTGGATGATCATCCTGTAATTCGTCTTGCTGTGCGTATGCTCATGGAACGACATGGCTACGAAGTTATCGCAGAGACGGATAATGGAGTGGATGCTTTGCAAATGGCGCGTGAGTACGCGCCGGATATTGTAATTCTGGATATTGGTATTCCCAAACTCGACGGGCTTGAAGTTATTGCGCGACTTTCAACACCCGCGATTCCTATAAAGGTGCTAGTGCTGACTTCACAAGCTCCCGGTCATTTTTCAATGCGTTGCATGCAGGCCGGTGCGGCAGGTTATGTATGCAAGCAGCAGGATTTAACCGAGCTTTTAAGTGCCATCAAGGCTGTGCTTTCCGGTTACAGTTATTTTCCTAACCAAGCGTTGCATTCAGTGCGCTCAAGCTTGGGGAATGCCAGTGAAGCCGATATGGTGAACCGTCTCTCTGGTCGAGAAATGATGGTATTGCAGCAGTTGGCGCGCGGTAAGAGTAATAAGGAAATAGCGGATGGCATGTTTCTGAGCAACAAAACAGTCAGTACCTACAAAACGCGTCTACTGCTCAAGCTCAATGCTCGCTCACTGGTTGATCTTATTGAGCTGGCACAGCGAAATGGCTTGGTGTGAGTGGCAGGGGTGAGGAGCGGCTTGCTCCACAACCCCCTTAACACCAAAAGCCTCCGGGCAGGAGGTTTTTGGTGTTAAGCGCTGACGATTACAAGTCGTAGGGATAGTCTTCGAGCTCTTTCTGGAGTCTTTTTTCAGCCAGCAAGGCGTCTATCGTACGGCGTTTAGCCAAGTTGGTTTTAGCGACTTCGACTGGGCGCTCTGTCAATTCAGCGTCGTCCGGGTCGGTCGTTGGAAAATCCTCTACTTCCAGTTGTTCTTTGCCAGTGCTCATTCAGTTCACTCCAGGCTAAGACATTCAATGGCGCCCCTTATAGCGATAAACGCTTTACGGGTAAAAAAGTTTTTCTCAATCGATCCGCCCATAAAACCTCTATCGCTCAATCGTCGGAGGTTTTTTCCTTGAAATCGCACAAGTCTTCAATGCGGCAACTCCCGCAGCGTGGCTTGCGTGCCTGGCAAACGTAGCGACCATGCAAGATGAGCCAGTGATGGGCATCGAGCAGGTACGGCTTAGGCACGAATTTGATCAATTGCTGTTCAACCTCGACCACATTTTTGCCTGGCGCTATTCCGGTTCGGTTACTGACCCTGAAGATATGGGTATCTACGGCCATGGTCAGTTGCCTGAAAGCGGTGTTGAGCACCACATTGGCTGTTTTTCGTCCTACACCTGGAAGTGCTTCAAGCGCCTCCCGCGTTTGGGGTATCTCACTGGCATGTCGCTCGATGAGCAAGCGGCACGTTTCAATCACGTTTTTGGCCTTGCTGTTGTACAGGCCAATGGTCTTGATGTATTCCGACAACCCTTCCACCCCCAAAGCGTAGATGGCTTCTGGGGTATTGGCGACCGGGAACAATTTTGCCATGGCCTTGTTCACGCTGACGTCAGTGGCCTGCGCCGAAAGAATGACTGCTATCAGCAGTTCGAAAGGCGATGTGTAGGCCAGTTCAGTTTTTGGCTCTGGATTGTCTTCGTGAAACCGACGGAAGATTTCAAGGCGCTTTGCGGCATTCATGGGTAAAAACTTTTCCTGGAGAGCAGTCCGTTAATCGAAGAGAAACGTATCTCGTGACGGCAAGCTATCAGCTTTTGGTTGGGGCTAAAGCGTTGAGTGTCTGTTCTGCTCGTAGCACGGCGTCATTCAAAAGTGCGAGCTCAGCGCTGGTGTGTGCCTGCGTCTGCGCCTTTTTAAGTGCTGCCCGGTGCATGGCCAACTGAATTTTTGCCCGCTTGAGATCTGCAGTACCGCTGCTGGGCGCAGGCACCGCTATCACCGGGGCGGCCTCCAGTTGCGCCAGGCCTTTTTCGGCAGCCTCAAATTGTGCTTGCAGGACAACCAGTTGTGCCTGCTGCGGGGCCGTCGGCGGGTGACCAAAGGCTTTGAGCGATTTATGCAGTTGGGCGCGAGCCATGGCCAGGGTGACCTTGGCTTTTTTAAGCGCTGCATCGCTGAGCAAGGAGGGCTCTGTCTGCGATGGCTCAAGCGCCAGGGTGTCAGCAGGCGCCACAGGTGCTCGTTGAGCCCGCGCCAGGCGTTCTGCCTGACGTTGCTGTTCATCTCGTCGTAGACGTTCGTCACGTCGCTCGAAACGGCTACGGGCGTGGTTGCGCTTGTCAGTGCGTGCATTGAGCTGCTCTTGCGTCTGTGCAAGCCCGCCGACGATGGGGATCACATTGGCGGGTAGCGGTCGCATTTCGATGCAGTCGACAGGGCAGGGCGCAACGCACAGGTCACAGCCGGTGCATTCATCGACAATCACCGTGTGCATGAGCTTGGCGGCGCCCAATATGGCGTCCACCGGGCAGGCCTGAATGCACTTGGTGCAACCAATGCATTCAGCTTCACGAATAAAGGCCACCTGGGCTGGTGCCACGCCGCGCTCGGTGTCGAGTGCTATAACGGGAATGCTCAACAGGTTGGCCAGCGCAGCGATGGTTTCAGTCCCGCCGGGGGGGCATTTGTTAATGGCTTCGCCCTGGCTGATGCCTTCTGCGTAGGGTTTGCAGCCAGGATGCCCGCATTTTCCGCATTGGGTTTGCGGTAATAAGGCGTCAATACGTTGAATCAGGCTCATGGTGTGATCAGTCCAGCGACAGCGAGCCGCGCCCGGGCGACAGTCATCCTGCGCAGTGAGTAATGAGTGCGAGGCGGTTAAACGAACGGC
The DNA here is from genome assembly GCF_009600325.1 of Pseudomonas sp. FSL R10-2189. Classification (NCBI taxonomy): domain Bacteria; kingdom Pseudomonadati; phylum Pseudomonadota; class Gammaproteobacteria; order Pseudomonadales; family Pseudomonadaceae; genus Pseudomonas; species Pseudomonas sp. FSL R10-2189. The sequence goes on from NZ_WIVZ01000001.1 coordinate 398,190, forward strand.
GCTGATTATCCGACATGGCGGGAGGGGAGGCTACAACGAACATCTGCCAGCGACGTGCAGGCCGCTGGCAGATGAGGAGGGCGTGTTACTTGATGCGTTGACCAGGCTTGGCACCGCTGTCCGGGCTTAGCAGGTAAATTTCTTCACCGCCAGGGCCCGCCGCCATGACCATGCCTTCAGAAACCCCAAAACGCATTTTGCGGGGTTTAAGGTTGGCAATCATCATGGTCAAGCGACCTTCCAGCTCAGCCGGGTTCGGGTAGGCGCTTTTGATGCCCGAGAACACGTTGCGCTGTTCGTCGCCGATATCCAGGGTCAGACGCAGCAGCTTGTCAGCCCCTTCGACAGCCTCGGCCTTGAGGATCAAGGCGACGCGCAGGTCAACAGCGGCAAACGCGTCAAACTCGATTTCGGCTGCCAAAGGCTCTTTGGTCAGCTCGCCATTGCCTTTTGGCGCAGCAGTACCGGTATCGGTCTGGCTGGCGATCAGGTCTTCTTTGGACGCGTTGACCATGGCTTCCACGTGCGCCGGATCGATACGCGTCATCAGCGGTTTGAAGGCATTTAGCTGATGGTTGGCGACCAAGGTGCTGTGGTCGTCCCAGGTCAAAGGAGACACATTCAGGAACGCTTCGGCATCGGCTGCCAACTGCGGCAACACCGGCTTGAGGAAGATGATCAACTGGCGGAACAAGTTGACGCCCAAGGCGCACACGGCCTGGACTTCGTCTTGCTTGCCTTCCTGCTTGGCCATGGCCCAAGGCGCCTTTTCGGCGATCCAGGCGTTGGCACGGTCGGCCAGCGCCATGATTTCACGCATGGCGCGCGCGAAGTCACGGGCTTCGTAAGCATCGGCAATGCTTGGTGCTGCAGCCAAGAAGGCTTCGGTCAGCTCAGGCGCTGCGTTGCCTTCAACCATCACACCGGCATTGCCTTTGTGGATGAAGCCTGCACAACGGCTGGCAATGTTAACCACTTTGCCGATCAGGTCAGAGTTGACCTTTTGCACGAAGTCTTCGAGGTTCAAGTCCAGGTCATCGACGCCACGGCCCAATTTGGACGCGTAGTAGTAGCGCAGGTATTCCGGCGACAGGTGATCAAGGTAGGTACGCGCCTTGATGAACGTGCCACGGGACTTGGACATTTTTTGACCGTTAACGGTCAAGTAGCCGTGAACGTTGATCGCGGTAGGCTTGCGATAGCCTGCGCCTTCGAGCATAGCTGGCCAGAACAGGGCGTGGAAGTTCACGATGTCCTTGCCGATGAAGTGGTAAAGCTCGGCGCTGGAGTCTTTGTTCCAGTACGCGTCGAAGTCCAGCTCTGGGCGGCGTTCGCACAGGTTCTTGAAGCTGGCCATGTAGCCGATCGGCGCGTCCAGCCAGACGTAGAAGTACTTGCCTGGCTCGCCCGGGATTTCGAAACCGAAATACGGCGCATCGCGGGAGATGTCCCACTCTTGCAGGCCGCTATCCAGCCATTCGGCGATTTTGTTTGCGACCGCATCTTGCAGTGCGCCGCTTCGTGTCCAGCTTTTGAGCATGGCTTCGAAGTCGGGCAGCTTGAAGAAGAAGTGCTGGGAATCCTTGAGAACCGGTGTGGCACCGGAAATCGCCGACTTCGGATTTTTCAGGTCCGTCGGAGCGTAAGTTGCGCCGCATTTTTCGCAGTTATCGCCGTACTGATCATCAGTGCCGCATTTAGGGCAGGTGCCCTTGATGAAGCGGTCGGCCAGGAACATTTTCTTTTCCGGGTCGAAGTACTGAGTAATCGAGCGCGTGGCGATATGGCCGGCTTCGCGCAGCTTGATGTAAATCGCACTCGACAGCTCACGGTTTTCTTCGGCGTGAGTCGAGTGATAGTTATCGAACTCCACGAGGAATTCGGAGAAATCGGCGCAGTGTTCGGCCTGCACGTTGGCGATCAGTTGCTCAGGTGTGATGCCTTCTTTCTCGGCACGCAACATGATGGCCGAGCCGTGGGCGTCGTCTGCGCAGACATAAGTGCATTGGTTGCCGCGTTGCTTTTGATAGCGCACCCACATATCGGTCTGGATGTACTCAAGCATATGGCCAAGGTGGATTGAACCATTGGCATAGGGCAGGGCGCTGGTGACGAGGATCTTGCGTGGCTCGGACATGGGGCTCGGCTACTTGATGAGACGGTGGTCGGCCACTATAAAGCGCCGGGCAATATATTTCACCCCGTGGGCGGCTATCTGATGCTTTCTGGTGTTTTTGAGCGGTTCAAAAGCCTGCGCCAGGTGATTTATTACAGGTACGATAGCGACTTGTTTCACTCAGCCTTTTTCGGGAGTTGCCCATGAGCGCAGTCAATCGCGCAGCGGTGGAGGCCGTCCTTCGCCAATACACCGACCCATATTTGAACCAGGATCCGGTCAGCGCCGGGTGTGTACGTCACATTGAAGTCCAGGGCGAGCATGTCAATGTTCAGCTCGAACTGGGTTATGCCGCCGGCCTGTTCAAGAATGGCTGGGCGCAAATGCTGCAAATGGCCATTAGCAATCTGGATGGCGTGTCCTCGGCCAAGGTTGAGATTACTTGCGTGATTGCCCCGCATAAGGCGCAGGCGCAAATCCCGGGGCTGGCCAATGTGAAAAACATTGTGGCCGTTGCCTCAGGCAAAGGCGGCGTCGGTAAATCCACCACGGCTGCCAATCTGGCGCTGGCGCTGGCGCGTGAAGGTGCGCGGGTGGGGATTCTGGACGCCGACATTTATGGCCCAAGCCAGGGCGTGATGTTCGGTATCGCTGAGGGTACCCGCCCGAAAATCCGTGATCAGAAATGGTTTGTGCCGATTGAGGCGCATGGCGTTGAGGTCATGTCGATGGCTTTTCTGACTGACGACAACACGCCGATGGTCTGGCGCGGCCCCATGGTGTCGGGCGCCCTGTTGCAGTTGGTGACCCAAACCGCCTGGAATGACCTCGATTACCTGGTGATCGACATGCCGCCCGGCACGGGCGATATCCAGTTGACCTTGGCACAGAAAGTCCCGGTGGCGGGTTCTGTGATTGTGACGACGCCGCAAGACCTGGCCTTGCTCGACGCGCGCAAGGGTGTCGAAATGTTCCGTAAGGTGAACATTCCGGTCCTGGGCGTTGTAGAGAACATGGCTGTGCACATTTGCTCGAACTGCGGTCACGCAGAGCATTTGTTCGGTGAAGGTGGTGGCGAGAAACTGGCGACCCAATATGGCGTGGAAGTTCTGGCTTCATTGCCGCTGGCGATGGAAATCCGCGAGCAGGCTGATAACGGCAAGCCGACCGCGATTGCCGACCCCAATAGCCCGATAGCCTTGATCTACCAAGAACTGGCCCGACACGTCGGTGCACGGATTGTTCTGAGCGAAGCCGCCACCCAGGCCATGCCGACCATTACCACCAGCGACGACTGATACCCCGTAAACCCCTGTAGGAGCGAGCTTGCCTCGCGATCTTTTTAAATGATCAAAAGATCGCGAGGCAAGCTCGCTCCTACAAGGTCTTTAAACGACAGGCATAAAAAAACCCCGCTTTTAAGGGCGGGGTTTTTTACTGAATCAGTACAAGTTAGATAACTTGAACTTCCTCAGCTTGCATGCCTTTCTGACCGCGAGTAGCGATGAAAGAAACCTGTTGGCCTTCTTTCAGGCTCTTGAAGCCGTCGGATTGGATTGCTTTGAAGTGAACAAACAGGTCGTCACCGGATTGTGGAGTGATGAAGCCGAAGCCTTTTTCATCGTTGAACCACTTAACGGTACCAGTTTGGCGATTAGACATGGTGTAACTCCTTGAACAAAGATAACTGCGACGCAGGAAGAGCCCTGGCCGAGACTGAGTGCAAAGAGCAGGAAAAATTCTTGGAGATGGTTGGATCGAAATTCAACATATCGTGTAGAGATTCTCAGTGACACAAGCAGCACAGTGGCGCCACCTTACCCCTTTTTCCGGAACGTGCAAAGGGTCTTTGCGAAGGTTTCTCGAAAAACGTGACTGATGGTTGCCCGTACAGCCTGTATTCAGTGCGCCTACAGCTATTTTCAAGAATTTCCCCCCAGCCTTTGAACCGAAACCCCGGCCCCGGTAAGATGCCGAACAGAATTTTTCCACCTCGCTATTCAGGACACCCCCGCCATGAGCATCAAATCAGACAAGTGGATTCGCCGCATGGCGCAAGAGCACGGCATGATCGAACCTTTCGTTGAGCGTCAGGTGCGCGGCGAAGGGGCTGATCGTCTGATTTCTTACGGCGTGTCGAGCTACGGTTATGACGTGCGCTGTGCCAATGAATTCAAGGTGTTCACCAACATCAATTCGGCCACCGTTGATCCGAAAAACTTCGATGAAGGCAGCTTTGTCGATGTCACCAGCGATGTGTGCATCATCCCGCCCAACTCCTTCGCCCTGGCGCGCACCGTTGAATACTTCCGTATTCCACGCAACGTGCTGACCATTTGCCTGGGTAAAAGCACCTACGCACGTTGCGGCATCATCGTTAACGTGACGCCGCTTGAGCCAGAGTGGGAAGGCCACGTAACGCTGGAGTTCTCGAACACCACCACGCTGCCTGCCAAAATCTATGCAAACGAAGGTGTGGCGCAGATGCTGTTCTTCGAATCCGATGAAGAATGCGAAGTGTCGTACAAGGATCGTGGCGGCAAGTACCAAGGTCAGCGCGGCGTGACTTTGCCACGTACCTGACGAACAGCAGGAATTTCTGAGCGAAAAAGCACTCTATTGACTGTATTCCGGTTTCGCACCTCAGCGAACCGGACATCGCTCAGGAGTGCCCCATGAAGATCGATCCGAGTATCCGCGCCAAACTGGCAAACCTTGAGCCCAATCAGGTTGGATTATTGGCCTGGTCGCTACTCGCGTATCCCCAGTTGCATGCAGGTGGCATTCCCGGCCAGCCTGATCCAGACACCCCGCAACCCACCGAACCTGGCGTGCCCACACTGCCGGATGAAGCTCCGCCTGCCCCAGTGGCGTAAATAGCCGTCTGTAGCTGCTGCATTGTCAGCAGCTACACGAACAGGCGTTACTTCAAGTTGCCGCTCAAAAACTGGCGCAAACGTTCGCTCTGAGGGTTGTCCAGCACGTCACTTGGCGGACCTTGTTCCTCAATCAATCCTTGGTGAAGGAACACCACTTGACTCGCCACTTTGCGAGCGAAGTTCATTTCGTGGGTCACCATGATCATGGTCCGGCCCTCTTCGGCCAGCCCCTGAATCACCCTTAAAACTTCACCCACCAGCTCCGGGTCCAGTGCCGAGGTCGGCTCATCGAACAGCATCACCTCGGGTTCCATCGCCAATGCTCTGGCAATAGCAACACGCTGCTGCTGGCCACCAGACAGAAAGGCCGGGTATTGATCGGCCACTCTGGAAGGCAAGCCGACTTTGTCCAGATAACGTCTTGCTCGCTCTTCGGCGTCTTTTTTACTGACCCCCAGCACCCGATGCGGTGCCAGGGTAATGTTTTCCAGCACCGTCATGTGGCTCCACAGGTTGAAGTGCTGAAACACCATGGCCAGCCGGGTACGCAGGCGTTGCAACTCAGCATCGTCAGCAACCCGCATGCCGTTTTTGTCGCTGATCATGCGAATCAACTTTCCATCAAGGCTGATGGCGCCATCGTTGGGTGTTTCGAGAAAGTTGATGCAGCGCAAAAAGGTGCTCTTGCCCGAGCCGCTGGCGCCAATCAGGCAGATCACGTCCCCGGTTTTCGCCTTGAGCGACACACCCTTGAGCACTTCATTGTCGCCATAACGTTTGTGCAAGCCGTCGACGCTGAGTTTGTACATGCACACCTCAAGCAGAGAGTAGGTAGCCGCTGCGATAGGCTTCACGCCCCGCGACATGGGCTATCACCATGCCTGCGGTGGCCATACGCCTTACCGAGCGGGCGTAAACGAGGCCTTCGCGGGTGGTGTAAACCGGGGTGAGGCGGTCGCTGACAGGGTCGATAACGTCCGCCACCAATTGACCGGCGCTCAGGTAATCGCCGGGTTTGACGTGAAACACCAGCACGCCCCCGGCTGTTGAGGCGACGGGCTCGACGCCGGCCAGCGGGGTAGCGGGGTACAGCAGCTCAGGCAAACGGCTGGCCTGGCCTTCAATCGCGCCGAGCGTGATCAGGTAATCAATCAGCGCCTGGCAATCCTGCTCGGCGAGGGCGTGGCTGACGTCACCTTGGCCGCGCAACTCCACGGTCACCGAGAAACTGCCCTGTGGAATCTCAAAGCTGCCCTCAAAGCGCTGCTGCAACGTCCACCACAGCAGGGTGAAGCACTCATCAAACGACAAGCCGCCCGAGTCCGTTGCCAGCAGGCTGGCTTGGGCTCCAAGGTAGCGCGCCAACGGCTCAACCTGCGACCAGGCCTCAGGCGTGGTGTACAGGTGAGGCACGGCTTCAAAGTCGCAGTGCAGGTCCAGTACCACATCCGCATCGCACGCCAGGGTTTGCAAGGTCAGACGCTGAGATTGCAGCTGGGTTGCCGGCACCTGTGCGGCCAGCGCCTTGCGCAGGTGCTGGCGGATGATCTGCCGGTTTTGCTCAGGGTCGGGGGTCAGCAGCCCTTCGATTTCATCACCGATCTGCGTGCTCAAGTCCAGAAAGTTGCGGTTGAAGTTCTGCCCGCTTTCCAGCTCATAACGCCCCAGCGGGATGTCCATGACCACTTGTTCCAGCCCGATCGGGTTGGCCACGGGTACCACCACGATTTCGCTGCGCAGGCGACCGGCGCTTTCCAGCTCGGCCAAGTGTTTTTTCAGGTGCCAGGCCACCAGCATGCCGGGCAGTTCATCGGCATGCAGTGAGGCTTGAATGTAGATCTTGCCCTGTGGCTTGGGCGGGCCGTAGTGGAAGCTGTGAATCTGCCTCTCGGTGCCTGGAACAGGGGCCAGCAAAGGATGGGTTTGATGTTGCGCCATGGTTGAGTCCTAGTGAGCAGGGCCGAGAAAAGCCAACCAGCGGCGTTCCGCCAGTCGAAACAAACCGACCAAAATAAAGGTCACGCACAAATAGATGATGGCGGCGATGCCGAACGACTGGAAGGTCAAAAAGGTCGCTGAGTTAGCGTCCCTTGCGACTTTCAACACGTCAGGGATCGTTGCGGTAAAGGCCACGGTGGTTGAATGCAGCATCAGGATCACCTCATTGCTGTAAAACGGCAACGAGCGACGTAAGACTGAGGGCATGATGACGTAGGCATAAAGCTTCCAGCCACTGAGGCCGTACGCTTTGGCCGCTTCAATTTCGCCGTGGGCCATGCTGCGAATGGCGCCAGCAAAAATCTCTGTGGTGTAGGCGCAGGTGTTGAGGGCGAAGGCCAGCACCGTGCAGTTCATGGCATCGCGAAAGAACTCATTGAGCAGCGGTTGGGCGCGAACGGCGGCGATGCTGTAGATCCCGGTATAGCAAATCAGCAGTTGTATATACAGCGGGGTCCCGCGAAACACATACGTGTAGAACTGCACGGGCCAACGGATCCAGCGTCTGGATGAAACCCTGGCGATAGACAGTGGTATGGACAGCACAAAGCCGATGATCAGCGCGGCGCTCAACAACCACAGCGTCATTGCCAGCCCGGTAATGTGGTTACCGTCGCTGTACAGAAACGGCCGCCAGTACTCCTGCAACAACTCGATCATCGTACGGCCTCCCGGCAGCCCACGGCATAACGGCGTTCCAGCCGCCGCAAAACCACATTCGAGGCGCTGGTGATTGCCAGATAGATGAGTGCGGCAATCACTAAAAAGTAAAACAGCTCATAGGTGCTTTTACCCGCATCCTGGGCTGCCTTGACCAGATCGGCCAAGCCAATGATCGACACCAGGGCTGTGGCCTTGAGCATCACCATCCAGTTATTGCCAATGCCTGGCAGGGCGAAGCGCATCATTTGCGGGAAGACTACAAAGCGAAAGCGTTGCCAGCGTTTCAGGCCGTAGGCGGTGGCCGCTTCGACCTGGCCACGTGGCACCGAGAGAATCGCGCCCCGAAAGGTTTCGGTGAAATACGCGCCGTAGATAAACCCTAGCGTGATCACGCCTGCGCTGAACGGGTTAATTTCGATGTAATCCCAATCCATGGCATCTGTCAGGCTGGTCAGCCAGGTTTGCAGGCTATAAAAAATCAGCAGCATCAGTACCAGGTCCGGTACGCCGCGAATCAGGGTGGTGTAGAGCTGGGCCGGTAGACGCAACAGCCGCAGGCTGGAGAGTTTGGCGCTGGCGCCTAGCAGACCGAGCAACACGCTCACGGCCAGCGACAGGACCGATAACTTGATGGTCATCCAGGTGCCTTCCAGCAGCAGGGGGCCGAACCCCTGCAAGCTGAGGGCAGACAGTCCAAGGTTCTGTACGAGGTTTTCAAACATGGCAGTCGAACCCGAGGCGTTGAAAAAGGCACCCATGCGCGCATGGGTGCCAGCGCGTTATTTGCCGCTGTACAGATTCAAGTCGCCGAAGTGCTTTTGCTGGATTTTGGCGTAGGTGCCATCATCGTGTAACGCTTTGATACCTTTGTTCAGCAGGGTTTGTAGCGCTTGGTTACCTTTGTTGATACCCACCGCGGTTTTGGATGGCAGCAGAGGGTCGTCAATGGCTGCGCTGATTTCGTAACCGGCACCTTGTGGCGATTTCAGAAAGCCCAGTTCGGCTTGCAGCATGTCTTGCACTGAGGCGTCGAGACGGCCGGAAATCAGGTCGGCATAGACTTGGTCCTGGTTGGCATAGGCCTGAGTTTTGACCCCGGCTTTGTCCAGCACCGCCTTGGCGTAGGCTTCCTGGATGGTGCCTTGTTCGTAGCCTACGGTTTTGCCTTTGAGCGAGGCGGTATCAGCGCTCAGCCCGGAGCCTTTTTTGTACACCAGCGATGTCGGGCCGGAGAACAGCTCGTTAGAGAAGTCGATGACTTTTTCGCGGGTCGGGGTCACGGTCATTGACGAGATGACACCGTCGAATTTGTTGGCTTTAAGCCCGGGCACCATGCCGTCGAAGTCGGATTCGACCCATTTGCACTTCACTTTCAACTCGGCGCAAATGGCGTTGCCCAAGTCGATATCAAAACCCACCAGGCTGCCGTCAGCGGCCTTGGACTCAAAGGGTGCATAAGACGGGTCTACACCAAAGCGCAGCTCTTTGTACTCTTTGGCCAAAACAGAACCCGCAGCCATGCATAAAGTCAGTGCAGAAAGGGCCAGAAATGCTTTTTTCATTGTTCAATCCCTAATAACCGGTTGCTGGAGCGTAACGACGTCAGAGACGAAGCAATAACCGAACCACATGGGGTTGAGGGGGCGTTTAAAGCCGAGAAGGGAGTAAAAAACGGCGGTTGTGCGCTACAAAAGCGCGCTGAAAAAGGCGTGATCCAAAACAGTGCGCTGTTCAATGATGCCCCTGTGGGAGCGGGCTTGCTCGCGATGAGGCAACACGGTGTGTCAGTGACACCTTGTTGATTCAATCGCGAGCAAGCCCGCTCCCACAGAGATGCTTACTTGCCGGGTACCAAGGTGAGACGGGTGTTGCCGTACACGCTGTCAAAGTTCTGCGGCTGCATCGGGAAGCGCATGTACTGCCCCTTGAGCCATGAATCAATGCCGTCAGCGTAATGCGGGCTGGCCGGGTTGCTGGATTGCCCGGTGCTGTTCTGGCCCATCATCGGTTCGCTTTGGCCAAAATCGACGATCATGCGCATGGCCGGAATCACGGTGGTTGCAAAGCTGTCGCTGCCAATGCTGTAAGCCGCCGTGTTCAGGGTGGTGTGATCGCCGCCCGAAGCAATGGGCCCGCGCACGGTCTGGCCATTGCTGTTGCGCCACAGGTAGTGGTGCAGTTTGCCCCACTGCCATGCCCGGTGGTCGCTGCCCATCAGGCTGTCGCCCGTGGTAATGGCGGCTGCCAGGCTGCGGGCCAGAATGGCCGGCTTGTCTTCTTTTTGCGGGGTGCGGGTGTCGTCCCAGAACGGGCTGTCTTCACGCCCGAGCAAGTGATCGCTGAGGGCCGAGTACGACAAGTTGCTGTTGGCAATAAAAGCCTTCCAGGTGTCGCTGGACTCCGGGCCCAGTTTGTCGAGGAAGATTTGCCGGGTGCTTGCCTGCAAGAACAGCTCGTACAGCGCCGCATCAGCTGAGGTCGGGCTGAGCTTGCCGTCAAAGGCCATCAATCGGCTCAAGGCTTCATTGGCCTTGGCCTGATCTTCAGCAGGCAAGGCGGCGATGGCGTGTTTCAGCGGTTGGGCCATGCCCGGAGCGCTGAACATGGCCTTGAGTTTGGCGGCAAACAAGGTGGTCTGGTCGTACTGCATGGCGATCATGCTGCGGGCATCCTGTTTGCCGCTGCCTGCCAATTGGGCCAGGCGTTCGCTGCGCTCAGGCGACAACCACGAATTGGACAGTTGCATGCCGTAGCCGTAAGCGGCCGTGCGCTGGTTTGCCGTGCCCAGCCAGCCTTGCGCCGGATCTTGATCGTAAGGGTGGAGCATGGCGTCAGCGTAACCGTCCCAGTCATAACGGCTGTCCCAGCCCGGTGACGGGTACAGGCCCACGCCATCGCGGCGGTTAGGGTACAGGCCGGTGACCTGCCAACCGATATGGCTGGCATCGGCGTACAGCAGGTTCAGCGCAATCGCGCGGATTTCGCGGCTGGAGTCTGACGCGCTTTCACTGTTTTGCGCACGGGACAGGTCGAAGAACGCATCCAGGGTTTTGTCGCCCTTGAAGTCCGGGGTTTGCAGGGCCAGCCCCAGGCTGCTGTTCAGCGCCGTGGTTGTGCCAATCACACTGTTCAGCAGTGGGCCGTGGCGTGTTTCGTAAATGACTTCGCGAATCGGGCGCTGACCTTTGACGAAAAAGGTTTCGTTGCGCACCGACGCGGGCAGCCATTTACCGTCGGCCAGGTAATACAGGCTGTTGCCCTGGCGCTTGAGTTTTTCCAGGAATACATCCTGATTGTCGCCCATGGCCATGCTCATGCCCCACGCGACCTTACCGTTGAAACCGGCCAGCAAGGTCGGCAAGCCCGCAATCGAGGCGCCCGCCGCCTGGTATTTAGGCGCGCGAATCTGCACGTAGCTCCATGCCGACGGAACGCCGATGGGCTGATGAATATCGTTGGCCAGCAGGCTTTTGCCACTGCGGCTGCGTTGTGGGCCAATGGCCCAGTCACTGGATGCCGTGACGCCCGGCAAATTGAGTGCGGTCACGCGCTCAAGCGCTTGAGTTACGCCGGTCAATCCCGGCAATTGGCTGGCCAGATTCAGGCCGTTGAGTTTTTCGGCTTCAGCTGTCGGCAATTGTTCATTGGGGTAGGTCGGCGTCAGCCACGCGAGGTGGCCGGCGCCGACTTTTTGCGCAAGGACCAGTGTGTTGAGTTCTTCTTGCAGGTTGACCGAGGTCGAGAAGTTCAACAGGCTAAAAATCAGGGCCGAGTCTTCGGGTTTCCAGTACTCCGCTTTGTAGCCCGCCTGGGCGAGGTCGGCAGGGAGCTTGTCGCGGTAGCGGAACAGATACGCGTTGACGCCGCGGGCATAGACCTCAAAGAACTTTTTGAGGCGGGGGGAGGCGCTTTTATAGAGCTCGTCAGCGGTTTTTTTCAGATTAATGCTGCGCATCAAACGGTCGCTGTCCAGTGCATCGGCGCCGTCCAGCTCGGCCAAGCGGCCTTGGGCCAGCAAGCGCAGGCGCAGCATCTGGCTGATCCGGTCACCGGCATGGACATAGCCCAAGGTGAACAGCGCATCATGGAAACTGCTGCTTTCGATCAGCGGGATGCCCTGGCTGTTGCGTCGCACCGAGACGTTTTGCGCCAAGCCTTTTAGCGGCTGCATACCGGAAGCCGGCAGCAGGCTCTCGCCGGACAGTGAGTTAAGTTGGCAACCGGACAGACCCAGCAGGCTGACCATCGCCGCGGCAGCGCCGAACCGGGGTAAAAAATGAGTAAGGGCTGGCGAGGCCATGGCAAAGCTCCTGCGGGGGGAATGTCATCGAAAGGCGCTACGTTAGTGAGGCCGATGACACTGCGCAAGTGCTATCTATGGCGCTATGCGGGGCTACTGGCAGGGGCGAGTTTGCATTGCGATCTTTTGGTTTTTTAACGATCGCGAATCAAGCCCGCACCTGCAGATAAGGGGGCTATTTCGGCGGGTTGATCTTGTCTACCAGTGCGTACGCACGTTGGGTCGCCGGGCGAGCCTTGATGCGCTCGAACCACACTTTCAGCGCCGGGAAGTCATCCAGGTTCTGGCCTTGAAGTTCATGTGACACGGTCCACGGGTAGATCGCCATGTCAGCAATGCTGTATTCATCGCCGGCAACAAACTGACGGCCTTCCAGTTGCTTGTTCAGCACACCGTACAGACGAGCGGTTTCGTCGGTGTAGCGCTTGAGCGCATAAGGGATTTTCTCGGCCAGGCGCTTGAAATGATGATTTTGCCCGGCCATTGGTCCCAAGCCACCCATTTGCCAGAATAGCCATTGCAAGGCGACTTGCCGCCCGCGCAGGTCTTTAGGCAAAAACTGACCGGTTTTTTCCGCGAGGTACAACAAGATTGCGCCGGATTCGAACAGCGACAGCGGCTCACCGCCATCGGCCGGTTGGTGGTCGACAATGGCCGGGATGCGATTGTTTGGGGCGATCTTCAGAAAGGAGGGTTCGAACTGTTCGTTTTTACTGATATTGACCGGGTGAATCGTATACGCCAGGCCTGCTTCTTCAAGAAACAGGGAGATTTTATGGCCGTTTGGCGTGGTCCAGTAATAAAGATCGATCATGAAGGGCTCCAGAAGGGAAGATTCACACAGCAGTCGCGGATCTCTGCGAACGCCTGTTTTACTCCCAATGGCCCCTTGGTTACAAAAGGTTTACGTAGCTCCTGAAACAAACACGCCGCACGTGCTCAAGGCAGGTGCGGCGCGGGCAGAGCGGTCTGAAGGATCAGGCGCCGTGGCACTTCTTGAACTTTTTGCTGCTGCCACACGGGCAAGGATCGTTACGACCAATGTCTTTCAAGGCGTTGCGCACCGGCTCTTGTGGCGCGTGCCCGCAGTTCGGGCCGTGTACATGGCCGTGATCGTGGTCATGATGGTCATGATCGTGGTTGCAGTCTGGGCCATGAACGTGGGGTTGCTGGGTCATTACTCAATCACTCTGAAATAAAATCGCCGGGCATTATCTCGCCTTTACGCACCACGTGCACGTCGTAACCGAAGAACAGGCCGGTCTGTAACGTACCGTCCAGCCGATAAGGGATCGGCTGGTCGGGCGACTCAAGCAATTTGATCAGCGGGCGCATGTGTTGCCACAGGTTGGTCCTCACCGGCACCACCAGATCTGCATGGCTGTTGGGCTCGATACTGAACCAGCGGCTGTACTCACCCTCAGCCAGTTTTACCGGGCCCAGATAAAGGGTATAGACCAGCCCGCGCACGGTGAGGGTGGAGTCGTTCGGGTTATCGATTCTAAAGTGCAGCTTGAAACGTTGTTCCAGCAGTTTGGCCCGGACCAACTCGACATGCTCCAGTTTTAACTGGGGGTCTTTGTCATCCGTTTCAAACCACGAAGCACAGCCTGAAAGCGCCAGGATCATCACCAACGCCAAGGTTCTGGTTAAACGAGCTTTAGAATCCATTCTTTACTCCCGGCTTATTGGCCGAAGAAACCCGCGCAGCATTTTTTGAACTTCTGCCCGCTGGCGCAAGGGCAACCATCATTACGTCCCACCTTGAGTGGCACCGTCGGGTCGATGAAGTACCAACGCCCTGCATTCTGTACAAATGACGAGCGTTCCCGGTGGCTGTGCTCGCCATTAACGTCATGCCAGCGCGCGGTAAAGGTCACAAAGGCATGCTCTGGCTGACCACCGAAAACCTCGTTGCTTTCAACGTCCAGGCCCAACCAGGTGCTTTGGGCGCTCCACTGCGCGATGGACGGGCGATCGAGCCCGGCTTGCTGCACAGGCAGCGTGGTCTCGACCAGATAGTCAATCAAGCCCAGCACATAGGCGCTGTAGCGCGAGCGCATCAGGGTTTCGGCGCTCGGGGCCGGGTGCCCGGCGTGATAAGTCCCGCAGCAGGCGCCAAGCAAATTACCGCTGCCGCACGGGCAAATAGATGTACTCATCGGCTTACCACCAGTACTTGCCAAAGTTTTCCGGGTTGGCCCAAAACCTGGCGTTCAGCCAGTCGGGTACTTGTTTGTATTCGCGTAAGTCGTAAGTAAAGAGGGTCAATATCTGTTCGTCACGCTGAAAACGCTCATTGTTTTGTAGGGCTAAAGCGAAAAAGTCCGTTTCTTTCCAATCACAGGCTGTGAGATCCGCCAACACGGCGATGCGGCTGGCGTTCAAGTTGCGAATTCCGCCCAGCAACTCCAGACCTTCGCGCTTGGACAGGTGCTCCAGACAGTCGACCGCCAGGGCCAGGTCGAAACGTTGTGCCGCCACGTCGGCAGGCAGTGCGCCGGGCATTGCCTGGGTGACATGAACATCAGGATGGGCTTGTTTATAGGCCTCCAATGCCGGGAACTGGCTGGCGCCGACCACCAGGACACGTTGTGGCGCGTAACTGTCGAGCAGCGCCGCTAACGCTTGCTGAGGTGTTCGTGTGGAAAAAGCAGGGGTCGTCATCTCAAGTCCTCAATCAGAGCGCTCAAGACTAGCCTGCCCGGAGCCTGGGGCCTAGGTCTGTCAGCGTTTGATTACGAGCAGGTGCTAACGGGGTACCACCTTTCATCACCACTTGCAGAGGTAAATATCTGAAAGGTCCTGTGACCGCCCAGCCAACTAAGGAATGTCCATGTCGGTGCCTACACGCCCCGCTGTCCCCATCCAAACCCTGTCCTCGCCTGTCCAACAGGCGGTATCTGCCCATTTTTCCAGCCGTCCACGTATTGAAAATCTGGTTCGCAGCACGCTGCTGATTGCTCTTCATGAGCGCTACCCGACGTTGTCGGTTGATCTGGCCAGCACGCGCCTGGCTACCCCTCGGGAGGGCGGGGGGTGGGAGTTGCCTCTGTTGATTGATCAAGTTATCGGCTATCTGGCCAGCGGCGCCGTGTTGGAAATAGGCGAAATCATTCGTCCTCACACGTATTATTTTTTAGCGGATCCTCAAGGCAATCGGCTCAAGCTCGCTGATGGGCATGAAGTCGATATGAAAGTCATCGAGGCGCTCATTAAAGAACTGCCCTGGCGTCTGCCTATAGAGTTTAAAGGTGCGCTGACCGAATATTGGAATCAGCCAGTTGAGGACGGTGTCAGCCGCTGGCGATGGCTCAGTAACGTTCTCAAAGATACGCTGACCATGAAGGTCATGCAGTCAACCACGCTGAGCGACCCGGAGCTGGAGACGGTGCGCCAGGTACTCGACTATGCGCAGAGTGAAGAGAGAATCAGCCGTTACGGTGGCCATGCCACTCGCGTCTATTACCTGCAATCTACGCTGACCTACCCGGGGAGAACTGAGAGTCTTGTTACGCCCCATCTTTTGTTAGTACGTTACCCGCAAGAGCAGGCAATGCGGCCATTGGTCATGCTGTGCATGCCAGACGGGAGCATTGAAACATTCAGTTCAGTCGAGTCGGCTGCGCAGTCCAGAGCCCGTGTTGCCGAGGCACTATATGCCGTCGATACCATAACCACCAAACGTTATGAAATTGACGGCGACGCTTTTGATGCGCAAGCGGGGCTGATCCTCGGCAAGCATATAAGCTACCTTTCAGAGCTGAAGTTGCCCACCTCTTTAGGTCTTGAAGTGCTTAAAGCGACCTGTTTGCAGATCACCGATGCCTCAAGGTTTTTTCTCAACACCAGAGCACCCTCAGCGGGTGACGTGAGGCAAGTGCAATCTAAACTCCCGCAGTGGTTAACAAAGGCATCCAGCGCTGATCAAGCGCGATATCGTACCTGGAGCCTGGCGCTGGTCAGTGCGAAAAAAAGCGCTCAAGGCCTGAGCTATCTGAGCGATATTCCCGACCTTCACAGCTTTGTTGTGAACTCGCTCAAACAACAGCTTTTGCTGGATCAGCAACGTTACGAGCAGCCGGTCCAAGACGCAGCAGCATTGGCGGCCTGCGAGCCGGACGATGTCCAGCTGACATTCTTGCTGGTGACGGGCACATTTGCGCCGGGCAGCACCAATGTTTCGGGTTTGACCGAGCGGGTGACAATGACCCTGACAGAACTGGCCCTTAAAAATCTTTGCGGTAAACCTCAGGGCGAGGTCATCAAGATAGAACACCGCAATGGGCTACCTCTGCCAGCATGGTTCACGGCTGCTTATATCACCCAACGTAACGGGCTGATTGAGGCGGTCGATATTGGTAAAAATTACCCTGAAAAACTGAAGGCTTACTTGCTGGATGACCCGTTATTAAGCGCCGATCGTGAAAAGCGCTTTTCTGGGCAGCTCAAGTGGCAATTACCTCTGCAAGCGCTCGAACTGAGCCTCAAGGGGGAGGCCGGGATGACGCCTTTGGGCGCAAGTTATGTCGCGGCAATCATGCAGACAGACGCTTACAACCGCTCTGTTGACGGCCAGACCATCGTGATGCGTACCCTGGCGCTACTGAGCAGTGCTGAGGCCAAGCCAGATGTCGTGAGCAATATGTTCATCATCGAGCCGTTGAATCTCGACGCCGGGCCGCATGTCTTGTATCGGCCTTTGTATAAGCATTCATTACAGGCATTCACCTCTCGTACCGCGCTGATGGAGGCCATTGCGACGCCTTCTGAGCTGCAAACCAGTGTGCTGACCTGGCTGACCGATAGCGCCCGGACGATGTACGACAACGGAGGTTTTAAAGAGCCCCATTTCGTACGTTTTAATCTTGAAGATGACTTCCCGGTCGCGACGTTTGAGAAGCCCGAACCCGCGACGCTGGCTGTGAATGGTGTCGGGAGCGATCTGGCCCAGCACTTGGGTAATGGCCAACTTTTACCTTACCTGTACCAAATCAATGCGCTTGCGCTGGTGCATCAGGCTGATCGCGATACCGTGTCCAACCGAGAAAGCCGGTGGCGCCTTTTTCTGCAGGGGGCCAATTTGTTTTTCAATATTTTTATGCTGCCCTATCTTCGTGGACCGGTAATGCTCACAGCCTGGTTTCTGCTGCTGGTACAAGCACTCGCTCGGGATGTTCCTGCGTTGAGCAGTGATGACGCGGTAACCCGTGAGTTGGCCGTTGTCGATTTACTGCAAAATCTGGCGATGGCTTTGCTTCTAGTGGGAGCAAAGCCATCGTCTCCACTTGCAAGCCCGCAAGCAAGGTCGACCCCTTTATTGCGTAGAGCCCCTATCCCGCGACGTATTTCCAAAGCGTGGCCACCGCTGCCTCCTGCCATCGTCAAGGACGGTATCGTGTTCATGCCCGGCGAATGGCAAACAAAAGCCATTGAAGACCTGGACTTCAGTTTCGCCAGTGCCAACAACCGGCTTACGCCTGATTTGCGCAAAAAACTTGTGACCCTTGCGGTGCCCAAGCCTCAAGCACTGCCATTGCCCAAACGCTCGGATGCCTTGGCTGGCCTCTATTTAACAGAAGGCGGCGGTTATGCCTTGATTGAGGGGGCTTATTACCCTGTGGAAATCGAGGCGGGTGAGGTGAGTATTGTGGGAGGGCCAGCCTTGCAGGCTGATGCGCAAGGGCGCTGGACAGTGGATCTGAAAATGCGCTTGAGTGGCGGCGCCCCAAGCAAGCAGGTTAAAGCGCTGCGCGAGCGCAATGCCCAGCGAGGGATAACGCTACGGGATGAACTGGCAGCCCAAGGGGCTGCATATGACAAGCTAAAAACAAAAATTGAAGTATATGAAAAGCTGGTCAAGGCACTTGAAGGCGATTCGCGCAGAACAGTCGATGAGGTATTTGATCAGCGTCAAAAATATGTGGCAGAAATGATGTCAGGTATTAAAAGTGTGGAGTCAATGATGGGGGTTATTAAAGAAATCAAAGAGCTTAACGTTGATATACCCAAGCAGGTGATGCTTGGTTATTTGGAAGAGGTTGTTGAGTTTCTGAATACGTGCTTGCAGCAGGGAGACAAAATTCGGCAGGTCATGATTGCCAAGTGGCAGGCTGCGGGCTTAAGTCACATTGGCCCTTCTGTTTCAGAAATGGATGTGTATTCAGCTAATTTAACTCTGTACAGAGAACGTATGAATGCCAACCTTAAGGTCAATACTCAGGCGATAGAGTGGCTTGAAAAATTAAAGCGATATGTCGACGACATGGCTGAATGTGGGCCGCAAGGTAGAGAAAGGTCAGAGCAGTTACGCGAAGTGCTCGCGGGTAGGGTTCTCACGCCCTTGCATGTCAAGCAAGTCCAGGTGATGGAGTTTGAGGGCATCAGTCTCAAAATTTTTAATAACGACCTTGCCTTGGCACTGAGAAAAATAGCGGCTCCACTGCGTGAGCAGATACAGACGCACGATCAACTCAATAAGCTGGACTTCTCCCCCCGTGAACGCCTGGACGTTTTGAACAGCCTGGTGGAACAGTATGGTCACGTGCTGGACGGGCTTCTGGGGTTTCGCACCGTGCATGCCGAAGAAGTGGATGCTGAGGCTTTTCAGGCGTTTGTTGACTTGGTAGCAGGTGTCTATAAAGAGGCTGAGCAGCAACTGGCCAATGAACTGGAACCCCTTAAAAAGTTAAGTGCAAAGCGTAAAGACAAAAAGCAGTCTTTATCCTCTCGGCCGCAAAAACGTATTTTTAACACGCGCAATAAAGGGCGATTGATTGGGGACTTAAAGCCGCAGCAGTCAGGGGTAACGGGTGAAGAAGTAGAAGTCCGTACTGATCAAGATAATGAACTGCTGTCTACGTACATTAAAAAAGGAGATGAGTGGGATCTTGTCTCTGTCGCCCGTTCTGACGCACCAATCCCCCCGAGCCGTAAATTGCCTGAGATTAAAAAAGAGGCATTGAAACTTTATGACATGGCTGATGTTCATCTCAGGCGTTCAGAAAGCCTCATTAATAGCGCCAGGTACCCTCAAGAGGCCGAAGAAACTTTATTGCATGTGGCTGAACGCTTGAGCAAATGCGCTTCGGAGCTTGAAGAGGCCAGCAGGGCAGACACCGAAAGCTGGCGCCAGCGGGAGGATCTTGAATTAGTGGGGGGCATGCGAGCCAGAGCCAAGGACATGAGCACGAAGGCGCATGATTTGCGTGTTCGTTTAAGCCTGAAACTCCCCCCGACCCATGGCACCCTTCAATTCTTGCTCGAAAAGAGGCTGGTGAGTATCACGTTGAACCGCAAGCGTTCGAAGCTCAAGCGAGACTTTATTGATGAATACGCCATCAAAGATGCTGCCGGCAATTTTATCTGGTGTGCGCATTTTCACTATAAAGACGCCACTACGCCCAAAGCGGATTATGCAGTGGCGCACCTCAAGCTCTGGAGCCAGCGAACGTCTGATTATTGGTCGCTGAAGGAAAAGGCGAAAAACCAGCACGAAGTGGTTGAGGTGCATCGCGGTCAGATCGGTAAGAACCTTGCCGAACAATGGTTTTTACCGTTAACCACGTAATGACATGAGCTGCGGGTTAAATACCTCAACGGCGTTGAGTGCGCAGTGAGGTATTTTTGCAGGGACCTCTGGCGCAGCTATCCTGCTAGCCGTTAATGTTCGCTTAAAGAAAAACATAGAAAGGGCTGTTGCATGAAGGTGCTTTGGGGACTGGGGAAGGTGCTGACGTTGTTGTTCTGGGTTGTCGTTGCGATCAACGTTTTCAAACCCTTGAGCAATCCGTTCGACCTGCTGATTAACCTGGCGGGTAGTCTGCTGTTTTTGACCCATTTGCTGGAGCTGCTGCTGTTCAATAGCAGCCTGCAAGGGCGCCCACATCCTTGGCGTGACCGACTGTACATTCTTTTGGTAGGCATCCTGCACGTACAAACCCTCCCTAAATCTTCCGGACAGGGCAACAGTCATGCGTAAGTTATGTTTAATGGCGGCCCTTTGCAGTCCGTTTGCCCATGCCGAGGTGGTGCAGGTCGAGGCTAACTCGATGATGCGTCTGCCCGCGAATGTGGCCGTCTTGAAACTCGAAAAACTCGATGTGGCGGACTACGGCACGTTGTTGATTCCGGCGGGTGTCAGTCAGGTCAACATTGATCAACTGCATCTGGGGCATGAATCACGCATTGTCATCGTGCCGGCCGAGCGTGGCATTGAGCTGCGTGTAGCCAATGCCGCGTTGGGTGAAGGCAGCCAGATCAGCACGCGCGGTGCAGCGGGGACGTTTGAAAAACCGGCCAGACCTGCCCGCGATCTGAGCCTGAGAATCGAAGCGTTGCAAGCCGATCAACTGTCCATCGACGCCCGTGGCGGCACTGGCGCTCCGGGTTTTGTCGGGCTTGATGGTGGCAACGGCGCTGAACCGGGTTGCACCTGGGGATCAGCCGGAGCAGGCGCCAATGGTGACGACGGCGGTAATGGTCATCAGGGCGCTGCGGGGGCACAGGTACGGGTCGAACTGCCCCGGGACTTCCCCGATGAACAGATCAACGTACTGGTCGACGGCGGTGCAGGCGGCAAACCCGGTGCGGCCGGACGGGCAGGTGCGGGCGGCAAATCCAAAGGCTGCATTGTTTACCGTACCGATGGCGGCAAATCGGGTCGCCCGGGCCAGACCGGGCAACCGGGTGATGCTGGCCCTGCAGGCGCCGTGACGGTCCAGCGGTTGTAAGAAACACCCACGCCTCGCGATTTTTAAACATCAAAAGATCGCGAGGCAAGCTCGCTCCTACAGTTAGGAGTTAGGGACCCATTCAAAATATGGGGCGCGCACCGGCAATCGCCACCAGCGCCAGCCCTATCAGCAAGTTGCACCCGACCAGGCGGCGAATCCGCCCCATCACCGCTGCGCCTGCCGCCCATTCCTGAGCCTCAACGGTCCTGCGCAATTCGGGCAGTTGCAATGATTGAATGCGGATAAACAGCGCGACCATGACGATGTACACGCCCATCATGATCTGCACATAACGGGGCGCCGTTTCGAACCCGCTAAAGCGCATGTGCAGCAGGCCGACACCGCTTATCGGCAAAATCACCACAGCGACCCACACCCAGCCAAAAAAACGTTGAAACACTTCAACCCACAGTTTTAACCGGGCTGGGCCCTCAAGGGCCGTCATTGCGGCGGGGCGCAGGATCATCCAGGCGAAAAACATCCCGCCCACCCAGATCAGGGCAGCCAGTAAATGCAGGCTGTAAGCAACAGCGAAGGTGGTCATTGGGGTACTCCGTTCGGCGCAGGATCAATTAGCGGGGTATGATAGCGGCCATTCGAACCACTGAAAATTTATCCAGCGTTTCTTGCGCCCGAAGAACCATGATTAGTACCGAACTCAAATCCCAGATCCAGGGCGCTTATTCGCGTTTTCTCGAAGCCAAGAGCCTCAAGCCGCGCTATGGCCAGCGTCTGATGATTGCTGAAGTCGCCAAAGTGCTGGGCGATATCGATACCGACGAAGAAAACCATCGTACCGGCGACCCGGCGGTGGTTGCCGTTGAAGCGGGCACCGGTACCGGTAAAACCGTGGCTTACAGCATGGCCGCCATTCCTACCGCCAAGGCTGCCGGCAAGCGCCTGGTAATCGCCACGGCGACCGTCGCCCTGCAGGAGCAGATTGTCTACAAAGACCTCCCGGACCTGATGCGCAACAGCGGGCTGAATTTCAGCTTTGCGCTGGCCAAGGGCCGAGGGCGCTACATGTGCCTGTCCAAACTCGACATGCTGCTGCAAGAAGGCCATGCGCAAACCGCGACCGCGCAGCTGTTTGAAGAGGAAGGCTTCAAGATTGAAGTTGATGAAGCCAGCCAAAAACTCTTTACCAGCATGATCGAAAAGCTGGCCGGCAATAAATGGGACGGTGACCGCGACAGCTGGCCCCAGGCCCTGGAGGACCAGGACTGGGCGCGCCTGACCACAGATCACAGCCAGTGCACCAGCCGCCATTGCCCGAACTTCGGCCAGTGCGCCTTTTACAAGGCCCGCGAAGGCATGGGTAAGGTCGATGTGATCGTCACCAACCACGACATGGTGCTGGCTGATTTGGCGTTGGGCGGTGGCGCGGTTTTGCCGGACCCGCGTGACACGCTCTATGTGTTCGACGAAGGTCACCACTTGCCAGACAAAGCCATCGGCCACTTTGCCCACTACACCCGTTTGCGCTCGACCGCTGACTGGCTGGAGCAAACCGGCAAAAACCTCACCAAACTGCTCGCTCAGCATCCGTTGCCGGGCGACTTGGGGCGTTTGCTGGAGCAAGTGCCGGAGCTGACCAAAGAGATCAAGGCCCAGCAACAATTCATGTTCAGTGCCTGTGAGCAAATCGCTGACTTCAAGGTCGGCGAAGAGCCAGAAGGCCGTGAACGCCCACGCCACCGTTTTGTGGGTGGCGTGATCCCTGATCACCTGCGTGAAATGGGCGTTGAACTGAAGAAAGGCTTTTCACGCCTGACCGACGTGTTCACCCGTTTGACCGACCTGCTCAAGGACGGCATGGAAGGTGAGGTCAACATCGGCATCTCCAGCCAGCAGGCCGAGGAATGGTATCCGTTGTTCGGCAGCCTGCTGTCGCGGGCTCAGGGCAACTGGGAGCTGTGGACGGCCTTCACCACTGAAGACCCGGAAGACAACCCGCCGATGGCGCGCTGGTTGACGTTGGCTGAAAGTGGTTCGTTGTTTGATATCGAGGTCAACGCCAGCCCGATTCTGGCGGCCGAGATGCTGCGTCGTAACCTGTGGAACGTGGCTTACGGTGCGCTGGTGACCTCGGCGACGCTGACCGCACTGGGCACGTTTGATCGCTTTCGCATGCGCGCCGGTCTGCCGAAAACCGCAGTCACGGCGGTGGTGCCGAGTCCGTTCCATCATGCCGACGCGGGTGTGCTGCGTGTACCGGACCTCAAGGCTGACCCGCGCGATGCGACTGCGCACACGGCGGCGATCATTCGGGATCTGCCGGGATTGGTAGAAGGTTCGCGCGGCACATTGGTGCTGTTCTCTTCGCGCAAACAAATGCAGGACGTTTTTGACGGCCTGGAGCGTGACTGGCGAAAGCAAGTGTTTATCCAGGGCAACTTGTCCAAGCAAGAGACCCTGAATAAACACAAGGCGCGGGTGGATGGCGGCGACTCCAGTGTGTTGTTCGGCCTGGCCAGTTTTGCCGAGGGTGTGGATTTGCCCGGTGCTTACTGCGAACACGTGGTCATCGCCAAAATCCCCTTCTCGGTGCCCGATGATCCCGTTGAAGCGGCCCTGGCAGAATGGATCGAAGCCCGTGGCGGTAATCCTTTCATGGAGATTTCAGTGCCCGATGCATCGCTCAAGCTGGTGCAGGCCTGCGGGCGTTTGCTGCGTACCGAACAGGACCGCGGCACCATCACATTGCTCGATCGGCGGCTGGTAACCCAGCGCTATGGCAAGGCGATTTTGAATGCCTTGCCGCCGTTTCGACGCGAAATTTCATAAGTGCAAGCCGGCGTCCGTGCCGGCCTTGCTGTCGTCTATGCTGTGAGCTTCAAAGCCTCACAGGCCGTATTTGGCCGTTAGGGAGAACCAGATTCATATGATTCGCCGTTCACTGTCTGCAGCTTTTGCGTTGCTGGTCACGACCCCGCTGTTGGCGGCGCCTGCCGGTCAACAAACCCTGTTCAATTTCGTTCGCCCGGCCGATGTGGTGCAAGTGGCGACTGTGGATGCGAACTTGCCGCAATACAACGCAGAGCAAACGGCGGAAGGTGAAGTACTGCGTCGTGTGACCTTTAACCCGGCTGCAGCCCCCAGCTTGCGCCTGACCCCGCAAGCCGGTGTGTGGGACTGGTCGCAATCGGGAATGATGACCCTGCGTATCCAAAACGCCATGAACTGGGCCCTCACGCTCGATGTGACGGTTCAGAGCAAGGACGGCAAGACCCTCACCAGCCGTGTTGACCTGCCGGCCGGCCCCGCACAAACCCTGTTGCTGCCGTTGCAGGCCAACTCTCCCCGCAGCCAGGGCATGCGCGCAGGCCCGCCGATGCCAATGACTATCGACGGGCAACGCAGTTTGCTGGCCAGCAGCCAGGGCGAAATTGACCGCAGCCAAGTGATCTCGGTGACGTTGTCGATTCCGCAGCCCAATGCCGCGCAAAGCATCCTCCTGGAACGCTTCGGTGTGCAGGACGGCGCGGGTGTGATCAAGACCGTTTATGGCTCGATTGTCGATGGCTACGGCCAGTCCACTCGGGCCAAATGGCCAGAGCGTGTGTCCAGCGATGAGCAACTCAAAGCCGCAGCAGCCAAAGAGCAGCAACAGCTCAAGGGCTGGCTGGCGGCGCGCAACGGGCTGGATCAGTACGGCGGGTTGCTCAAAGGCCCGGCGTTTGACGCGTCGGGGTTTTTCCGCACAGAAAAGCGTAATGGTCGCTGGTACCTGGTCACCCCTGAAGGTCATCCGTTTTACTCGTTGGGCCTGAACGCCGTGACCGCTGAGGACAGCCAGACCTACGTGACTGGGCGTGAGTGGATGTTTACCGATTTGCCCAAGCCCGGTGCACCTTTGGCCGGTTATTACGGGACTTCTGATCATGACAGCAACAACGGCTCCTCCCAGGGGCGGGCGTTTGATTCGGGGCGCTGGTACAACTTCTACGCGGCCAACTTGCAGCGGCTCTACGGTGAGCCGTGTGTGGCTGGTAAAACCGAGCCGGGCGCCGATCCCGCAATTCCTTGTGCCCCTGAAGCCTTTGATGCCAAGCGTTGGCAGGCCCACACCCTGGATCGCCTGCAAGCCTGGGGTTTTAACACGATCGGTAACTGGAGCGACCCGGCGCTGGGTGTCAACGACCGCGTGCCTTACACCTTGCCGTTGTCGATTGTGGGCGATTACAACAGCATCAGTACCGGCACCGATTGGTGGGGCGGCATGCCCGATCCGTTTGACCCGCGCTTTGCCATGGCCACCGAACGCGCAGTGGCGATTGCCGCCCGCGATCACCGTGATGACCCGTGGCTGATCGGCTACTTTGCCGATAACGAACTGGCGTGGGCTGGCGGCGGTGACGACCCGCAGTCACGTTTTGCCCTGGCGCTGGGTACCTTGCGCATGACCACCGATGCGCCGGCCAAGCGTGCGTTCCTCAAACAACTGCGCGACAAGTACCGCAACCAGCAAGGCCTGTCCAAAGCCTGGGGCGTTGATATCCCTGCGTGGGAGTTGATGGAAGATCCGGGGTTCAACGGCCCGCTGCCGAATGCTGAGCATCCGGAAATTGAAGCGGATTACACCTACTTCCAGAAAGTCTTTGCCGATACGTACTTCAAGACCATCTCCGATTCGCTGAAATGGCATGCGCCGAATCACTTGTTGCTGGGTGGGCGCTTTGCCGTGAGCACCCCTGAGGCCGTGGCGTCGTGCGCGCAGTATTGCGACGTGCTGAGCTTCAACTTCTACACCCTGCAACCGCAGGACGGTTATGACTTCGCCAAACTGCGTGAACTGAACAAGCCGGTGATGATCACCGAGTTCAACTTTGGCTCCCGCGACCGTGGCCCGTTCTGGGGCGGCGTGACCGAAGTGGCCAGCGAAGAAGCACGTGGCCCGGCGTATGCCAAATTCATTAAGCAGGCCGTCGCCGAACCGTCGATTGTCGGGGTTCACTGGTTCCAGTACCTGGACCAGCCGGTAACCGGTCGCTTGCTAGATGGTGAAAACGGCCACTTCGGCATGATCGGCATCACCGACCTGCCGTTCACCGGTTTTGTCGACAGCGTGCGCAAGACCAACTTGCAAGCGCTTGACCAGTTGGGCCAGGAGGCGGCCAAAGCCCAGGTTGAGGCCGACAAAACCCTCAAAGCCCCGGTGCAGACCCCGCAGGACGCCAACGGCGGCCGCTCTGGTGCGGGCCATGCAGGCGGGCATTCGGGCAAAGGTCACTGATGTGGTGGATGCTGACGAGCGGTGATACCGCTCGTTAGAGTTTTGCCTTTATTTTCTTTCTTTATTCCCATTCTAATCCTAAGGTCTTTCACTCAAACGAATGGAGTGTTGGGTATGGAAGCAATAGGGAAGTGCTCACTTGAGTTCGAAGCTGTTCAGAAAGTCTTTGAGTCTTTTTTTGATGATCCCAGTGAGAGAGGAGGTGGTGTGTGTGTCAATGTCGGCGGCGAGACAGTCGTCGACCTATGGGCCGGGACTGTAGATCTGGAAGGTAAAGAACCCTGGAAACACAACACTTTGGTGAACTCTTATTGCGCCATCAAGCCAGTCACTGCAATTGCAGCTTTGATGCTGGTGGAAGCAGGCAAACTCGAACTGGACAAGCCCATCGCTCATTATTGGCCTGAGTTTGCGCAAGGTGCCAAAGAGCGAATCACCCTGCGTCAAGTGCTATGCCATACCAGTGGTATCCCTGCGTTACGTCTTCCCAGCAGGACGCCTGTGATGCATGACTGGGCGCAGATGGCAGACATTGTCGCAGCAGAGCCCTTGTGGTGGGAGCCTGGTACTGAGCTAGGCTATGGCGCCTCAACGTACGGCTGGATTCTGGGCGAGCTGATACAGCGTACAGACGGGCGGGATTCAAAGACGTTCATTCGTGAGCAAATTACACAGCCCCATGGGTTAGACGTCCATGCCGGTGTTGATCCTCAGCACCACTCTCGTATCGCGCACTTCGAATATGCTCAAGGTCGAATCGGTGATTCATACGATCAGGCCTTGCGGCGTGCTATGAAGAGTGAGCCCGAGCACGTGGCAACGCTCTCGTTCTCTAATCCCAGCATCTCGCCCAGTCTCACGTCTAGTCCCAACTGGTGGGGGTACCACCAACCGGGCGTTAACAGTCACAGTACCGCCAGCGGGCTTGCCGGGTTCTACAGTGCACTTCTGGCCGGTAAGTTAATTGGCCCTGAGTTGTTTAAAGAATTCACGAAAGAACACAGCAACAATTTTGATCGCTCGCTTTTACGTCCAATGCGCTATGGGTTGGGTTGCATGCTGGAGCCTGCTGTTAATTCTGACGGTATTTACTGCATGGCCCAGAGTGCGTTCGGACACGTTGGAATGGGAGGGCCGATCAGCTTCGGCGACGCGGAACGAGACATCAGTTTTGCTTTTGTGACTAACACCATGGGCGGTCACGTGTTATCTGATCCCCGGATACAAAAACTGTCTAAAGCTGTGTATGCATCCCTGTAGGTACAAATCTGCTGGAGACACCTGCAACACGTCTGGGCCAACCTGACGTGTTGCAACGCCTCTCCGATCTTTAACCTTTCTCGCTACCCAATGCGCAGCGCAGTGCTTTTCACAAAAAAAACACCTTGTCCCGGTTACCCTCGCCTGTAATGTTCGAATGCTCAAAAATTGTGCATTTAGACCCGCTTGCTCTGTTTCAAAATCCTACCGGTACTGGAACAATGCACGCCTTGTAGAGCCATGCTTGATCCAGGAGGTAGGGGTGCACATTCAAGGGTTTCACGACCTTAAGTTCGAAGCCGTGCGTGAGGCGTTTGCTGATTTGTTTAATGATCCGCAAGAGCGCGGCGCAGCCCTGTGCATCCAGATCGCGGGCGAAACAGTGCTCGATCTGTGGGCCGGTACGGCTGACAAAGACGGCGAACAGGCCTGGCACACGGACACCATCGTTAATCTGTTTTCGTGCACCAAGACCTTTACCGCAGTGACGGCCTTGCAGCTGGTCGCAGAAGGCAAGCTGGCACTGGATGTTCCCGTTGCTCGCTATTGGCCTGAATTTGCCGCAGCTGGCAAAGGGTCCATCACCCTTCGTCAGTTGTTGAGCCACCGTGCGGGTTTGCCTGCACTGCGCGAACTATTGCCGGCTGGCGCGTTGTATGAATGGCAAACCATGGTCGATGCGCTTGCCGCAGAGGCGCCATGGTGGACTCCGGGCGAAGGGCACGGTTATGCCGCAATTACCTACGGCTGGTTGCTGGGTGAGCTGATTCGTCGTGCAGACGGTCGCAGTCCCGGACAGTCGATTGTGGCTCGCACAGCCAGGCCATTGGGGCTGGACTTTCATGTCGGGCTGGCAGATGAAGAGTTTCACCGCGTCGCGCACATTGCCCGCACCAAGGGCAACATGGGTGATGAAGCGGCCCAACGGATGTTAAAAGCGATGATGAATGCCCCGTCTTCCATGACGACACGGGCATTTACCAATCCGCCGTCTATTATGACCAGCACCAATAAGCCGGAGTGGCGTCGTATGGAACAGCCCGCAGCGAATGGTCATGGTAATGCGCGAAGTTTGGCCGGCTTTTATAGCGGGTTGTTGGAGGGGAGTTTGCTGGAAGCCGAAATGCTTGAGCAACTGACCCGTGAACACAGTCTGGGCGAGGATAAAACCTTGCTCACCCAGACGCGTTTCGGGCTGGGCTGCATGCTGGACCAACCGGATGTACCCAATGCCACGTTTGGTCTTGGGCCAAAGGCGTTCGGCCACCCCGGAGCAGGCGGTTCAACTGGCTTTGCCGACCCGGAACGCGAGGTTGCATTCGGGTTTGTGACTAATTCACTGGGGCCTTACGTATTGATGGACCCACGCGCGCAAAAGTTGGCGAAAGTATTGGCACAGTGTTTATAACCGGGTTTTTATAAACCGTAGGTCGGAACGCGATAGCTTTTATGTGTTCAATACGTTTTTTTATATGGGCGTAGTGCCTTTTATTTTTAATTCATTGTGTGGATATTCAATGTCATCTAATAAGACTCTCGCTCTGGCTCTTTGCCTGGCTATTACCGGTTGCGCACAAACTCCACAGAATGACGCCGAAGGTGGCCACAAATGGTGGCAGTTCGGGTCGTCTGATCAGGCGCCGACCGCTGGGGACAAAACTGCCAGCGCTTCAGCCAAACCAACCAACACGCCAGCCCTGGCGCCAGCAGCCAAAACCGCTGCTGCTCCAGCCCCAGCAGCAGCCCCTGTACCAGTGGCATCAGCCAACACGAATAAAGACAGCGGTTCTAGCTGGTGGCCTTTTGGTGGTGGCGACACGGCCAAAAAAGACGCCCCGGCTGATAAAGCACCGGTCGTTGCCAAGGTAGCCTCGGCGCCTGCCGCGCCAAGCACGTCGAAAAACTGGTGGTGGCCGTTTGGTGGTGATGACAAAGCCACCAAGGCCGCGCCGATTGGCGTGATTCCGATGCCGGACCCGAAAATCACCCAAGCCTGGCTGGACGAGTACGAGCCGCGCCTGCGCGTTGCCATCAAAGACTCTAACTTGCAGTTGGAGCGTCGCGAGAACCTGATCGTGATCGTCGCCGCTGCTGACAGCGCGTTCAAACCTACGCGTCCGGATTTGCTGATGCCGTCCATGCTCGGCCCGTTCACCCGTGTGGCCAAAGTGGTCGAAGGCGATCCTAAAACAGCCGTACTGGTACTTGGTCATGCCGACGCTTCGGGCACCATGGCAGCCAACACCCGCTTGAGCCTGGACCGCGCCAAATCAGTGGCTGCGATCTTCCGCATGAGCGGTCTGCAAGGTAACCGTCTGACCCTGCGTGGCATGGGGTCGGTGATGCCGCGTGCGGCTAATGACAGTAACGAAGGTCGTGCATTGAACCGCCGCGTAGAAATCATGATGACCCCGCAAGCCACCATGTTGGCGCTGGTCAGCAAATACAGCCAGCCGGTACTGACCCCCGAAGAGCTGGTTGCAGCCCAACCGGCTGTGTCGCCATCGACACTGGCCAAGACTGATGCCGTGTCGACTAGCAAGAAGGCAGCGCACGCCAAGAAAGCCGCACCGGCTAAAAAAGCTGCCCCGGCCAAAAAACCGGTAGTGGCCAAAGCCGCAGCGGACAAAAAAGTGGCTGCCAACGATCAGAACAAGAACTGATTGTTTTAGGGAAGGATTGCCCTCATGACCCAAGCGCTGGCCGATATGCGCCGCGATTACACCCGTGACGGGCTGGCCGAGGCGCAAGCTCCGGCCGAGCCTTTTGCACTGTTTCATCAGTGGTTCGCTGACGCGGTCAAAACCGAGCAACCGCCGGTTGAGGCCAATGCCATGACCCTGGCAACTGTGGACGCCGAAGGGCGTCCGCATTGTCGGGTGCTCTTGCTCAAAGGGCTGGATGAACAGGGTTTTACCTTTTTCACCAACTACACCAGCGCCAAGGGTGAGCAGTTGGCAGCGCGTCCTTTTGCCGCCATGACGTTTTTTTGGCCCACCCTGGAGCGGCAAGTGCGCATCGAAGGCCAAGTGGTCAAGGTGACACCGCAGGAGTCCGACGCTTACTATCAGGTGCGCCCATTGGGTAGCCGGATCGGGGCCTGGGCTTCACCGCAAAGCCAGGTGATTGCAGACCGTGAGGCGCTGACCACACTGCTGGCGGCCACTCAGGCGCGTTTCAGTGATACGCAGCCGCATTGTCCGGAACACTGGGGCGGTTATCGTTTGCTGCCACAACGTATTGAGTTTTGGCAGGGGCGCCCGAGCCGCTTGCATGATCGACTCAACTATCGCCGCGAGGGCCCTGAGTGGGTGCGTGAGCGCCTGGCACCTTGAAAACCTGATAAACAACGGTAGCGTGCAAGTCAAAACGGCTATTTCGCGCTACCCTTGTCGTTAATTTACAAGCGCCTGTCGCCCACGCTGTGTCTGTACAGGCGCTGAATAAAGACCACATTGTCTGCGCTGCGCGGTGACAGGCACCCGGTTGCAGAGTTTAATGAATCCCTGATCTTTTGGAGTTGATCCTATGCGTAAGACCGCACTGTTAGTTGCAGCTTTTTCGACCATGACAGTTCTGTTGAGCGGCTGTGCCTCGAACTTGACCGGTGACACCTATTCGCGTGATGAGGCGCGTCGCGTACAAACCGTACGTACCGGCACTATCGTTGCCCTGCGCCCTGTACAAATCGAAGGCACCAAAACCCCAATCGGCGCCGCAACAGGTGCTGTGATCGGCGGCGTTGGCGGCAGCGCTATCGGTGGCGGCCGTGGCAGCATCGTGACTGCAGTGATCGGCGCAGTCGCCGGTGGCCTGCTGGGTTCGGCTGCTGAGTCGGGCCTGACCAAGACCCAAGGTGTTGAAATCACCGTGCGTGAAGACGACGGCAGCACCCGTGCTTATGTTCAACAGGTTGAGCCGAACCAGGTTTTCCGTACCGGCGAGCGCGTACGCATCATGACGGTTGACGGCACCAGCCGCGTAACCCAATAAGCTTTAGTAGGGCGCTTAAACAAAACCCCGGCCAGTGCGAACTGGCCGGGGTTTTTTATGCGGTTGGCAATCCTCGGGCTGGCTCAGGACGAGCGTCTAAAGGCCTGCTCAGCACCCGACAACGAGATGGCGATGCGATCCAGCAGCCTTTCGGCCGAGTACTTGGGCGCGATAGCGCACACCATTACCACAGCCAACCCTAGCGCCAGTGCCGGGCGAGGTATTTTGCCGATGTTGGACTGGCTCAGCATGAGCAGAAAAATGAATGCGGCGATTGTGCCTACCGACGCGCCCGCAATGGCTTCTGACAAGGGGTGGATGGTCAGGGCGATGTAGTTGATGCTGAACCACCAGGTCAGTACCACCCCAACCCCAAAGGCCGGCCAGCGCAAACGTGGGTTAATTTGCTGGCACAACAGGCTCAGCATCACGGTGAATACCAGGCAGGTATTGGTCGCATGCCCGCTGAACACCGCAATGTCCAGGCTGTGCAAGCCAATCCCCCAGCCCTTGAACAGAATTTTGGTCACGCCCACGATGAAGTAGGCGCACAGCAGTACACCCAGCCACAACACCGCGATTTTTTTAGAGGCAGCAGCCCACAGCCATGCCGCGATGACCAAGGCTGCCGGGAACATCACACTGATGCCCCCGTACTGCACAAATTGAAGTTTTGCGTCCACATTTCCCTCGTTGGGCGACAAAAAACCATCAGGGGCAACACCGGTTAACGGTGCTGCCCCTGCGAGAATCCCTGTTGATGTTGGGTTAAGCGTCTGCCTGTTTACGGCTGAAGATGGCGGTAACAGCGTAGCCGATCAGAGCCGCGAGGATAGAGCCGGTCAAGATCCCCATGCGGTCCATGCCGACGTACTCACTGCTGCCCGGCACAAATGCCAGCGAACCGACGAACAAGCTCATGGTGAAGCCGATGCCACAGAGAATCGCCACCCCAAACACCTGGCCCCAGTTGGCACCTGCCGGCAATGCAGCCAGGCCTGCTTTGATGGCGATCCAGGTCAGACCAAACACACCCACGGTTTTGCCGATCAGCAAGCCAGCGGCAATGCCCAGCGGTACGTGGTGAGTGAAGCTGTGCAGATTGACACCGGCCAGCGAAACGCCCGCGTTGGCGAAGGCAAACAGCGGCAGAATGCCGTAGGACACCCAAGGGTGCAGGGCATGCTCAATCGTCAGCAGCGGTGAAGTTTCGGCGTTTTTGGTGCGCAACGGAATGCAGAACGCCAGGGTCACGCCTGCCAGCGTGGCATGCACGCCGCTTTTGAGCACGCAGACCCACAGGATCAGGCCGATGATCATATACGGCGCGATCTTGATTACGCCCATGCGGTTCATCACGATCAGGGCAATCAGGCAGGCCGCTGCCAGCAGCAACGACACGCCGGAGAGTTCGCTGGAGTAGAACACCGCAATAACGATGATGGCTCCCAGATCGTCGATGATCGCCAGGGTCATCAGGAACAATTTGAGTGAAACCGGTACACGCTTGCCGAGCAAGGCCAATACGCCGAGGGCGAAGGCAATGTCGGTGGCCATGGGGATCGCCCAGCCATCGAGTGCATCGGGGTAGTCTTTGTTGAGGAACCAGTAAATCAGTGCCGGCACTACCATCCCGCCAATGGCCGCTGCGCCAGGCAGTACGACCTGGGAGGGTTTGGACAGGTGGCCTTCAAGCAGCTCGCGCTTGACCTCCAGACCAATCAGCAGAAAAAACAACGCCATCAGGCCGTCGTTGATCCATAGCAGCGAAGGTTTGGCGATTTGCAGGGCACCGATCTGCACGGCCACAGGCACATCAAGAAATGCCGTGTAGTAGTGCGAAAGCGGTGAGTTATTGATGATTAACGCCAGAGCCGCAGCTGCAATCAACAGCAGACCGCTGGCAGCTTCCATCTGAAAGAAACGAGTGAAAGTGCTACGCAGAGGCAAGGTGGCTCTCCAACGAATGGTTATTAGGTGCGACACCCTAACCTGTGCGGATAGTTGTTAAAACAAAAACTATATTCTTTTTTGTTATAAGCAACGCATTGATCCCGCACCGTCTACGAGACATTTCAGCTATGTATCTAAATAAGTCGGGAAACAGCGAAATACGCCGTGGGAAAGGTCTAGCTGGAGCGAGGCAAACTCGCTCCAGCAAGGGCGATATTAAGCCTCGATACCGAGGATATCGCGTGCTACTGCTTCAGCGATGCGGATGCCGTCAACACCGGCAGACATGATGCCGCCTGCATAGCCAGCGCCTTCACCGGCCGGGAACAGACCTTTGACGTTCAGACTTTGCATCGACGCGTCGCGGGTGATGCGCAACGGCGACGAGGTGCGGGTTTCGATGCCGGTCAGGACGGCGTCGTGCATCGAGAAGCCGCGAATCTGTTTCTCGAATGCTGGCAGTGCTTCGCGGATCGCTTCAATGGCGTAGGCAGGCAGGGCCAGAGCCAGATCACCCAGGGAAATCCCCGGCTTATAGGACGGCTCTACGCTGCCCAGCTCAGTGGACGGCTTGCCGGCAATGAAGTCGCCCACCAACTGCGCAGGGGCTTCGTAGTTGCTGCCACCCAGCACGTAGGCGTGGGCTTCGAGGCGCTCTTGCAACTCGATACCGGCCAAAGGACCGCCCGGGTAGTCGTCTGGCGTAATGCCGACAACGATGCCGGAGTTGGCGTTGCGCTCGTTACGTGAGTATTGGCTCATGCCGTTGGTGACCACGCGGCCTGGTTCGCTGGTCGCGGCCACAACGGTTCCGCCAGGGCACATGCAGAAGCTGTACACCGACCGACCATTTTTTGCGTGGTGCACCAGTTTGTAGTCGGCGGCGCCGAGTTTCGGGTGACCGGCGTATTTGCCCAGACGTGCGCTGTCGATCAGCGATTGCGGGTGTTCAATACGGAAACCTACCGAGAATGGCTTGGCTTCCATGTACACGCCACGGCCGTGGAGCATGCGGAAGGTGTCGCGAGCGCTGTGGCCCAGGGCCATGATCACGTGACGGGCCTTCAATTGCTCGCCGTCAGCCAGCACCACGCCTGTCAGTTGGCCGTCTTCAATCAGCACGTCAGTCACGCGCTGTTGGAAGCGCACTTCGCCGCCCAGCGCGATGATCTGCTGGCGCATGTTTTCAACCACGCCGGTCAGACGGAAGGTACCGATGTGCGGCTTGCTGACGTAAAGGATTTCTTCGGGAGCACCGGCTTTGACAAACTCGTGCAGCACTTTGCGGCCGTGGTGTTTCGGGTCTTTGATCTGGCTGTAGAGCTTGCCGTCAGAGAATGTTCCGGCGCCGCCTTCACCGAACTGCACGTTGGACTCGGGGTTCAGGACA
The DNA here is from genome assembly GCF_009600325.1 of Pseudomonas sp. FSL R10-2189. Classification (NCBI taxonomy): domain Bacteria; kingdom Pseudomonadati; phylum Pseudomonadota; class Gammaproteobacteria; order Pseudomonadales; family Pseudomonadaceae; genus Pseudomonas; species Pseudomonas sp. FSL R10-2189. The sequence goes on from NZ_WIVZ01000001.1 coordinate 432,713, forward strand.
TTTTTACGCCACAGGCCCCAGGTGTCTTTGGTGCGCTGGCGCACTTCGGTGCCGCGCTCAAGAATGATCGGCTTGAAGCCCATTTGGGCCAGCAGCAGACCGGCGAAAATCCCGCAGGGGCCAAAGCCCACGACAATCGGGCGCTCGCTCAAATCCTGTGGCGCCTGGCCAACCACTTTGTAGCTGACATCCGGTGCAGGGTTGACGTTACGGTCATCAGCGAAGGTGTGCAGCAACGCCGCCTCATCCCGCACGCTCAGGTCGATGGTGTAGATGAAGCACAATTCGGAGGTTTTTTTGCGCGCGTCGTAACTGCGCTTGAACAAGGTGAAATCGAGCAAATCATCGCTGGCGATGCCCAGGCGCTGCACGATGGCAGTGCGCAGGTCTTCTTCGGGATGGTCGATTGGCAACTTGAGTTCGGTGATTCGTAACATGACGGTGTCCAGTGTCGGGGCCAGGTAAACCCCGGCAGCCTTATGCGAACCGGGGATTATAGGCGGCTTCGAACCGTTGGGTCAGGTTAAAACAGCAATCTGTGGTTACAGTTGTCGGTTAGTCGTTGCGCGCGCCACCAAAATAGCCGCAACCGCGCTGAACCTGGCCATTGACCCGCAGTTCAGCCGCCAGGTGTTGCACGCTGCCGTTGACGCTGTTGGTGCAGCGCTGCGGGGCTACCCAAAGCTCAATGCGCTGATTATTGGCTTCTGTGGACAGCGAGAAGCGGCCGTCACCGACCTGTTCTTCTACATAGGGCAGTGCCAGATCTTGTTGACCTTCGCGTTTAAGGATCAGGCCTTTGCCGCCTGCTTGTACTTCCCAGGCAGGCCCGTTGCCGTTGGCATGCACGGTTTGTTGCTTGAAGTTGGGGTCTTGGCAGGCAGCGCTGCTGCGCTCAAGGCGGTATACCTGTTGCAGCTTGACTTCACCTTGCTCACCCGCGGTTTTGGCACTGACGAAGCTGCCGCGAATATCGGCGAACAGCTTGCCAGGTTTGACGGGCATGTCGGTTGCGTCCTGGACCAGTGTGGTGCTGGCGCCATCACTGACCACATAGCGCTGTTGGCCGACGCAGGGTTGGAAAACCAGTTGGCCATTGTCTGAGACCAGTTCGCCCTGAAGGCGAGTCAGGCCGGCGTTGCTATCAACGGGTTTGCTGTTCAGCAACTGGCAGCCGGCAAAGACGGGCAACAGGGCGACTAAAACTAAGGAACGGGCAGCGCGCATTATTCGGACTCCTGACTAATGCCGTCACGTTACTTAGGCTCGCCGTGCATCACAAGCCCGCCCCTACAAATCTGACAATGTGCTTTAGCCCACCTGATAGGTCTGCCCGGTGTGCAGGCCTTCGACACTTTTGGCGTAAGCCAGCGCCACATCGGCGGCCGCTACCGGCTTGAAGCCACGGAAGTAGGGAGCGTATTTGTCCATCGCCTCTGCCAGCACCGTAGGGCTGACGGAGTTCACCCGCAGCCCGCGTGGCAGTTCAATTGCTGCCGCCCGGACAAAACCGTCGAGCGCAGCGTTGACCAATGCCGCCGAACTGCCGGTGCGAATCGGTTCGCGGTTGATCACCCCGCTGGTGAAGGTGAATGACGCATTGTCGTTGGCGTACTCGCGGCCGATCAGCAGCAGGTTGACCTGGCCCATCAGCTTGTCTTGCAAGCCCAGGGCGAAGTCTTTTTCAGTCATGTCGGCCAACGGCACGAAGTTGACATTGCCTGCGGCGCAGACCAGGGCGTCGAAGCGTCCGGTTTGTTCGAACAAGGCTCGAATGGAGGCGCTGTCACTGATGTCGACCTGAAAATCGCCGCTTTTACGGCCAATACGCACGATTTCATGGCGCGCCGACAACTCGCGATCAATAGCAGAACCTATGGTGCCGTTAGCGCCGATCAGCAGGATTTTCATCGGGTGTTCCTTGAGTGGGGAGGTGTGGGCTCAGTCTAGTAGTGGATTTTGGTGGCGATAAGCGCACTAATAGGCAACCTTTGGTTTTCATATGGAAACAATCCATGAGCGAGATGGATGATCTGGCAGCGTTTGCAGTGTTGGTCAATGCGGGGAGTTTTACCTTGGCCGCTCAGCAGTTGGGCTGCAGCAAAGGGCAGCTGTCCAAGCGCATCAGTCAGTTGGAGGCGCAGTTCTCGGTCGTGCTGCTGCATCGCACCACGCGGCGTTTGAGCCTTACGGCGGCGGGGGCTGCGTTATTGCCGCAGGCCCAAGCATTGGTGCTGCAGGTTGAGCGGGCGCATCAGGCGCTGGCGCGGCTTAAGGACGACATGGCGGGTCCGGTACGGTTGACGGTGCCGGTGTCGCTGGGTGAAACCTTTTTTGACGCGTTGTTGCTGGAATTTTCCAGCCACTATCCCTTGGTCCAGATCGAGCTGGAGTTGAGTAACAGCTACCGCGACCTGGCCCGGGAAGGGTTTGATTTGGCGATTCGCTCGCAAGTGGGTAGCGATGAGCGACTGGTGGCAAAGTCGGTACTGAGCTGGCACGAAATGACCTGCGCCAGCCCGGCGTACCTTGAACAGTACGGTGAACCGACCACTCCGGTGCAATTGGCCGAGCATCGTTGTTTGCTTAACAGCCATTACAGCGGCCGCGAAGAATGGCAGTACCACCAGCAGCATGAACTGCATCGAGTTCGGGTTTCAGGGCCTTTTGCCAGTAATCACTACAGTTTGCTGAAAAAAGCGGCGGTGATAGGCGCTGGTATCGCGCGGTTGCCGTCTTACATGCTCCACGCCGAATTGGCTGACGGGCGATTACGCGAGGTACTGCTCAATTATCAGACTCGCAGCAACCCGATGTACCTGGTGCACCCGTATGAGGGTGGATTGCCCAAGCGCACGCAAGTTTTGGCGGATTACTTGGTGCAATGGTTTCAGCGCAGCGTGCTGCAGCCCAATCTCCTGTAGTAATTGCCGAGTTTTACGAGGCTACGTCCGATTGCGAAGCGATCGTATAGGCTCAATGCAAGGTTGAACTGACCCACCGCGGAGCATGGTTTTACGACTGCTGCGCAGCCGAACGTAGCCTCGCGGTGCTCGTCAACGGCTACAGGGCGCGGTGCGATCTGCGGCCCAATAAAAAACGGCCCCGAAGGGTAATGCCAGTCAGTTAAGACTGACTCATTGACCTTTAGCCCGCAGGCCGCAAAATCCGATGCTTGGAAACGAGCATCGGATTTTTTATGCGCCTGTCAAAAGCCCTGTCCCTTACCCATGAAATGGCATCGCGGCCACATGCCCTTGAGGGGCTAGGAGCCTTACTCGATCCAGACATCGTCAAGCAAGCCTTCGAAAGCGCGGGTGTCTCGACCATTCGCAAGCGCCGTCTTCCACTTGAAAGCCTAGTGTGGTGCATCATCGGCATGGCGTTGTTTCGCCGGATGTCGGCTTGGGATGTTGTGAATCACATGGACATCATGCTGCCGGGCAAGCGGCTTCTGGTAGCACCGAGCGCTGTTGTTCAAGGACGGCAACGGCTCGGGAGCGATGCTGTACGCGAAGTATTCACGCTTACCCAGCAGCGGTGGCACGAAGAGGCCAAACACCCTCAATGGCTGGGGCTAACGCTACTTGGCGTGGATGGTGTCGTCTGGAATGCTCCGGATACCGCGCAAAACCGTGCACACTATGGCGGCGCTACTAACCAGCACGGCGATGGCAGTTTTCCTCAAGTTCGAATGGTCTGTCAGATGGAGCTGACCAGCCACCTGCTGATAAGCAGCACGTTCGAGAGCTACCACAGTAGCGAAATGAAGTTGGCCGAAAAACTGAT